>UQMI01000022.1 GCA_900542045.1 uncultured Blautia sp.
AGGCAAGAATCGAAACAGAAAAATATAAAAAAGAAACGGAAGATGCAGTTGTTACGATTCCCTTCCATACTATATTTCAAGTATAGAGCACGAAGTGCCACAACCCCAGTATTTTCAAGGATTGTGGCACTCATTTTTCTTTTCAACTGTCAAAGATGGAATTATATTTTTATTCCATATACACAATAGCACTTTTTATACAGGAAATGCAAGAGGTTTTTGACACTCTCCCGTTCAAAAGCTACAGGCTTTCCCATCACGTGATTTTGCAAATAGTACCCATCAGATTCTGGACTTCTTCAGAAGTTCAGGAAGAAACAGGGCGATAACAGCCATAAGGAGCATAACGCCGCCAGCAAAGAAAAAATAGATAGTATAATCTCCTGCACTGATTGGCGTGATGATATATGTAGGGATTACGACAGCCCCTATTAGTTCCAGTGTTGTTATAAAGCCCCCGGCGCTTCCTGCATATTTTGGACCGATTTCCGGAAGCAGAGATGGAAAAGTCATAAAAGTTGGCATCAGAGTGCCAAATGCAAATCCTATCAGACCCAAAGTGATAATAATACCTGCGGTTCCAAGCTTCCACGCAAATGCAGCGCAAATACCGCACAGGATAGCCAAAAAGATCAGGCAAGGCTTCATTCTGCCTATTTTTGTGATAATAACAGTTCCGAGTAAAGAGCCAGCCAGATTTCCTATCGTTAAAACCGTTGTCAAACTTCCGGCTGCTGTTTCTGAAAATCCTCTGGACATTAAAGTAGTAGGCAGAAGAGAAGTTAAAGCCACATTGCAGGCCATGATGCACATCAGGCACCCGCCCACAAGCCATATATTTCTGCTGCGTATACAGATGATCAAAGATTCTTTGACCGTGACCTTTTCGGCCATTTCCTGCGTGGAATTTTCCTTTCCCTCTTTCATGAAAAAAATCCATAACAACAGAATCACCAACTCCATAACAGCTGCAAGGATAAAAAGGTAATGCCAAAGCCAGCCAGGATCATTGCAATATACATAGGCAAATAACTGGCAGCAAACGGCCGTATCCATAAACCAACAGACATAATAATAAGCCCAATAGTAGTAACCTTTTTTACTCCGAATTTGTCGGTAAGAATCCCGGCAATGATGCCGAAATTCTTTTTGTACATACACTGACTCCTTTGTCAGTCTTCTACATTTTCATAAGCCTTACGGCTGTATTCATATACCGCATCCGCGAAAATCGGATACAGAGACGGATCGTGTCCCGGGGTTCCTTCCAGCGAAACATCCTGACAATACAAAACGCCTTTGTCTTTATACTTTTCAACAAAATCGTAGGCAATTTTACGAATTTCCTCGGGAGTAGAACCTGTCGGAAGGATCGGACTGCTGACTGCGAATGTGATATGCTCGTCCTTATACGTTTCAATCAGCTTGTCCAGATCATTGATGGATGCCTGCGGGAACCAGAAATCAGAACCGGTCAGAACCATGGCAGGAACGAGGTCTTCCGCTTTGCCGCAGCTGTGATGCTCAAAAATAATGTTATTTGCGTGACAAAAATCAACAATTTTTTTCATCGGAGGAACGAAGAATTTTATGGCTGTATCCAGAGAGAAGAACGGTCCATTCTGGGTTCCCCAATCCTCATGAAGCATTACAGCATCGATCCGGCATACCTTGCTTACGCGTCCGATATAATCGATATAGAGATCGGACAGCTTATCCAAAAAGGCATGAATATCGTCTTCCACATCTTCATCCAACAGGGCGATCGCTGCGTTTTCAACGTCCATAAGACACATCATACGCTCCCAGAGACCCAGATGAATGCCGAGCTGGTTGGCTTTATCTGTACCGCAGTATTCCGCGTTCATTTCTCCCATTTCTTCAAAATCAATCTCATCCAGATTTGGCCATTTTAATACTTCGCGCCATTTGGAGATATCTGGCATAATGGGATTTCCCGGACGCACTGTAGCGCCTGCCGCCAGCGGTTCCCATTCCAGCGGAAGATCAAACCAGCCTTTTGTAATCCTGGGCCGCTTTGAATAGTCAATGTAAGGGCCTCCGTCCAGGCACTGATGATGCGCGAGACAATCAGGATGCTGACGCGGACGGAATTCGTTGATATCGCAGAATACCCAACCGTTATTAACCATCCAATATGGCGTTTCACCACGGAAAAGCATTTTAAAATTCTCTCTTGTTTCAATCGGACGATACATCCGTGGAGATTCCGGAACTTCAAATAATTTGCTGTCGCCTCCGCCGGCCAGTTCCATACCCCTGATCGCCGGGTAGGTCCCGATAACTGTGTGCTCTTTTTCCGCATTGTACTTTTCTCTTGCCATTATGATACCTCCTTCAATGATATTTATTCCGGCGGGCATCCCGTTGGAAATCTGAGACTACCGGATTAAACTTATTATAAGATACTGAAGCGGGATTACGGAAGACAACAAAATAGTTGTAAATCAAAAATAATCATGATACAATTTGTTGTATAAAATGGCATCGGAGAAAACGGGATATGGAACTGAGAACAGATATGGTTTTTTACCAAATTAAACGAAAATTCAAGAATGCTTTTGGCAGTTTTTCACACAATTGTACGGTGGAACGGCCGATTTTCCCGGATACGGAATCCAAAAACCGAAAACACATTGTAGTGGTTGGACAGGATGATTTTGCACAATTTGTAGCCCGCAAGGAGTATCCGCTTGTTCTGTTCGCAGGAATATCGGAGGATCAGATTAAAAATGTAACCGGGAATTATATAGTGCTTCCCGGAACGACTTCCGTTTCCCATGCCTTTAATGAACTGACGGATATTTTTGACGGTTTTGAAAGATGGCATGAAGAACTGGAGGATGCAGTTAACCAGTATTTCAGTTACAATGCGATACTGAACAGCTGCGAACCTTTTGTGGACGACCCGATTGCCCTGTTAGACAATCAGTTTCAGTATATCTGCTATACCAAACGGCTGGCACATCAGAAAAAATTTGACAGATATGTATGTAATTCGGCCTATCTGCCGCTGGAGGACATTAATTACCTGAATTCCCTGCCGGATTTTAAAAAACTGGAGCAGAGAAAAGATGTATTCCAGTATGTGGCGGTGGAAAACCTGCTGCATAAAAATATTTTTTACAGGGGAGAATACATCGCCCGCCTGGCGATCCCGCACTCAGAAGAAGAGTATGTAAACCGGTTTTACATATGTATTCTGGAAATTCTGGCAAAGTATATTGAAAGACTGCATAATCAGTTTGGAACCTTCCGGCGCCTTGAAAAAAAAGATTCTCTGCTGAAAGAACATCTTCTGGCGCTGCTGGACAGGAAGTTTACGAATATGAGAGAGCTGGATCATCTTCTGGCGGAAAAGGATTTCAGGAAAACAGATCACTATTATCTGATCCGGTTTACTTCAGGCTTTACAAATAATAATGAAAATACGGCCCAGGCGCTGGCAAATCATCTGGAAATGCTGATACCGGGTTCCGTCAGCCTGCTTTATAAAGGAAATACGCTGACGCTGATCAACGCCAGCTTTTACGAACGCTCCGGAGAAACTTCTCTGATGCAGAAGCTCGCTTACTATTTGCGGGACAGTCTGCTGCAGGCAGGAATCAGCCGCTCTTTCTCCAATCTGACGGCTCTGGATGCAGCCTACAGACAAAGCGGGATAGCCTTTGAACTGGGAACCCTCCGGGATTCTTCCTCCTGGTATTTTCGTTTTGATGACTATGCATTTATTTATCTGCTCCAGCAGGGCAGCCACGCATTCCTGCCGGAACAAATCTGCCATCCTGCGATCATGCAGCTGATCGTATATGACCAGGAGCATAATACGGCACTGAACGACACATTAAAAACTTTTCTCAGCCTGCAGTGCAATGCCTCCGAGTGTGCCAGAAGACTTTTTATCAACAGAAGCTCTTTGCTGAAGCGCCTGGAGCGGATAGAGAAAATAACGGAGATCCATATGGACAATCTGGAAGAACGTGTGTATCTGGAACTGTCATATATGATTCTGGAGCAGGAGAAAGGCGAATGACCGCTGGAGGGATCCAGCGGCCTGACCAGGCTCCCTCCGAACAAAAAGCCATCTCCCGAAATACAGGAAAATTGATAATCTGTTATAAAGATTTCTGCTGAATATATTCCCGCAGATACTTTCCCGTTAAGCTTTCCGGCACATTCTGTATGGTTTCAGGCGGTCCGGCCGCCACGATCCTTCCGCCCTTTTCACCGCCTCCCGGCCCCATATCGATCACATAGTCCGCCCGGCGGATGATATCCAGGTCATGTTCAATGACGATCACTGTGGCTCCGTGATCCATAAGGGTTTCAAACACCTCCAGCAGGGTCTGTACATCCTCCGGGTGCAGACCAATGGACGGCTCGTCAAAAATAAACACCGAATCTTCCTGCATTTTTCCCATTTCACTGGCCAGCTTCAGACGCTGGGCCTCTCCTCCAGACAGACTGGGTGTCTCCTCTCCCAGCGTCAGATATCCCAGGCCCAGATCCTGCAGGACCTGCAGACGCTGCTGTACCAGTTTCAGACTCCGGCACGCTTCCAGGGCAGTATGCACATCCATCGCCATCAGCTCCGGCAGAGAATACGCCTGTCCGGATCTGGTCTGATAATGTACCTGTCCGGCAGCTCTGGCATACCGGGTTCCCCGGCATTCCGGACAGGAAATCTTCACATCCGGAAGAAACTGCACATCCAGGCTGATCACTCCTGTACCGTCACAGACGGGACAGCGCAGCCGGCCGGTATTATAGGAAAAATCTCCGGCTTTCCATCCGGCTTCTTTTGCTTCCGGAGTTCTGGCAAATACTTTCCGCAGCTCATCGTGCACATTGGCATAAGTGGCCACTGTGGAACGAACATTGATACCTATGGGTGTGGCATCGATCAGTTTTACCTGCCGGATTCCCTCTGCCTCAACAGATTTCACATGCTCCGGCAGTTTTTTCCCGTGAATTGCCGCTTCCAGCCCGGGAACCAGACTTTCCAGGATCAGCGTTGTCTTTCCCGAACCGGATACACCGGTGACCACAGTCAATCTTCCTTTGGGAATTTCCGCCTGCAGAGGCTTCACAGTATGAATGGCATCCGTGGAAAGGAAAATCTTCCCCTGATCAAATACGCCGGCACCGTCTTCTTCCTTTCTTCTGCGGACGGCCGCACCTCCCGAAAAAAATGGTCCGATCTTCGAATCCGGGTTTCCGGACAACTCCTGCGGAGTTCCTTCCGCCAGAACCCGGCCGCCATCTGCCCCGGCTCCCAGCCCCATCTCCACGATCCAGTCCGCCCGGGCCAGGATCTGGGTGTCATGGTCCACCAGCACCACCGAATTTCCGTCGGCAATGAGATCCTCCATAACACCAGTCAGTCCGGCAATATTTGCCGGATGAAGTCCGATGGATGGTTCATCCAGCACATAGAGCACACCGGTGGTACGGTTGCGGACTGCACGGGCAAGCTGCATTCTCTGCCGCTCCCCGGTGGAAAGTGTGGAAGAGGCCCGATCCAGGGTCAGATACCCCAGCCCCAGATCCAGCAGCCTCCTGGCCGCCGTCCGAAAAGATTCACAAATACTCATGGCCATCGGGCGCATTTCCTCCGGCAGAGACTCCGGCACCTGCTCCACCCATTCTGACAAGTCTGAAAGTGTCATCCGGCAGGCTTCGTCCAGAGAAATCCCCAGCAGCCGCGGAGCTCTGGCCTGCCCGGACAATCTGGTCCCTCCGCACTCCGGACAGATATCCTGCTTCAGAAATTTCTCCACCCGCTTCATGCCCTTTTCATCTTTCACCTTCGCCAGGGCATTTTCCACTGTATAAACGGCATTAAAATATTGAAAATTCAGTTCTCCGGCCTGATTGGAATTCTTCGGCTTATAGAAAATGTGCTTTTTCTCCGCCGGTCCGTTATACACGATATCCTTCTCTTTCTCCGTCAGGTCCCGGAACGGAACATCGGTGCGGACTCCCATTTCCCTGCATACATCCGTCATCAGAGACCACATCAGCGAATTCCAGGGTGCCACTGCCCCCTCATCAATGGTCAGGGATTCATCCGGTACCAGGGTGCTGCGGTCAACGGTCCAGACCACTCCTGTACCGTCACATTTCCCACAGGCGCCCTGGCTGTTAAAGGCCAGTTCCTCCGCAGAGGGAGCATAGAACCTGGCTCCGCATTCGGGACACTTCAGCTCATGGCCAGCCGCCACATCCAGCGTAGGCTTCAGATAATGCCCCTTGGGACATCTGTGGCTGGCCAGCCTGGAAAACATCAGCCGAAGGCTGTTGAGCAGCTCTGTTCCTGTTCCGAACGTGCTGCGGATTCCCGGAACCCCCGGCCGCTGATGCAGCGCCAGCGCTGCCGGCACATACAATACTTCATCCACATCGGCTCTGGAGGCCTGAGTCATCCTCCGTCTGGTATAAGTAGACAGAGCATCCAGATATCTTCTGGAGCCTTCCGCATACAGAACGCCCAGAGCCAGAGAAGATTTCCCGGAACCGGATACGCCGGCAATCCCAACTATTTTATTCAGCGGGATATCCACATCAATGTTTTTCAGATTATGTACACGGGCTCCGCGGATTTTCATTTTATCGATCATGGCTGTCTCCTGTTCAGAAAACGGGAAGCCAGACTCTGTCAAAGAACTGGCTTCTTTTTAAATCATTAATATACTCTAAATGCATTTTAACAAATTATAACATACATATCTGTTTTCAGATATATCTTTCTTATTTTTTATTGCAGACTCTTCTCAAAATGCTGATAATCTTTTAGATTTTCCCAATCCCCTCCCCAGCTGAATCCATGCTCGGCAAACAGTTGATAGCACAGATCCTCATGATCGATCACATGGGCTAAATCAGATTCCCTGTTTATATAAGCATCTGCATTTTCGTGAGACCATTGCGCAGTCCCGCTTCTGTCAAACCAGACATAGGGATTTTGCTGAGGGTTAATGTCAATGGCTCTTCCATAGGCATGATTTGAAAGAGATGTACCTCCTGTAACTTCTCTGTAATTAAATGCCGACGTATTATTCGCTTCAATGGATGCAAAGTCGCTGTCTTCTCCATTTCCAGCCCAGTAATTGTCCACCAGATACATGGATTGTATTTCATACTGATTCTCAAATAATTTCTGAAAAATTTCCAGTACATCTTCCGCCAATTCCCGATGTACGATCATTTCTCCCACCTGAATCTCTCTCTGGAAATTATAATGGAGCATCTTCAAATAAACCAGTTCATCCAGGCTAATATTGTCGTTTTCTCTGTAAGACTTACCATTGATTCTCTGGTAAATCTCATCTCCTTCTTTAATAGAAACCGCAGTAAAATAATTCCCGATATTCTCTCTGTCCAATTTCTCTTCTTCCAGAATATCCCCCGGTGACTGTTCCGTCAAATCCGACAGATACGCTCCTGCAGACGTTAGATTCTCTGCATTCTGCTGCTGGTTAAGTTCCTGTTCCAGATCCTCTACATTCTGCTCCAATTCTCCAATCCTTTCCTGATATCTGGCCTCCTGCTGCACCCACTGTTCCCTCTCCCGATCACTGCTGTGCTTTAACCATATAGTTAACAAGCAACTGAAAACAGCAACACATCCCAATCCAATACAGAGAATGGGCAGCCAGATATGTGATCCCTGTAATTTCTTCTGTCTTTTACTCATACCATACTCCTATTTCCGCAATCACTGTATCATCCCATTCTGTACCCTCGTAAACACCATTAATCGCAACTTTCAGTGTATCAGTCTGCACAGAAGATGTAAAGCGAACACCAAATTCTTCCCATTCATCTGGAAAATCAACTGTCCAGGATTCCTCACCAAGTGTAAGGATCAGGGAACTTGGCCTGTTATTTAAACAATTCTTAAATCCTGGAGTCCGAAGTCTTATGGGGAATTCAGGACGAAACCCTCTGTCTTTTCAGAAAAAACCGTCCTGTCTCTGACACATTTTTCCAGTCAGCTCCAGGAGCAGAAGGAATCTTTTTTCTTCCATAATATGGCAAAAGCCCCGCAGAAACGATTGTTTTCATCGCTCCTGCGGGGCCGTCTGCCTTTGTTTTTTCTGTTATCACTCACTTCGTCCGCTCTGTTTTTCCCCAGAGCGCCGCGCTGTTTTGCCGCAGCCATCCAGCTGTCTCTTTTGGTTCCCGTCAGCCGGGTCTTACTGCACTGCGCCGATCAGACTCTGAATGTCTTCCACTCCATATTGTCTCATGTAATCCTCAATTCCACGCACCACTTCTGCAGTAGCGTAAGGATTGAAGAAATTCGCTGTCCCCACAGACACCGCTGTGGCTCCTGCCAGCAAAAATTCCAGGGCATCCTCTGCATTCTGGATGCCGCCCATGCCGATAATCGGAAGTTTCACAGCCTGGGCCACCTGATATACCATCCGCACTGCCACCGGTTTTACCGCCGGGCCGGACATACCGCCGGTCTTGTTGGCCAGCGCAAAGGTCCTCCTGTGGACATCAATCTTCATTCCCGTCAGAGTATTGATCAGGGACAGCACATCGGCGCCGCCGGCCTCTGCTGCCCGGGCCATTTCAGTAATATCCGTTACATTCGGACTTAACTTCATGATAATAGGCTGTTTTGCCCGTTTTTTCAGCTCACTGGTAATGGTCTCCACCGCTTTTGGATCCTGTCCGAAGGCAATCCCGCCTTCTTTTACATTGGGACAGGAAATATTGATCTCCAGCAGATCTGCCGGCTCATCCTGAAGACGCTCCACCACTTCACAGTAATCCTCTGTGGTCTTTCCACAGACATTTACAATGATCTTCGTGTCAAATTGACGCAGAAAGGGCAAATCTCTCTGGCAGAACACTTCCATTCCCGGATTCTGCAGACCGATGGCATTTAACATCCCTCCGTAAGTTTCTGCCACTCTGGGAGTGGGATTTCCCGGCCACGGCACATTGGCCACTCCTTTGGTCACCACTGCACCCAGCTGATTCAGATCCACAAATTCACTGTACTCTTCCCCTGATCCAAAGGTTCCGGAGGCTGTCATCACAGGATTTTTCAGTTCGACTCCTGCCAGCGTTACTTTTGTATTCATCCCAGTTCCACCTCCGTACTCAAAAATACCGGGCCATCCTTGCAGACCCGCTTGTTATGCACATGGGAGTGGGCGTCCACTTCTCTGGACTGGCATACGCAGCCCAGACAGGCTCCCACACCACAGGCCATCCGTTCTTCCATGGAGATCCAGCAGGGAATCTTCTTCTCCAGGGCATAGGCTTTGACTGCCCGCAGCATCGGCGTCGGACCGCAGGCCATGATCACATCCGCTTCAAGGCCCTGTTCCCTTATGGCATCCAATACATTTCCTCTGGTTCCCTGGCTGCCGTTTTCTGTTGCCACTGCCAGATCACAATACGGCTGAAAATCCTCATGGAGAAACAGAACATCCCGATAGCCGGCCGCCATGGTTACCTGACTTTTCTCCCCCATGGCTTCTGCCTGGGCTTTCAGGGCTTTGGCTGTCTCCAGCATGGGAGGAATGCCGATGCCGCCTCCCAGCAGCAGCACTCTTTTTCCTTTTGCTTCTTCCAGAGGAAAGCCATTGCCCAGCGGTCCCAGCACCGGCAGGGAAACGCCTTTGTGAAGTTTTGAAAACTCCTGTGTCCCTTTTCCGGCAATCCGGTAGACCAGGCGAAGACGGCCGTTTTCCCGGTCGATCTCACACAGACTGATGGGCCGGGGCAGAAGGCGGCTGCCGTCCCGGCAGTAAACTGATACAAACTGTCCGGCTCTGGCTTCTTCTGCGATGGCCGGTGCCTCCAGCCACATGCTGAAAATATCCGGACTGATTTCTTCCTGACTGTATATCTTACAATTCTCTTTGCATTTGCTCATTGATCTGCTCCCTCTCATCCTATCGGTTCTGCAATGCACCGTCAATGTCCGCAATCATATCCTGAACGGCCGCACGGGATGCATCGGCATAGTTTTCTGCACCGTACCGGGCATATTTTTCCTGTTTATAGGCAGCAATGATTCCTCTGGAAGAATTCACAATGGCTCCCAGACCATCCTGATCAAAGAAGTGTACCAGATCTGCTCCCTTACCTCCCTGCGCACCGTAGCCAGGAACCAGGATAAAGGATTTGGGCATCACCTTACGAAGGACTTTTCCCATTTCCGGATAAGTGGCGCCTACCACTGCGCCCACATAGCTGTAAGTCTCTCCCATCAGTTCTTCGCCCCACTGGGCCACTTTTTCTCCTACCCACTCATACAGAGGCCGTCCATCCACGATCCGGTCCTGGAAATCGCCGCTGGAAGGATTGGAGGTCTTTACCAGAATAAACAGACCTTTCTTTTCTTCCCGGCACACATCCATAAACGGCTTCACTGCGTCCGTTCCCATATACGGGTTCAGGGTAGCAAAATCCTCATCAAAAGGCACATACGTATGGCTTCCCACAGTTACTCTTCCCAGATGTCCCACTGCATACGCTGCGGAAGTAGAGCCAATGTCTCCACGCTTGATATCTCCAATCACCACCAGATCTTTCTCTTTGCAGTAATCGATGGTTTTCTTATAAGCTTTCAGACCTTCGATCCCGAACTGCTCATACATGGCGATCTGTGGTTTTACTGCAGGAATCAGATCATGCACTGCGTCCACGATCCCTTTATTATACTGCCATACAGCCTCTGCCGCTCCTTCCAGGGTCTCTCCGTACTCTGCAAATGCCTTCTTCAGGATCGGTTCCGGAATATAACTTAACATGGGATCCAGTCCCACTACAATAGGTGCGTTTGTCTTCTGGATTTTCTGAATTAGTTTCTGAATCATTTTCTCTTTTTCCTCCTATTTTTATGGAATTTCAGACCTTTCTGACACCCTTATCCGAATAAGGGCCGCTGCCTTTTATCCCTGGCGTCATTTTCCTGACCTGCCCGTGGATCCAAACACGGAATGCCGGTCTTCCTCCATCTGATATACAATTTTTCCGCCGCAGATGGTTGTGCGCACTTTTCCGCTGACTTTCTTTCCATGGAACGGCGTATTTTTTCCTTTGGAAACGAAAGTATTCCGGTCAATGGTATATTCTGCTTCCGGATCGATGATCACGATATCCGCTTCTTTTCCTTTTTCCAGGGTTCCTCTGTCCAGATGCAGGATCCTTGCCGGATTATAGCTCATCTTCTCTGCCATCTGCATGGGTGTGATCACACCTGGCTTCACCAGTTCTGTAATGGTAAGAGACACGCTGGTCTCCAGCCCCACGATCCCAAAGGGAGCCTTTCGCATGGAGACATTTTTTTCCTGGGCGCTGTGCGGCGCATGGTCTGTACTGATCACTTCCATCACATCATCGTGCAGCGCCTGCTTCAGCGCTTCCACATCTTTTCTGGTCCGCAGAGGGGGATTCATCTTATAATCCGCATCGTCCCCCGGAATATCTTCACTGGTCAGTGTAAAATGATGGGGGCAGACTTCTCCTGAAACATCCACTCCCTGCTCTTTGGCCAGCCTCAGCAGAACAGCCGCACCTTCTGTGGAGCAGTGACACAGATGGAGATGAGCGCCTGTCTCTGCCGCCAGAACAATATCACGGGCAGTAATCGTGTCTTCCACAGCATTCGAAATTCCCGGAAGACCCAGTTCTTCGGCTCTGTCATCGGCATTCATGCAGCCGCCGTCTACCAGATCGATATCTTCACAATGGGCCAACACCGGAATTCCCAGTTCTGCCGCTTTCTTCATGGCCTTGTAATAGAGAAGAGTATTCATCACAGATTTTCCATCTTCAGAAATGGCCGGACTGCCGGCTTCCACCAGCTGGGCGATATCTGTCAGTTCTTCCCCTTTCATTCCTCTGGTGATGGCTCCTGCCTGAAGCACATGGATAGGCGATACGCTTTCCGCCTTATGCACCACATATTCCACTCTTGATTTTTCATCCATCACCGGTTTGGTGTTGGGCATGGCCACAATGGTGGTAAATCCACCTCTGGCAGCAGCCGCGCTGCCGGATCTTATATCTTCCTTATATTCCAGTCCTGGATCTCTCAGATGCACGTGCATGTCAATCAGACCTGGCATCACATAGCATCCTTCTGCCTGGATCACCTGGTCTGCCTCATATTCCAGATCTTCTCCCACATCTGCGATCAATCCGTCAGACACATACAGATCCTGTATCTGATCGGTCCTGGTACCAGGATCTATGACTCTTCCTCCACGAATTAAAATATTCATATATATGGCTCCTTTCCGCTATATGGATATCATACACGAAGAGAACAGTTCCTGTCCAGAATATTCTGCTTCCCGCAGGAGAAAAAAACCAGGCCCTGTACAGCGGCAGAGCCCGGTATTTTCACAAATGCAGGACTGGAAAACCTGCATTTCTCTATTCTGTTGTTTTACAAAAGACCTGCCATCTGCGGAAGCCCCAGACTGATAAACGGCACATAAGTTACCAGCAGCAAACCTACCAGGATCGCCACATAATAGAGCAGCATATATGGCATTACCTTGGACAGGCTGGTCCGCCCCACCTTAATGGCCACAAACAGGGTATTACCCACAGGGGGCGTAATGTTGCCGATACACAGGTTGTAAACCAGGATCAGACCAAACTGTACCGGATCCATGCCGAAAGTCTGTACCACTGGAAGGAACAGAGGTGTAAAAATCAGGATAGCCGGTGTTACGTCCATAAAGGTACCTGCGATCAGTAGAATCACGTTCATGATCAGCAGAATGATGATCTGATTATCAGTAATTCCCAGCAGTGCGTTGGAGATTGCCTGCGGGATCTGGGTAAAGGCCATTACCCATCCAAGAATATTGGACACACCGATCAGAAATACTACCATACCGCTCATCTTGGCACTTTCCACCACGATATTCCAGAAAGATTTCAGGGTGATATTGCGGTAGCAGATACCCAGGATCAGAGCATATACCACAGCAATGGCAGAACCCTCTGTAGCTGTGAACACACCGGCAATGATGCCGCCGATGACCACGACGATCAGTGACAGGGCCGGGATTGCTTTTAAAGTGCAAACTCCAAGGTTCTTCCAGTCAAACTTTCCGGGGATTCCCTTGTAACCTTTTTTCTTTGCAATGATCATGGCAACTACCATACAGCACAGAGCCCATATGATTCCTGGTACATAGCCTGCCATAAACAACGCTGCAACCGATGTGCCGCCGGCAGCCAGTGAGTAGGTGATCAGCGCATTGGACGGCGGAATCAGCAGACCGGAAGGCGCAGACGCGCCATTGGTGGCTGCACACAGAGCCTTGTCATATCCCTGCTCTTCTTCGCCTTTTTCCACCATACTTCCTACGGCGGCTGCCGCTGCGGAAGCAGAACCGGAAATCGCGCCGAACAGCGCATTGGCTCCTACATTCGTTACCAGAAGGGCGCCGGGCAGCTTGCCCAGGATCGCCATAACAAAATCTACCAGCCGCTTGGCGATACCGCCCTGGTTCATCAGGTTTCCTGCCAGGATAAAAAACGGAATCGCCGTCAGACTGAACTTGCTCATACCAACGAAAATACGCTGAGCGCCGGTTACCACCGACACATCCAGGGGTACGGTCTGCAGGATACAGATCAGAGAGGAAATACCGATGGCATAAGAAATAGGCACTCCGATCACCAGCAGGACCGCAAGAATCACAATAATAATCAACAATGACTGCATTGCCATAGCTTACACCTCCTCCTTATTCTCTCCGAAATTTCCTTTGCTGATATCCACGATATTCAGCACGGTGTAGATCATGTTCAGCACACCGCACAAAGGAAGCACCACATAGAAGATACCCACTGCCACGCCCAGGGAAGAGGTCATCTGTCCCATGGCCAGCTGGCTGATCTGCACGCCGCCGTATACCAGGATAATCGCAGAAAATGCAAAGGCGATCACTTCTCCCAGGATTCCGAAGAATTTCTGCGCTCCCATTCCCATACGTTCTACCAAAACAGGAATGTTCATATGTCCCCGTTCACCGGTAATCAGAGAAGCTCCCAGAAGACTGGCCCATGCAAACAGATAAGATACCAGCTCTTCTGACCATGAGGAAGGATTCTGCAATATGTAGCGGGTAAATACCTGCCAGCAGGTCAGCGCCACCATTGCGATCAGACTTAATCCCGCCAGTACATTCAACAGTTTTGTCAGTATATTTCTCAACGCTTTCATTTCTACTCCCTCCTCCTTTACGATTCCGCAGCAGGATACTGCTCATTGTACGCCTGAATGGCATCGTAGATCGGCACAAGATCAGGATAATTCTCCAGCATTTCATCGTGCATCGGCAGGCATGCTTCCTTAAACTCCGTAATATCCGGATAAAGGAACTGTACACCCTGTTCGTTCTGCGCACGGTCTTTGGCTTTTTCCACGGCGTCTACCCACTCTTCTCTCTGCACCTGGTTCACCAGTTCAAAACCTTCCTCGAAGATGGCCCTCTCATCCTCACTCAGTTCTTCCAGGAACGCATTGTTGGCAATAAGAATATCCGGAATCATCTGATGCATATTATAGGAATAATATTTGCAGACATCTCCGTGTCCGTTGTCCGTCAACGCCAGTTCATTATTCTCTGCTCCATCAATAATATTGGACTGGAGCGCTGTATATACATCACCAAATCCCATCGGCGTAGCGGAACCGCCCAGGCGGTCCATCATTTCCACATTGGTGGGGGACTGCTGTACACGGATTTTCAGTCCTTTAAGATCTGCAAGTGTTTCGATGGGAGTATCTACTGTATAAAAGTTACGGGTACCTGCATCCAGCCACGTCACAGCCTCGAATCCAGCCTGCTTCGTAGATTCAAAGATCGGTCCGGTGATATTCTCGTCATCCATGGCCGCATGATAAGCCTCGCTGGATTCGAACAAATACGGAAGATTAAACAGCGTATAATTGTCACTGAACGTTTCCAGCAGAGAGTTGGAAGCCACACAGAGGTTGATAGCCCCTGTCTGTGTCAGCTGCACCATTTCGTTCTGAGATCCCAAAAGCTCACTGGGAAATACCTCTACATCGTATTTATCACCAAGTTTGCTTTCGATAAACTCTTCAAAAGCCACCAGAGCAATGTGTGTCGGATGATTGGTGGACTGGTTGTGTCCGATACGGATAATCGTTTTACCGTTTTCGGAAGAAGAACCGCCGCATCCTGACAGTGCGCACAGCAGCACGGCCAAAACAAGCAACAGTGCTGTTGCACGGAATTTTATTTTCCTATTCATAGATTTTTTCTCCTATATCACGCAATCTACAGTCAAAACAAAAGCTCCGTTTCTATTCCCGGCCGCAGCATTCCGCTGCGGCCTGTCCGCTTTATACTCCTGAATAAGCCGCAAAACCACCGTCAATGGGAATGCATACACCGGTGACAAAGCTGGCTGCATCATTGTTGATCAGGAACAACACAGCTCCTACCAGTTCTTCCAACTCACCGAAACGGTCCATCGGTGTTCCTGCCAGGATCTTGGCCGTACGGGCCGTAGGAGTTCCATCTTCATTGAACAGAAGCTTCCTGTTCTGATTTCCCACGAAAAATCCAGGGGCAATGGCATTGACGCGGATGCCGGATTTTGCGAAATAAGTGGCCAGCCACTGAGTAAAGTTCACGATGGCTGCCTTTGCTCCGGAATAAGCCGGAATCTTTGTCAGCGGTGTATAGGCATTCATGGATGCAATATTGATGATATTTCCTGCCCGGTCAATCATATCCGGCGCAAATACCTGGGTAGGAAGCAAAGTACCCAGCCAGTTCAGAGAAAATACAAATTCCACACCGGATTTATCCAGTTCAAAGAAGGACTTGCAGTTCTCAATATCCTTAGCTTCAAAATGAAATTCATTGTCTGTGGTGGCCCTTGGATTGTTTCCTCCGGCACCGTTGATCAGTACATCGCAGGGACCCAGATCTGTCAGGATCTGCTGATGTACCTGCTCCAGATTTTCCCTGTCCAGAACATTTGCCTTGTAAGCTTTTGCAATTCCACCATCAGCCACAATGCCGTCGGCCACCTTCTGTGCCGCTTCTTCATTCAGATCCAGCACGGCGATCTTGCCTCCTGCTACAGCCAGCTTCTCTGCAAACATTCCGCAGATTGCTCCGCCTGCTCCGGTGATCACACATACTTTTCCGGTCAGATCTGTGTCCAGTACATTTTTCTTCATAATCGATCTCTCCTTTTCCCTCCTGATAAATTTACTGCCTGTTCTTTATTTTTCCAGCGCTTTTTCACAGGCTTCAAACAGCCCGTTGAGATAAGCCGCGCCGAGAGCTCTGTCATATAGGCCATATCCCGGCTTGCCGGTCTCGCCCCAGATCATGCGTCCATGATCCGGACGAACGTAGCCGTCAAATCCCGTTTCCACCAGTGCCCGGGTGATCTCATACATATCCAGAGAACCGCAGCCGGACAAATGGGCCCGCTCTTCAAAAGAGCCGTCTTCCATAATTTTCACATTCCGCATATGCATAAAGCCGATACGTCCCATAGCCGAATATTTCCGTACCATTGCCGGAATATCATTGAATTTTGCACAGCCCAGAGATCCGGTGCACAGGCACAGGGAATTGGACGGCGAGTCTACAATGGAAAGATACCGGTCCAGATTTTCCTCACAGGTGATCACCCGGGGAAGTCCGAAGATCGGATAGGGCGGATCGTCCGGATGCAGCGCCATAACAATGCCGCATTCTTCTGCCACCGGAATCACCTTCTTCAGGAAGACTTCAATATTTTTCCACAGACCGTCTTCGCCCAGTTCTCCATACGCCTGAATAAGTCCCCGCACCTCTTCCTGTGTATAACTGGCATCCCAGCCCGGCAAATTAATATCATCTTTCAGAGGATCCAGCCCTTTCATCTGATCCCAGTACATAACCAGACTGGTGGATCCGTCTGCTGCCTTCTTATCCAGCTGGGTCCTGGTCCAGTCAAATACGGGCATAAAATTGTAGGTCACACATTTAATTCCATATTTGGCGCAGCGGCGGATATTTTCACAATATACATCGATGTGTACATCTCTCTTATCTGTTCCCAGCTTGATATCTTCTGATACCGGAATGGATTCCACCACATCAAAAACCAGCCCATGCTCTTCACATTCTTTTTTCATTTTTGCCAGAGATTCCTCCGGCCATACCTCTCCTGGTTTTACATCATATACTGCGGAAACAATGGAACGCATTCCCGGAATCTGGGAAATGTACTCCAGAGAAACCGGATCCGAATCTCCATACCAGCGAAATGACATTTTCATACTCTCTTCCTCCTATTTATCCAGGCCAATATAGCTCCAGACATTATTGAAACAAATGTTTTCGATGATCTTGCCGATGCCTTCATAATCAGCCGGTGCCATTCCCTTATCGATCCATCCTCCCACGACTTCACAGAGGATCCTGCGGAAGTATTCATGCCGGGGATAAGACAGGAAAGAACGGCTGTCTGTAAGCATACCCACAAAACGGCTGAGCACGCCGATATTTGCCAGCGATTTCAGCTGGGCTGTCATGCCATCATAATGATCATTGAACCACCAGGCAGAACCGAACTGAATCTTCCCTGCTGTACCCGCATCCTGGAAACAGCCGGCTGCTGCGATCAGCTTGTCGTTATCTGCAGCATTCAGGGTATACAGAATGGTCTTCGGAAGCCGGTCTCTGACCGCCATCCGGTCCAGGAGAGCAGCCAGAGAAGCGGCGGAGATCACATCTCCGATACTGTCACAGCCCACATCTGCTCCCAGGGCACGATAACGAAGGGTATTCAGATTACGGATCGCACCAATATGCAGCTGCATGGTAAATCCTTTCTCTGCGTACAGACCGCCCAGATAATCCATCATCAGAGACTGGTAAGCGCAGGCTTCGTGTTCGGACGGAATTTCCCCTGCCAGAGCCTTATTCACTGCAGTTTCTGCCGCCGCTTCATCCCAGATGGTGAAATCCGGTGATCCAAAGGAATGATCCGACAGTTTGCAGCCACAGGCAGCAAAATATTCCATTCGATTCAGCAGTGCCTGCCGGATATCTTCGATGCTTTGAATGGATACCTCTGCAGCCTGTCCCAGTTTTTCCATATAAGCCGGGAATCCGGGATCTGCAATATTCAACGCTTTTTCCGGGCGGAAAGTAGGAAGGACCACTGTCTGAAACGCTTCATCCTGAGCCAGAAGCTTGTGGTATCTCAGATCATCCGCCGGATCATCTGTGGTACACAGCGCACGTACGTTGCTCTCCGTGATCAGCGCTCTGGCTGCTCCCTCCGGGCTCTGCAGCTTGCTGTTTGCCGTCTTCCATACCATATCTGCGCTGTCCGCATCCAAAAGCTCTTCAATTCCGAAAAAGCGTTTCAGTTCCAGATGGGACCAGTGATACACCGGATTTCCGATCAGACCTGGCATGATAGCAGCAAAGCGGTCAAATTTCTCCCGGTATCCCGCATTACCTGTCACAAATTCCTCCGGCACTCCGCTGGCACGCATTAAACGCCACTTGTAATGATCGCCTGCCAGCCATGCCTCGCCAATATCTGAGAACTGCTTGTTCTCATAGATCTCCTGAGGATTCAGATGGCAGTGGTAATCGAAGATCGGCATATGCTCCGCATAGTCATGAAAAAGACGGCGGGCAGCCTCTGTGGACAGAAGAAAATCTTCATTGATGAAAGTCTTCATGTTTCGTTCCCTCACTTTCTGCTCATTTTGCGGATATGTTTAAATTTTCCATAAACTCCTCCTTTAGTGTAGCATTCACCCGAACATTTTACATAGCATATTCTGCTTGAAATCTGGTGTAAAATGCTATATTATATAAACATACGGATAATACCGGAGGTGAATTTGTTGAATTCGCACAAAGATATATTTTCTCAACGTCAGACCATGGTCCGTTCGGATTTTGAATGCTACCATTATTATGACCCTATTCCACCTGTTGTAGATTTCCACGAACACGAATTCTACGAGGTGTTTTTTTTCCTGTCCGGAAATGTATCTTATAATATTGAGGGACGCACTTACCTGCTTCATCCGGGAGATATCCTCCTTACCGACAATAAAGATATCCACCGTCCGGAGATCCGCCCTGGAAAACCCTATGAACGATATGTCCTGTGGATCGAGCCTGCATTTCTGAACCAGGTAGAAAAACTCGGTTCCCGACTGACGGACTGTTTTACCAATGCCAGCGCCAAACAATACAAACTGATTCGTCCCAATGGAGAATTGATGGTCCGTTTGAAAAATATCATGGAAAAAATACTGACAAATCGAGACGGAACGGAACTAGGCAGCAATACTCTGGAGTACATTTATCTGATTGAATTCATGGTTTATCTGAATCGTGCCTATTTTGCCACTTCAGACATTATTCGTCAGGATATCACAGAAAACGAAAAGATAAACCATGTGATCGCATACATAAATGAACATCTGAACGAAGACCTTACGATCGACAGACTTGCGGAAAACTGTTTTATCAGCAAATCCTATCTTTCCCACCAATTTAAAATTTATACCGGTCTGACTCTTTTTCAATATATTATTAAAAAAAGAGTTACGGTAGCCCGAAACATGCTACGGGAAGGCGCCACTGCCACAGAAGCCTGTATGCATTGCGGATTCAATGATTATTCCAATTTTCACAAAGCCTTCAAAAAGGAATTCGGACAAAGTCCTAAAGAATTCCGTCCGAGAATATAACAAAAAAGAGGGAAACTCCCTCTTTTTTATCTTGTCAGTACCGGATCCTTTCACCAAACCGCTTTTCACAAAAGGATTTCCCGTACCTTCTCCACTTCTATCCCGCACAACTGTGCGATTTCCTGGTCCATTTTTCCTTCTTTTTGCAGACTGATCACCTGCCTGGCCAGCTGGATCCCCCGTACTTCCCCAATGCTGATTCCTCTGGCCTCTCCAATACTGATCCCTCTGGCCTCTCCAATAGCCTCACTGTCTTCCATCATTTCACGTAATGCCTGGCACATGTCATAATCACCTTCTTCCCTCCTGTAATTCTCTTTCCGCTTCAGTATCTTCCTGGAATGGGACATAACGCGGATCATCTGATATGTACTTCCATCCAGATGGGAAAAAGCCTCTGCATTCTCATTCACATACTTCTGCAGCCCTTCCTTATCCCTGTCCCTCTGCAGAAATCCAAACACATACTGCAGATCACTGCGGAACCATTCACTGTGTGGATACTTTCTCACCTCCACCAGCTGCAGCGGATAATCCCCGATCCGTCCGGCGACCTCCCGGGGACAGTTATCCAGATCCATCATCTCCTTCAGGCTTCTCGGACCATCCCAGTCCTCCTCACCAAAATACAGAACTATGGTCAGGATTGGTGTCAGCCGGTCCTTCCTGCCAAAGCCGGACAGAAATTCTGCCCCTCGTAAGTCTCTCTTCTTCTCATGTCCATCCCGTATCTTCCTCCACTGGGAATCGTAGCCGATTCCATCTCCATTAAGGACCCGCAGCGGCATGGCATAGTGTACACTGCTCTGTGCTTCCAGGGCGATGAGCACTACCTGAAGCCCTGTATGCAGTTCTCCCAGAAGATCCCGGGTCACCACCCTGGCACGGACCGTGGTATCATTGGTACTTCGGCGGAAACCAGATGGATTCCGCTGAATAATGTCTTCGGGACCAATCCGCTCTTCTCCCTGGAACAGTTCCGCATTCAGCAGATCTGCCAGACGATGCGGATCCTCGAAATATTCCTTCGCAACAAGATCCTTTTCTCCCAAAAATTCCTCCTTCCTGCAGGAGGCTGCTAATTTCTCCGACCTCTCTGCCTGTTATGATCGATTTACTCAGGGATTCGCATAAAGGTCTAAGAAATGAAAATAGACCATTGCTTAAAAGAAATGAAAAAGCTTTGCTTTATAGCAGGATAGCACAATTTGTTCTATTTGTCAACCGCCGTTCTTACCCAAAACAGACATTTTTGTTGACCAGATCACTGTACTTTTTTTCATCAATTTACTTGACTTTTCCATCTAAGAAGACTATACTTCTCTTATACAAATATATTGGGTGTAAAGTTATTCACTAGTTTTTAGAGATTATATTACAACAATATAATCTGTAAAAACTGGTGATTTTTTTATCCCAGTTATAAACATTTTAACTTTTTATTTCTATGGAGGTAATATCATGAACAAAGGAACTGTAAAATGGTTCAATGCAGAAAAAGGCTATGGCTTTATCACCGGTGAAGATGGAGCGGATGTATTTGTACATTTTTCTGCAATCAATGGCGAGGGCTTCAAATCTCTGGAAGAGGGCCAAGCCGTTACTTACGATCTGACCGAAGGAGCCAGAGGAATGCAGGCTGCTAACGTAACAAAATTATAATGCTAAAATGCCAAATAAAAAGGCTGTTTATCTGAACAGCCTTTTTATTTTATATCAGAAACACAAAATATTTTTTTCGAACTCTTCTGTACCTGACTCTTATTCACTTTCGCTGCTTTCACTGTCATCTGTACTTAAACCAGACATGTAGTCATCAATGGCACTCATATTGATCATGGTCGTTTCCGGATTCTCCTGCAGATTTCTCTGGTACTGTCCATACACAGAATACCCGATCCAGACCACTGCAACAAGACAGATAGCCAAGCCTACCAGCTTCTCCATCATAAGGATCCTTTTTTCCTTTTTGTAAATCTTTTCACGGTTGACTTTTCGCTCTTTATATTCATCAACTTTTTTCTGGCTCATATGAACTCTCCTCCGCTCTTGTGATTTCCGAAGCTATTATACTACACATCCGGCCAAAAGGAAAGTGAAAGAACTGTGAATCCTTTAAACCTTTAAATAACAACGATCACACCGCCGTCGTTGGCGTACATGCTGCTGACTCCCGCTGTATCCAGTATAAACACATCTTTTACCTTTATCCGTTCCTGAATGGCTTCCTTTAACATCTGAGCCCGTTCCGGGCAATTGCAGTGAGAAATGGCAAGCGTCCGCTTCTCGCTCTCCCGGGTCCGCTCCACAATATAATCTACCATTTTGACAAGAGCCCGGTTCATTCCTCTGGCCTGATCCAGCTGGCAGATCGTTCCTTCCGGTGTACTTCCCATCACCGGCTTAATCTTCAGGGCAGAAGCCACCAATGCCTTTACCATGCTTAAACGTCCGTTCTTACGCAGGGTTTCCAGATTCTCCAGCACAAAAAAAGTATTCTGGCTGTCAATGTAATCCTCCACCGCGTCAATCACATCCCCAAAAGCCATTCCAGCTTCCACACATTCCTGAATTTTCTCCGCGATCAATGTCTGCCCCACAGACGCAGATCTGGAATTAAAAACATAAATATTCTTCTCCGGATGATCTTCCAGGTACAGTTTTCTTCCCAGTTGTGCGCTGTTGTAAGAGCCGCTTAACTCCGCCGAAAGAGTCACCACATAGACATCCTCTGCCGGACATTCATAGGATTGGAGGTACCTCTCAGGGGACGGACAGGCAGATTTGGGACAGACAGGGCAGGCAGCCACCTTCTTCAGAAAACTCTTCTGATCAAATGTCTCATCATCCACAATATCTTCCTCTCCAACCGTCAGTACCAGCGGTACAGATTCAAAATGAGGACTGTTCTTCCATTCATCTTTCAATTCCCCGCAACTGTCTATCACAATCTTATAACTCATATATTTTAATATCGTCCTCTCTTCTATTATATGTAGTTTTCAATACCAGATATATCCTAACACATTCTCATGTATTTGAAAAGGGGTTTCCGAAAAACCCTGGGTTTTTTTTCATTTCTATTATATAATATACCGTAATGACAGCAGGAGCATGAACATATTATCTGAATCCTGCCCGGCAGTGCGGATAATACCCCCGAATCAGGGATTAATCCGCCATCAGATATTGGAGGAGCACAGCATGATTGCAGTAAAAATAACAGATGCACGGGACTTTATGTCCAAATTACTGAAAGGAACCTCTTTCGACAGTTTCTGGCTTACTGAAGCAACTATTACTACTTACAACACATTTACCATTGACGGGAATCTCCGGCTGGAATTTTTTGATCCTGTCCTGGCAAAATCTCTGGATCTGGCAGGACGCACCCATTCCCTCTGGTCTGAAGTCCGGCCATTCTGTTTCTCCGTGATCAAGGGCAGACGCACCCCTCTGAACTTCAAGATTATCCTGCAAGTATCAAAGGAACATATCGAACAGGCCCTGGAGAATCAGGACGTAGCTGTTACAGCAGAGCAGATATCCGGTCTGTTCCTGAACATCCAGTTTAACGGAGAAGAAATCACCTGCACTACAGGAACTTCCCTGCGCATATTTACTCTTGACAGATCCGCAGATGTCCTCTGGGATAACATGGCACTGGCTTTTTTTCACAGAAACGGTATTGCATTTGAAAAATTATGAATCTCATCCGCATTATTAGCACTCATTTAAATCGAGTGCTAATTTTTTCTTGACTTTTTATATTTCTGGTATTACTATGTAATTGGACACAAATACACGATGTCCACCTCATTTTGGAAATATAAAATAAGAATTTTTATAAAGGAGCGTGAAAGTCATGTCTGTAAAGCATGGTTCTTTGTCCATTAACAGTGAGAACATTTTTCCAATTATCAAAAAATGGCTGTATTCCGATCACGATATTTTTGTTCGCGAAATGATTTCCAACGGCTGCGACGCCATCACAAAACTGAAGAAACTGGAAGTGATGGGCGAATATTCTTTTCCTGATGATTACAAAGCTAAGATCAATGTTGTTGTTGATCCTGAAAAAAAGACTCTGAAGTTCATCGATACCGGTATCGGCATGACTGCCGATGAAGTAGAAGAATATATCACACAGATTGCTTTCTCCGGTGCAACAGAATTTCTTGAAAAATATAAGGACAAAACTACGGACGATCAAATGATCGGCCATTTTGGTCTGGGCTTCTATTCTGCTTTCATGGTAGCCGATGAAGTTCATATTGATACACTTTCTTATAAAGAAGGTTCTTCACCGGTTCACTGGGCCTGCGACGGCGGTACAGAGTATGAGCTGACAGATGGCAGCCGCGATACTGTAGGTACAGAGATCACCCTGTTCCTCAACGAAGACAGCCTGGAGTTCTGCAATGAATACCGCATGCGTGAAGTCATCGAGAAATACTGCTCCTTCATGCCGGTAAATATCTACCTGTCCAAAGAAGGCGCACCTCAGGAATACGAGACCATCGATGAAGCAGATCTCAAAGAAGACGATGTGGTGGTGGAGCACATCCACGAAGATGCCAAAACTGAAGAAAAAGAAAATGAAAACGGTGAAAAAGAAATTGTAGAAGTTTCACCTGCCAGAGAACGGGTAAAGATCAATAAACGTCCTGTATCCTTAAGCGATACCCATCCTCTCTGGATGAAGCATCCCAATGACTGCACTGAGGAAGAATATAAAGAATTTTACCGCAAGGTATTCATGGATTACAGAGAGCCGTTATTCTGGATCCACCTGAACATGGATTATCCGTTCAATCTGAAAGGTATCCTTTACTTCCCGAAGATCAATACGGAATACGATTCCATTGAAGGCACCATCAAACTGTACAACAATCAGGTATTTATCGCCGACAATATCAAAGAAGTCATTCCGGAATTCCTTCTTCTGCTGAAAGGTGTCATCGACTGTCCGGATCTGCCGCTGAACGTATCCAGAAGCGCATTGCAGAATGACGGTTTCGTCCAGAAGATTTCCGAATACATCACCAAGAAAGTGGCCGACAAACTCACCGGCATGTGCAAGACTGACCGGGAATCTTATGAGAAATACTGGGATGATATCAGCCCCTTTATCAAGTTCGGCTGCATCAAGGACAGCAAATTCTCTGACAAGATGATGGACTACATCCTCTTCAAGAATCTGGATGGCAAATACCTCACCCTGAAAGACTGCATCGAAGAAAACAAGAAGAAAAACGAAGAGAACACAGATACCGAAGCTGCTGCCGAAAACACCGCGGATTCATCAGAGAACTCCGCTGAGGCAGAATCCAAAGAGACAGCCTCTTCCGAAGAAAAAGCAGAAGAAAAAGAACCGGAAAAAACTACCGTGTTCTATGTAACCGATGAGGTACAGCAGAGCCAGTATATCAACATGTTCAAAAAAGAAGGCATGGATGCAGTAATCCTCAGACACAATATTGATACCGCATTCATCTCCCACGTGGAGCAGAGAAACCAGGAAGTAAAATTCCAGCGGATCGATGCCGATCTGACCGATACCTTCAAGGAAGACACAACAGCTGATGAAGGCCAGGTTACTGCTCTGACTGAACTGTTCCGCAAGACCCTGAACCGTGAAAACCTGGATGTAAAAGTAGAAAACCTGAAAAATGAATCAATCTCTGCCATGATGACCCTTTCCGAAGAAAACCGCAGAATGCAGGATATGATGAAGATGTACGGCATGGGCGATACTTCCATGTTCGGCGGACAGGAAACTCTGGTCCTCAACGCCAAGCATCCACTGGTACAGTATCTGATGGAACATGGAGACTCTGAGAATGTCACTCTCCTCTGCGAGCAGCTTTACGATCTGGCCATGCTGTCCCACAAACAGCTTTCACCGGATGAAATGACCCGCTTCGTTGCCCGCAGCAATGAAATTCTGCTGATGCTGACGAAATAAGAGGAAGATTTCCAAAAAGAAACGATAACCCGCAGATTCCTTCTGCTGTTATCGTTTCTTTTTTGATCTTCCGATTTTATTTACTGCAATCTGTGAATTTTACTGCTGTACACTTTACAAAGCGATCCGCTCCAGATCATAAGGCACATACAGATTTCCGCTGTAGTATTTTCTGCCTTCTTCCAGGTACAATTCCTTCCTGTGTTCCAGATTCTTATCTTCTGTATGCCAGAGTACCAGATTGGGAATCTGCAGTCTGACGGCCAGTTTACAGGCATCTTTCACGGTACTGTGATGTTTCTCGTATGGTTTGAAAATATCTGCCTGGGAAGCCAGGCAAAACGCCTCATGAAGCAGCCAGTCGCTGCCTCGAACCTGTTCGTAGTTCTGCTCATTGTAAGGCTCATCCCCGGCACAGGTGAGCTTTTTGCCATTTTCCAGACGCAGAGTGAATCCAAACTGCTTTGCCTTCGTGGAATGAATATCAAAAAACTCCACATCATATCCTATAATTGTTCTGTGATCCCCGTCCTCCAAGGGCACCAGATGGATCCTGTTTCCCAACATCTTATAGAATTTTCCCTGAATGGTCAGTCTGGCAATGGTATCAATAACCGACACCAGACCGCTGTGGCAGTAAATATTGCAGTTTCCCTCGTAGCCGCCCTTTTTCATGGCGGTGGCAATGACCCGGATCATCCATACAATTCCCAGAAGATGATCACAATGCTCATGGGTAATAAAAATATCATGAATATCTGCCACATTTATTTCCGCCTTTTCCAGCGCACTCAGGATCCCATTGCCGCCTCCGGTATCCACCAGCCAGTACTGATCATCTTTTCGCAGAGCAAAACATGTATTAAAGCATTTTGTCACAACCGCATTTCCTGTTCCCAAAACGATTAATTGTTCCATATCTATCCTCATTCCCTCCTGAAAGTCATTTTCCGATGACATCTTTTTCTTTCTCTATTGTACCTGAATACCGCTTTTTTTTCAAATCAACCGGATGAAATGATCTGGTATCCTTAAAGAATCCTGCAACGTAGGATTCTTTCCCATCCCATAAAAAGCGGGAGCTATACGCTCCCGCCTTACAGTCATCAAACGATATTCTGTTTTTCAGATTCCGTCTCCCGCTTACTGCCTGTTGTCTTTTCTTCTGTAAATGATCCAGGTTCCTGCACCAATCACAACTGCCAACCCTACTGCTCCTAAAACGATCCAACCCATGATATTTGTCTCATCACCGGTAGCTACAGCCTTTTTCTGCGTAGTATTCTTGGCAGCAGGTGTAATGGACACCGTATCCTTAATAAATTTCAGATTCATTTCCTTATAGGCCAGAGTTCCGTCCGCCTTCCATTCTGAACCATTGTATACATCTCTTCTGTAAGATACACTCAGTGTATAAGTGCCTGCATTGGCTGCTTTCAGAGATGCGCTGTAATTGGAATCCGCAAACTCCGTATAGGAGCTGTTCCCCAGTTTCCAGGCATATGGGATGTAGCGCACATCTCCCTTTCTGGGGGAGCTGTTGTTACCGGCGCCCGTGGCTGAAAAACTGATGCTGGTATTGGTTTTATATGTGCTGTTCGAACTGAGATTATTAATCTTCAATTCAGAAGTATCTGGTACCCGCGGTACGTATGCCTTCACACTCACCTGAATCTGAGCTGTCAGTGAAATGCCATCCGGGTTTTCTACCTGATCCGGAAGAGTGATCTTTCCCTGTACTGTAAAGTTCTGGGCATCTACACTGGACGGATCATACGCACAGGATGCCACGTCCCAATCCACTACGGCTTTCTTACCGCCGGCATTGGTCTTGATCTCCACGGTTCCGGGAAGTCCGAATGCGTCCACCGTCTTTTCAATTCCATTGGTCAGACCGGTAATGGCCGAAGGCTGTATCACACTGAGCAGCTTCGCACCTGTTACCTGGAACTTGGCAGTCACCACAGCGCCTGCCACGCTGTCTGTGGAAATATCAATATTTTCTTCATAGAGTCCGATCTGCAGCTCTTTCTTCGGCTGAATGGAAAATCTGGCTTCCTCACCGGGAGCCAGCACCAGAGCTGTAGGCTGCGTGATCTGGAAATCCTTCGCCGCCGGCTGCTCCAGCGTTACTGTCTGATTACCGGTATTGGTCACTGTGATCTCTGCTGCATCCGGAAGAGAATCATAGCCTGTTTCCTTCTGTCCAAAATCATAAACCGCAGGGCTGGCCACGATCTCATATACCTTCTCTTCCTCTTCTGTCACCGCAAAGGAAGCGGAAACCGATGCCTGGACTCCTTCTTCTGTAAGGAACGTCAGAGTCTCCTGATACGTGCCTTTGCTCAGCCCGGATTTGGGCGCCACAGTAAGGGTCAGCTGTTCTCCAGCTCCCAGACTGCCTTCCTTCCCCTGTACCTGATAATTTACACTGGTCATTTCTTTAAAGGACATGCTCTGATTGCCGGTATTGGTCAGTGTGATCTTCTGAGATTCCACTGTCTTGTATCCCTCGCTGACGCTGCCAAAATCCAGAGCAGACGGACTGGCCGTCATACTGTATACAGCCTGGGCTTCCACAGTAATGTTTAAGGTACGCTCCACACTTCCTCCAGTATTGGCTGCCACCACAGTAAAGGAATACTGTCCCGGCTCCGCAGTGATCTTGCCGCCGATCATTCCTCCCTGGTCGATTACCAGTCCTTCCGGCAAAATATTGCCTTCTTTCAAAGACCAGGTCACCTCTTCTTCGCTCTGGGCTTCCAGCTGGGCCACATAGTTAGTGCCCTGAATTCCTCCCGGCAGAGTCTCTGTTACGATCGTTGGAAGAGCTACCTCCATAAGAGGGCCTGCCGGTTCCGGTTCTTCCTGCACCGGCCCCGGTGTCTCTGTCACTGCAGGTTCCTCCGGAACCGTCGGTTCTGATGGAGCAGGATCTTTGTTCAGATCTTCCACATTCTCTCCGTCATCTGTCTTCTCCTGGATCTTCACCGCTTCTGAAGTCAGAGCAGCACCCTGTATCGCAGAATCTTCCTTGGGGGAGATAACCAGAACCACCGAAAGTCCTACCATTTCTTTCGTAAGCTTCAGAGAAGATTCCTTTCCCAGAGGCTCTTCTTCTTTAGCTTTTTCTGTGTCTTTCTCTTTGTCTTTATTATCCTTCTCTGTCTTCTTCATCCATTTGAAATCCAGATCCGATTCCTTGATTCCCGATGGCGTAACCTTGGACAGGTCCGCCTTCAATGTGCTTCCTGTTACGGCATCTCCTGCAATCTTCACCGTACCTCCCAGCGTATTGTCCGCTGCTGCAAAAGCAGAAACCGGAAGCATGGAAATAATCAGCAGTATCGTGAGTAATATCGGCAGAAACTTTATCTTTCTCATGATATTCCCTCCTTTTCTCTTTCATTTTTCTCGTTTGTTTTTCTGTCGTCAGTTCTTCTGTCTCCTGAATTTATATGAAAAATTTTCCAAATACCATACATGCCAGAGCCTGTGACTTTATATAACAGAAAACTCAGAACAGGGTATTCTGCTTTTTCTATGAAAAGCAAATAAATCACCTATTCTATTATCTTTATCTTAACCTATCCCCTATGGGAACACAAGTAAACTTTCTATAAATTTACAACTCGGTTAAAAGTTTTATGAAAATATCTTCATATCTCTTTGATCCTCCGGGATTCCGCATCTTATTCCAGTTCAAAAGCGCCCGTATACAGCTGGTAATACTTTCCTTTTTCTGCAATCAGCTGTTCATGACTGCCCCGCTCAATAATGTGTCCCTGCTCCAGAACCATGATCACATCGGAATTTTTTACCGTAGACAGCCGATGAGCAATGACGAATACCGTACGGCCCTTCATCAGGGCGTCCATCCCTCTCTGCACAATAGCCTCTGTACGGGTATCAATGGAAGATGTGGCCTCATCCAGGATCATCACCGGCGGATCCGCCACTGCGGCCCGGCTGATTGATAAAAGCTGCCGCTGTCCCTGAGACAGGTTGCTCCCGTTACCGGAGAGCATGGTCTGATATCCCCTGGGAAGACGCGTAATGAAGTCATGGGCCCCCACCAGCTTCGCCGCCTGTATGCATTCTTCATCTGTCGCCTCCAGCTTTCCGTAACGGATATTATCCATTACTGTTCCGGTGAACAGATTGGTATCCTGCAATACCATTCCCAGAGAACGGCGCAGATCGCTTTTACGGATTTTGTTGATATTAATCCCGTCATAACGGATCTTTCCGTCTGCAATGTCATAAAAACGATTGATCAGATTGGTGATCGTGGTCTTTCCCGCGCCGGTGGCTCCCACAAAAGCTACTTTCTGCCCCGGTTTGGCATACAATGTAATATTGTGAAGAACAATCTTATCCTCCGTATACCCGAAATCCACATCATACAGCCGTACATCGCCGGTCAGTCTGGTATACGTCACCGTTCCGTCTGCCTGATGGGGATGTTTCCAGGCCCATATACCCGTACGCTCTTCGCACTCTTCCAGGCCGTGTTCTGTTTCTCTTGCATTTACCAGAGTCACATAGCCCTGATCGGCTTCCGGCTTTTCATCCAGAAGATCAAAAATCCGCTCTGCTCCTGCGATTCCCATGACCACTGCATTAATCTGGTTGGAGACCTGATTCACATTGCCGGCAAACTGTTTTGTCATATTCAGGAACGGAACCACCACGCTGATTCCCAGGGGCAGGCCGGAAAGGCTCAGATTGGGCGCTCCTGATAAAAGCAGCATCCCGCCGGTCAGCGCCACAGCCACATAGAGGATATTCCCCACGTTATTCAAAATCGGTGCCAAAGTATTTGCATATTTATTCGCCCGCTCCGATTCTGCAAACAAAGCATCATTGATCCTGTCAAAATCCGCCTTGCTTTCTTCTTCATGGCAGAAAACCTTCACCACCTTCTGTCCGTTCATGATTTCTTCAATATAGCCTTCTTCCTGGCCCAGCACCACCTGCTGCTGCAGAAAATGCCTTGCGGAACCGCCGCCTACTTTCCGGGTGACCATCAGCATTGCCGTCACTCCCACCAACACCACCAGGGCCAGCCACAGGCAGTAATAGATCATAATAAAGAAAATCGTGCAGACCGTAACTGTGGAGATCATCAGCTGGGGGAAGCTCTGGGAAATCATCTGCCGAAGCGTATCGATATCGTTGGTATAATGACTCATGATATCTCCATGATTGTGCGTATCAAAATACCGGATTGGAAGATCCTGCATACCGTCGAACATCTTTTCTCTGAACTTCTTAAGGGAGCCCTGTGTGATCACCGCCATCATCTGATTATATGCCAGCGAAGAAATCAGAGATAATACATAAAACGTAACAAGAATCCCCACCAGTGACAGGATTCTTCCGCCTACGGCACTCCAGTCTCCGGTCCTCCAGCTACTTTCCACAATGGCAATAACGTTCTGCATGAAAACAGCCGGAATCGAGCTGACAACTGCACTGAAAATAATGCAGAAGACCGTAACGGGCATCAACGCCGGATAGAACTGAAACAGAGTCCTGATCAGCCGGAAGACCACATTCTGTTTCTTCTCAATTTTCTTACTCTCCATCTTCGCCGCCTCCTCTGTTCTGAGATATGTATATTTCCTTATAGATCGGATTGGAGGCCAGCAGTTCTTCATGGGTCCCCACCGCGTGAAGCCTGCCGCCTTCCATAACCAGGATCCTGTCAGAATCCTGCACAGAAGAAATACGCTGGGCAATGATGATTTTAGTGGTTTCCGGAATATACTCCCGCATTGCCTTTCGGATCTGGGCATCTGTCCTGGTATCTACTGCACTGGTGGAATCATCCATGATCAGAATCTTCGGCTTCTTCAGAAGAGCCCGCGCAATACACAGCCGCTGTTTCTGTCCGCCGGACACATTGGTGCCGCCCTGTTCGATATAGGTATCATACCCTGCCGGAAACCGCTGGATAAACTCATCGGCGCAGGCCAGCCTGCATGCTTCTTCCAGTTCCTCATCTGTGGCTTCCTTGTTGCCCCACCGCAGATTCTCTTTGATCGTTCCGGAAAACAGGACATTTTTCTGCAGCACTACTGCCACTGCGTTTCGCAGGGTCTCCAGATCATAACTGCGCACATCTTCTCCGCCCACCTTCACCATACCTTCTGTGGCGTCATACAGACGGGAGATCAGCTGGATCAGAGAAGATTTGGATGAGCCGGTTCCCCCGATGATCCCGATGGTCTCTCCGGAACGGATATGGAGGTTAATATCTGCCAGCGCCATCCGCTCTGCCGTTTTATCATACTTGAAACTGACATTTTCAAAATCCACCGAACCGTCTTTAACCTGATACAACGGTTTTTCCGGGTTGGTCAGGACACTTTTCTCACGCAGCACTTCCACAATACGCTTTCCGGATTCTGTTGCCATAGTGATCATTACAAACACCATGGAAAGCATCATCAGACTGCTCAGGATCATAAAACTGTAGGTAAGCAGCGCAGAAAACTGCCCCACATCCAGATCTGCTCCCATACTGGTGATGATCGTATAAGAACCAAACGACAAAACAAAGACCATTACCGTATAAATACAAAACTGCATCATGGGATTATTGAAGGCCAGTATCTTCTCCGCCCGGGTAAAATCATTGCAGACATCCTCTGCCGCCCGGCCGAATTTTTCTTTTTCATATTCCTGCCGTACATAGGACTTTACCACACGCATGGCCTTTACATTTTCCTGGATAGAATTGTTCAGATTATCATATTTTTTGAATACCCGCCGAAACAGCGGCATGGATTTGCGGATCACCACTGCCAGTCCTGCTGCCAGAAGCGGCGCCACCACCACAAATACAAATGCCATCCGTCCGCCCATGACAAAAGCCATGACAAAGGCAAAGACCAGCATCAGCGGGCAGCGCACCGCCGTTCGGATGATCATCATATATGCGTGCTGCACATTTGTCACATCTGTCGTCAGACGGGTGACCAGCGAGGAAGTGGAAAATTTATCAATATTTTCAAAAGAAAACTCCTGGATATTGTAAAACATATCTTTCCTGAGATTTCTGGCCAGACCGCAGGAAGCCGTGGCACAGGTATAGCCGGCCCAGGCGCCGAACATAAGGGACAGACATGCCATTACCACCAGCACCAGTCCATAAAGCAGCAGTCTCTGCATATTGCAGCCCGCCTTGATCTCATTTACCAGCCGGGCGATCACAAAGGGGATCGTACATTCCAGCACCACTTCCATAGATACCAGGATCGGCGTGGCTATGGAAGTTTTTTTGTATTCCCGTACACACCTCAAAAGTTCTTTTATCATAGTTATCTGTGAACTCCTTCTTTTTTCCGTTTCTCACACAGGCCCTGTTCCAGCAGCGGACAAGTCCCCAGGTCAGACAAAGGGGCGGTTGACCACAGCCATTTCCGCCCCATTTCGTCTGCTCTATTCTGCTATCCTTATTCCGCCGGACCTGTATGTTCTGTTATCCTTCCACGATCAGATATCCGCCGCCGGGAATGGCAAAGACCTCGCTTGCCTCCTCCAGTTCGTCCAGAGACATCTGATCCACATCTGCTCCGTTTTCCTCAAAATACTCTTTCACTTCTTCCAGACTGTCCACCACGACAGCCATACAGTCTTCCAGAAAAGCTTCTGCCTCTTCATAAGTTTCCGCTACAGGCTCATCAAAAAGCTGCGATTGATTTCTTAAAAAAGTCATAATGCATTCTTCACTGTACTCATTCATAACTTATCCTCCTAATTTTCCCCCGGAATCTATCAGCCTTGCCAGAATTTCCATTACATTTTCTGTTTCATACCTGCTGACAGCTTTTACCTTCTCTCGTGCAGTGGTTACAGCATAACTATATCGCACTGACTGCAACATTTCAATATCATTATGCTCATCTCCGAAGGCCATACATTCTTCCGGCGTTATACCCAGTGTTTTCTGGAAACAGCGGACCCCATTTCCCTTATGGACATTTCCCGGCATAAAATCCAGCCAGTCATTTCCGGAGGTCACTACCCTCGCCCGGTCTCCAAAACGCCTGGTCCAGTATGGAATTCTCTCCTCCAGATGTTTCTGATCAAACAGGGACACCTTCAGGCATTCTTCCGGTATCTCTGAAAAATCCTGAATGATCCGGATGTCATTATGCATGTAATCCCGCATCAGCCACAGAAATTCCTGTGTCTTGGGATGTATGTAATATGTACGCTCACCGGAAATGCTGAATTCTCCGCTGTCATCCTCCCAGACAGCCTGTGCGATCTCCTTTGTCAGATCCATGGAAAAACTGCCTTTATCCAGCACCTTTCCCTGATAAACGGTCAGGCCGCCGTTCTCTGCAATATAACCGATCTCCTGCTCCACAGGGGCAAACAGCCGGCACAGATTGCCGATCTGTCTTCCGCTGGCGGCTACAAAAAGGATTCCCAGCTCCTTTAACTGCCGGATCTGCTCAAACAGCTGCTCCGGAAGGCTTTGCCGGCTGTGGGGAAGCAATGTGCCGTCCACATCGCTGACTACCATCTTAATCATGTCTGCCGCCCTCCTCCAACAGCTTCAAAAGCTCCCGGGGCTGGTGCACCACTGCATCCGCCTGATGGCTCCGCAGTTCCTCCTCCGGACGGAATCCCCAGGTTACGCCCACTGTGAACATGCCTGCTCCCTTTCCGGTATCCATATCCGTCCAGGTATCTCCCACATACATGCATTCTTCCGGAGAAACGCCAAAAAGCTCTGCAATATGGAGAGCCCCTTCCGGGGAAGGCTTCCGGGGAATCCCCTCCATCTGCCCCTGAATCCGATCAAAATATCCCTTTCCAAACATACGCTCCACCACTTCAATGGCCTGGGCATGAGGCTTGTTGGAAAAAACTGCAATCCGTATCTTCTCCGCCTTCATCTCATCCAGCGTTTCCTTCATTCCCGGGAAATGCTTCAGATGATAATAGGGGTCCTCTGCGAAAATCTTCCGGTACAGGGGTTCCGCCTCCTGATAATGAAGCAGTTCTTTGTCGCCTGCATCCGTCAGACAGCGGCGCACAAGCATGCTGGCTCCTTCTCCCGCATAATAATTATAATTTTCCACAGGCAGGGGCGGATATCCAAAATGCGCCAGCATACGGTTTCCTGAATAAGCCAGGGATTCCACCGTATCCAGCAATGTGCCATCCAAATCTAAAATACACGCCCGAAACATGTGATCTCCTCCTTTTATCAAATTTTCCTCAGGTTCATTTCAGCCGGATCCCTGCAGCTTTCAGTTCCTGGTAAAACCGGCTCACCGGAAAACCGACAATTGTATTGTAATCTCCGTCAATTTTTTTTACATACACCGCAAATGATCCCTGAATCCCATAGGCGCCCGCCTTGTCCATGGGCTCACCTGTAGCCACATAATTTTGTATTTCTTCCTCTGTCATTGGATAAACCTCTACCTGCGCCTTTTCATGGAATACCAGCTGTCTCCTTTCCTCTCGTTCATTTATCAAGACAGCAACGCCGGTATATACCTGATGTATTCTTCCCTGGATCATCTGCAGCATGTGTACGGCTTCTTCCCGGGAGCCTGGTTTTCCCAGGATCCTGCCGTCCACCGCTACCACCGTATCTGAGCCGATCACCATGACATCTTTTTCCTGTATAGCTCTGTTTTCTGAGGCTTTCTGAAAAGCCAGCTCCTCCACCACTTCTTCCGGTCTGGTCTTGGTGGTCTTCTCGTCACCTTCTGTAGGTACAACTGTAAAAGTCACTCCGATTTTTTCCAGCAATTCCCGGCGTCTGGGCGAAGCGGAAGCCAAAACAATTTTTTTCAAATCTGCTTTTCCTCACTTTCCCGATTTCCGTATGGCATTCTCTGATACATCCATATCGCCTATAGTTTATCATATCTCGAAACCCACTTGCAAGATACACTGGAACCGTATGCGCCTGCTCCGGAGAAATTCACAGGACACCCCCTTTTCTTTTTTTTAAAAAAGTATTACAATAATCTGGTATATTGGAGCGCTCGGATTTCGTTAACTAAAACTGAGACGAAAAGGAAGCAGCGAGAAAGGAGTCAGACTATGTCCAACTTTAAGAAACTGATGGGAATTGCTGTATTGGGTGCCGCAGCAGCCGGCGTTGCCCTTTATTTCAAAAAGTCCCAGGAAGACAAGCTTGCATGTGAAGGAAATGACGATTTCGAAGAGGATTATTTCTCGGTTTTCGAAGAAGAAGAGACTGCACCGGCCAAAGAGCCTGCTGCCAAAGTAAAAGAGGCTGTGGAAAACACTGCAGAAAAAGTAAAAGAAACCGCAGAAGAAGCAAAAGAGACCGTGGATGATCTTGCTGATACAGCCGTTCAGAAAGCTGCGGAAGCTGCAGATACGATCCAGAAAGCTGCAGAAGAAACCGTTTCTGATGCGGCAGATGCTGTTTCCGAAAAAGCCGAAGAGCTTTCCTGATCAGCTGCGAGCCAGCTTTCGGTCAGACTGCGCTGCCTGACTGGAGGAACCGCAAAAATCCATCCGGAAATTTATGCATGGGGAGAGAAAGTCTCAGGCTTTTTCTCCCCATCTTCTGTTCTCAGTCATTTTTCTCTTCCGGTTCCACATACATCTGTATCCTGGTAATGTACTCACTTTCATCATAAGTAGTAATATAATCATTAATACAGAATTCATAGGAATCCGACAGGATCTTCAGCGAATTACGGCGGCAGTACTCCAGGATTTTCTCATAGGAGTGCCCGATGGACTCATAATCTCCTATATGACAGACACTGACACACGTTCCGGCCGGAAGCTCCATGATATTCTCCGCAGCGTCTGTCTTCTCAATAGGCAGAAAAGCCAGCACCGCTTCTCCCGGCCTTCCCTCCAGAATATGCCGGAGGGGAACCACCACTCCGCATTGAAAGAAAATAGGCAACTGCTTCTGAAAATAATCGGCAAAGCATTTTTTTGTTGCAATACCGACCTCCCCTGGGCCATACGGCTCTTCTACTTTGTGATACAGGATATACTGCGGCCCTACCTCTTCTGTTGCAACAGCACATTCTCCTTCACTGTACTTTTGGGCATCTTCCATCTGACTACAGCGGTGGAGAAGCCGGCTCCGTATCAGTTCCAGTTCCTGGATCTGACTGTCCAGAGTGACAAGCTGTCTTCGCAGTGCCGCCAGACTGCTGTTAATGTTGTAATGCTGCATGTGCTCTTTGATTTCCTGCAGGGAAAAACCCATTTTCTTCATAACCAATATAGTATCCAGATAATCAATCTGGTTTGTGCTGTAATAACGATATCCATTATTTGGATCCACATAGGCGGGTCGGAACAGGCCGATCTTATCATAGAAGATCAGCGTCTGCTTGGATATTTTCTGATATTTCGCCAGCTCGCCGATAGAAAAATAATTATCCATATTTCCCCCTTGACATTATAGTAACTATATCCTATATTATACCTTCTGCAGACATTACACACAAGGAGGCTTTTTTATGCAGAAAAATCGGATTTCCATTTTTATACGGCAGGTCACTGAAGGTTTATCATGGAAAAAAATCATATGGATCCTGATTGGCGCTGCCATCTGCTCTTTTGGGATCCACAATATCCATCAAAGGACCGGCATTACAGAAGGCGGAATCATCGGCCTGATGCTTCTGATCGAACATTGGCTGGGCTTATCACCGGCTGTTATTACCCCGTTCCTGGATATCTTCTGCTATCTGCTTGCCTTTAAATACCTGGGATGGCAATTTATCCGGACATCTTTTATTTCCACACTTAGTGTTTCTCTGTTCTACAAAATCTGGGAACTGTTTCCGCCCATGATGCCGGATCTGTCTTCCTGGCCTCTGCCGGCTGCCGTCCTCGGCGGGATTTTTGTCGGTACAGGTGTGGGGATCATCATACGGCAGGGGGGATCCAGCGGCGGTGATGATGCTCTGGCACTCATTATTTCCCGCCTGACACACTGGAATCTATCCCGCTCTTATTTATTCACAGATTTGACAGTGCTGGCACTTTCCCTGACTTACATACCTTTCACCCGCATTGTCTTTTCACTGATCACAGTGACGATCTCATCCCTTCTCATTGACCGCATTCAGGGAACACCTGCGCATGCCGCAAACTGACGGCATAGGGCCTCAAAGAAACATTCTGTTTTCCCAGCACATAGAGAATCCTGCACCGCAGGATTCTCCGCCTGCGGCGGGTTGCTTCCCCAGCACATAAAAAATACTGCCGCACAGATAATCTGTGCGGCAGTGCTGCATACATTAAGAATTTTGACTGTCTTCTTTTTTCAGAAACAAATTGCAGATCCCATTCAGGAACTTTAGGTACAATCGGTTCCAGATTGGAAGCGACAGCAGAAATACGGTTACTGCAGTGAACAGGATCACCTGCAAAAACTGCAGAGCAAAAAACCCGGTATTCCTGTTCAGACCCAGCCAGTCGATCAGATAAAGGAACGCCATATGAAAACTGTAGACCACCAGCGTATTATCTCCGATATAAGACAACGGCCGTTTCTTCGCGGAGCAAAGCTGGATCAGCACAAAGATCATCAGAACTGCTCCCACAAACCCAAGGCCCCTGTACAGGATTCCCTGGAGATCTCCCAGCCCCAGCGCATGGTAAGAGCTTTTCTGGCTGAACATTACAACCACATCCACATTTTCTCTTGTGTGGAACCACCAGGCAATTCCCATTGCTCCTGCAAAAGCAAAAAGACTGCATATCTTCGGCAGACTTTTGATTTTTTGCAAATGTTCTTCCTTACAGTAATACCCTGCCAGATAAAAGGGGAAAAAAGCAAATGTCTTAGAAAACGCATAGGCATCTCCTACACCATCAATCACACCGATCCCCAGAGATAACAATACCGCCCACAAAAAACACCAGCGGATCTTCACCACCTCCGGTGTAAACATGGCATACCAGAACAGTACCAGAAAATACCAGGCTGTCAGCACCGGAACCACCAGGGAAAAATGAAAATCCTTTCCTCCCAAAAATGTTCTGGAAAGCACTACGATGCATGTCATGACCACATAGGGCACCAATCTGGAACTGACAGCTTTCTCTCTGCATTTCTCCAGATTTTTGGATAAAAAGCCGGAAACGAATAAAAATGCCGGCATATGGAACATCCAGATAAAAATGCGGAGATTTGTGCGTATTTCTCCCAGTCCTGAAACTCTGGGAAGAATATGTCCAAATACCACCAGCACGATCAGGATCGTTTTCATATTACTGAGCAACCAGATTCTCGACTTTGCTTCTTTCATTATCTACAGTCCCCTTATTTTAGCTAAACAAATACCTTCTGCCTGCGCAGACACTGCCGATCCTGCCGATCAGCTTTCTTTTACTTCCAGAACATCCATTGGACAGGCTTTTGCGCAGATTCCGCAGGCAATACATTTGCTGGCAGTAGGTTTGTCCTCTGCTTTTACCATCAGGCCAAATGGACAGGCTTCCACACATTTGCCGCATCCGGTACAAAGCTTCTTATTAACAGTATAAACTCCTTTGGCATTCTGAGTGATAGCGCCGCTCTCACAGGCCTGAGCACATTTGCCGCACTGTACGCATACCATGGGTTTTGGAGTTTCGCCATCTTTTTTCACACTGATCCGAATGCAGGATTTGTCCTCGTCGAACTCCTTGTAAAATGCCTCTGAACAGGCAACTTCACATGCTTTACATGCCATACAAGCGTCTTTTTTTGCTACTACTAATTTTTTCATTTGAAAATCCTCCCTGTATTTTGTCTAAAGTAGTATATCCTTTTTATCCCGGCAGAAAAAAGTTTCCTGCCGGGTAAGGTTCTCAGTCTTTTGGCAGTCTGAAGGAACTCTTCAGAGATACGATACGGTTAAACACCGGCACACCTGGCTTCGAATCATGAGAATCCGCACAGAAAAAGCCGTTTCTCACAAACTGATAACTGTCGCCGGCTTTTGCCTCCATAAGAGCAGGCTCCACATATCCGTTCACCACGGTCAGCGAATTGGGATTCAGGTTCAAACTGCCGTCGGAATTATAAACCCCTTTTTCTTCATCGATAATGTTCTCATACAGTCGTACCTGTACCTTCTCCGCTCTGGCCGCAGCCACCCAGTGAATGGTTCCTTTTACCTTCCGGCCATCCGGAGAATTTCCTCCCTTAGACGCAGGATCATAGGTGCAATGCACCACTGTTACATTTCCTTCTTCATCTTTTTCCAGACCTGTACAGGTGACAAAATAGGCATTCATCAGACGCACTTCATTGCCGGGATACAGTCTCTTGTACTTTTTCACCGGCACTTCCATGAAGTCTTCTCTCTCAATATAAAGCTCTCTTCCGAAAGGAATCTGCCGACTGCCCAGTTCAGGATTCTCCATATTATTAGGCGCCTCCAGATATTCCACTTCCCCCTCAGGGTAATTGTCGATCACCAGCTTGATGGGATCCAGCACCGCCATCATCCGTGGACGTTTCAGCTTCAGATCCTCCCGGATACAATATTCCAGCATGGCATAATCCACAGAACTGTTGGCCTTGGACACTCCACAGAGGTCTACAAACATCTTGATGGATTCCGGTGTAAATCCCCTTCTGCGCAGAGCTGCAATGGAAACCAGACGGGGATCGTCCCATCCGTCTACAATGCCCTCTTCCACCAGCTTCTTAATATATCGCTTCCCGGTCACCACATTGGTCAGATACAGCTTGGCAAATTCAATCTGCTTGGGAGGATGGGGATATTCCAGCTCCCGCACCACCCAGTCATAAAGAGGACGATGGTCCTCAAATTCCAGGGTACAGATAGAATGGGTAATACCTTCAATAGCATCTTCAATGGGATGGGCAAAATCATACATGGGATAAATGCACCACTGATCCCCTGTATTATGATGCGTCATATGAGCCACACGATACAGAACCGGATCCCTCATATTCATGTTGGGAGAAGCCATATCGATCCTGGCCCGCAGCACCTTTTCTCCATCTCCATATTTTCCATCTTTCATCTCTTCGAACAGGCGCAGATTTTCCTCTACGCTCCGATTCCGGTAAGGACTTTCTTTTCCCGGCTCAGTCAGAGTCCCTCTGTACTGGCGAATCTCATCTGCCGACAGGTCGCAGACATAGGCTTTTCCTTTTTTGATCAGTTTAACTGCCGCTTCATACATCTGCGGAAAATAATCGGACGCAAAAAAGAGACGATCCTCCCAGTCCGCCCCGAGCCAGCGGATATCTTCCTTAATAGATTCCACAAATTCGATCTTCTCCTTCGTGGGGTTCGTATCGTCAAAACGCATATTAAACTTTCCATGATATTTCTCTGCCAGACCATAATTCAGCAGAATAGATTTTGCATGGCCAATATGCAAATAGCCATTCGGTTCCGGCGGGAAACGGGTATGCACCGTATCATATACCCCCTCGGCCAGATCCTTTTCAATAATCAACTCTATAAAATTTTTGGAAGTTACTTCTTTTTCCACGGAAAACCCTCCTCGAAATTCTTTTCAGTCCTAATATCATATCATATATTCCCTGATTTTAAAAGGATTTTTCCAATCCTCTGTGAAGAGTTCAATGTGTTTTTTTCAACTCTGATAAAAGAATAATACTTTCTGTTTTTCTGTTCCGTAAAGAGTTCTGTCATAAAAAAGAACCCCGGAACTGTTTCCAATTCCGGGATTTCCGCTTCCGCCTGTTAATTCTTGGTAAACCGCCAGTAATAAGTAAAAGGACTTCTCTGGGTAGTGCCGTTAATCTTCCTGGTGGCATCCACCCGGATATAATAGGTTCTTCCCTTCTGCAGACCCTTGATCACCGCCTGATTGGATTTTGTGGAAGCCACCCTCTTATACGTTCCGTTCTTGCTGGTGGACAGATAAACCTGATAACTGGCACCGTTGATCTTGGACCACACCGGCTTCACACTGGTACTGTTAACGGTATAGATCTTCGTGATCTCCGGCTGCAGGGACGTATAGAAATAACGCAGCCGTCCACGGCATTTTTCTCCGTTAATCATGGTATAAGCACGGATACGGTAACTGTAGAAATTACCTCCCACACCAATGGTCTTGCTGATCTTGCTCAGATTAGACTGTTTCACTTCGTACCTGGAAAGCATCTTTCCCTCCAGAGAATATTTGTACAGCTCATATCCGTCTGCTGTCTGCTTCCGATTCCACTGGAATGTCATTTTCTTGCTTGGCGTATTGGAACTGTACTTCAGTCCCACTACCATTCCCGGAGTAGTTTCGCACTGAATGGTTTTTGTCATTCCTGATGGATCACCGGAATTGCCAGCGAATACCTGTACCTCATAAAAAGTATTGGATTTCAGATTCTTGATTGTGTAGGATACGGTTGACTTACTGGAGTTAAACTCTGCGATCCTTTCATAGCTGCTCTCGCCTTTTACACGCAGATTGATCCCGTACATCTCCGCTCCCGCCGGTCTCTGCCACTGGATAGTAATGGTATTATCCGTGGCTTTCGTCTGTTTGAGATTCTCCACCTGGGGCAGATATCCCAGCAGATCATTTGAACTTTCCACTTCTTCAAACCCGGATGCCAGCGCTGTTACACTCCACACTCCGGTCAGCAGCAGCGCCAGAATGCCCGCCGCCATCAGTTTTTTCCAGATTCTGCCTTTTTTCCCCATCTTTTCTCCTTTCCGAACGGCTTTGCCGTTCCTTTTCTTTTTTCACACTTCTTCTCCATATCCCCTGTCAATGCGAATACACAGGGATTCCCTTCGCAGCTTCCGCCCCAGACAGCCGGAAGCCGGATTCCAACCAGCTTCCACCTGTATTTTTCTCCGCTGCTACGTCTCCAGTTGAAATCCGGCATCTGTATTTCCCGAACTTCCTGTGGTATCGATCCGCACAGGGTATACATAGGTAAACGGCGAACGATACAGCACACCGCCAACCCGTTTGTTCACCCGCACCAGAACATAATATCTGACGTTGGGCTTTAGATTTTTGATCACTGCCGTAGGCGACTGCACAATATCCACTCTCTGATAGCCGCTCTTCTGACTGCGGGAAACAAACACCGCATAACTGTCTGCTCCCTGCACCGGTCTCCAGTTCACTGTCACTGAATTTTCATCCCGGCCTTTAAAGGATAACCGGGGCTGCAGCGAAGTATAGGTCACTCCATAAGGCCCGTAAATCTTCTTCAAGGTTCCGTTCACCCGGAGCTGCACATAGCCCCGCACCCGGATCCGGTACAGCTGGTCCCGGCTCATGGACACGGTGCTGTAAGACGCCCTGGCCTTTATCACAGTCCTGGCCTTATTGGAATACTGATACAGTTCCACCTCATACCCGGATACTGCCTCCTGCCGGTCCCAGGTCAGTTTCATCCGCTGCTGGGTATACTGGCTCTTCTGCTGGATTCCCGTCACCTTTCCCGGCGCCGGTGCACAGCGGAAAAGGACATCCCGTCCTGTCTCCTGTCCCTCTCTGTCATAGGCCACCACCTGCACATCATAATATCGTCCTGCAGACGGAACCGAAACACTGGTCGTAACCCGGGTAAGAGAGGAATGGATACTCTTTCGCATGGTATAATCCCCTTTTCCATACGGAGAGGTATAGACTTCATAATATACACTCTCCGACGGTCTCTGCCAGGACAGGCTAACCGTCTTCTCGCCAGCTCCGATCTGTGTCAGCCCCTGGATCCCCTGCTCTCCGGCATAGACCGGAACCGTCCACAGAAGTACCAGCAGCAAGATTGCCCCCAGATACCAGCTCCATTTCTTTTTCACTTTTCTTTTCCACCTCCAATATCTCCGCTCGTTTGGCAGATCAGCAGATTTTTTCTCCATTCCCACATCAAAATCCTGACATCAAATGCCAAAAATCCCACACCTGCCTTATGAATCCATCATATCATGGAACTATCCAAAACACAATTTAAGTTTTTGTTATTTTCTTTCTGTAATTTATCCGAAGCAGACTGGAAATTTCCAGAAAACAAAAGGGCCGTCTGCCGGTATACTGCGCCGGAAGAGGGCCCTCCTGTTTTTATTTTTTTCTGCTTATTTTTGTGCAATTCATAAATAAATCCTGCCTACTTTTGTCTGATAATTTTTCTTCTTTTTTCTCCACTTTTCTCTCTAATTCTAAATAATCTGTGAATTCGTTTAGGAATTCTTTATTTTGCTTTCACAAATTGTTCAAAAGACTCTCACATGTACTTCACAATTTCTCTGTATAGTATAAGCATATAAGGAAAGCAATCCTTTTATATAAACTTTTTTCTTTTTCATACTGCCGGGTTTCGTTTGAAACCCGGCCCTCCTTTTGTCTGGAGCTTTTTCATGTTCTCAGGAATGTCTGCCATATCCCCGGCCTCCTCTGCGGGCCTCTCCGTGATTTTCTCCATGAGATCCACTGTTTCCATAGCCCTGGCCTTCCCCTTTTTTCCCGTTTCCGCCATGGGATTCGTGGCTTTCCTGGGTACTGCAGGCTTCCCCGCTTGTCTCTGTGCTGCCGGATCCAGATCCGTTGGTATTGTCTGTGCCGGACAGCCCGGCTATCCGTTCCCGGATTTCCCGCATGGTCATCTTCTGCACTTCCTCTGGCGTAACAGAAGGATCAAGCGCCTGCAATTTCAGAAACGCCCGGTATTTTCCATAAGACATTCCCACATCATGAGCCTGTTCCACTTCTTCCGGATCGGCCTCATAACAACAAGTATTTTCTGTTTCTTCGGTGCAGGAAGCAACTCCGGACAATACTCTTTTGCTCTGCTCTCCATTGTCTCCTACCACTACGATCGTAACCTCTTCGTCATTTTCCAGATATTGGGTCATTTCCTCTCCGGAAAGTATCTGTTCCAATGCCCGGGAATACTCCTGAAACCAGATATTCAATCCGGACAGCAGATTTTTTCCCTCTTCGTTATATCCTTCCATGGAAACCACCCGGTCAAATCGGTTGATGCCCAGCTCCAGTGATGGATTGACATCTATGCTGATCACCAGGGTAGGCGTGAACCACAGCCTGTATCCGCCAAAACCAACCAGCAGAAAAAGACAGCAGAGCAGCACCGGTACCAGCCGTCTGTAACGAAAAGCGCCCTTTTTTCTCTGCTCTTCCTGTATTCTCCGGGCCAGGACAACCATCGTCTTCTCTTTCAACTCTTCTTCCGCATGAATTTCATCAAAAACTTCTTTCAGGCGGTCATTCATATCCATCACCTCCCAGCTTTTCCTTCAGTATTTTCCTGGAACGGTTCAGAAGTGTATAAACCGTATTCACATTTTTTCCCAGAATCTGTGCAATCTCCGGAGCCGTATACTCTTCATAATAATACAGATAAATCACATCTCTGTATTTAACCGGCAATGCCAGAACCGCTTCCAGTACTTCTCTGTGATCCGGGGGCAAGGCCGCTGTCTGTTCCGCAACAGCATCTATGGATACGGTATGACTGCGGAAAAAATTTTTCAGCAAATCTTTACATGCATTGATGGTTACCCGTATGAACCACGCCCGCTCATGCTCTTCATTTTCAAAGGAAACAGAACTAAGGACATACTTCAAAAACACTGTCTGAAATATGTCCTCCGTGTCCGCATAATTCTTCAAATGTATCATACAGAGCCGCCGAACGGTATCTGCATACCGTTCAATGGCCCTGTTCGCTTCCTGTTCACTGCGCATAACAAAGAACCCCGTCTGTTATCTTCTGCACCTTCCATTTCCATGACATCCGCCGCCCTGTCTTACTCTGTCCTGGGTACCGCTGCAGTACTGGTGTCTGTCATCGCTGTGACTCTGTCTGCCTCTGCCATGATAATGCTCCGTTCCATACCATGGACATGATTCATCTGCGCAATAGTAATCTTCCTCTTCCGCATAATCGCAGATACCATTTTCATTGGCGTCCACATAATTTCTGCCCCTTCCCGGACCGGCCGCAAATGCACTTACCGCCCCCATGGTAAACAAAACCACTGTCAACACGGTTCCTACAAATAATTTTTTCATGTCATGTTCCTCCTTTTTCGAAATCGTATTTTCCTTTTCACTTCTAATACGACTGGAAAGAGAAAATCCATTCAATTATTTTCCTATTTTTTTATTTATCATATCATTTTTTCACAGGTTCTTCAAAACTTCTCCACAAAATCCTCACAGTCTGCCGCTATACTCATAATCAAACAAAGGCATTAAACCTTTTTCAAATACATTTTCTTTTTTCATACTGCCGGGCTGTAATAGTCCGGCCCTCCTTTTTTACAGAACCTCTTTTTTTTCCTCTCTGATCGTGCTATACTATTTTTATGGGGCATTAGCGCAGCTGGGAGCGCGCCACATTCGCATTGTGGAGGCCGTGGGTTCGAATCCCATATGCTCCATTTTTTATTGCGTTTTGGACAGGCTGCAGAACCATCCACGCGGAGCGTTTTTGTGTGATAGGAAAGTCAGAACAAAACGTTCTGCTTCCCTGTCACACAAACAAAAAAAGGCAGATCCTCAAAAATCAGGATCTGCCTTTCTGCACGATTTATATCTGCTTTATTTCTTAACTGTATTTTTCATCTGGTCGATAATAACAGCAACTGTGATCAGCACACCAGACGTAATTTCCAGAACAAATGTATTCAATCCAAACTGTGTTCCGGCATTATTGATCAGTACCATCAAAATCGTACCAAGAATCGTTCCGGTTACGGCACCTCTTCCTCCTGTCAGTGATGCGCCGCCAATTACAGATGCCGCAATGGCATCCATCTCATAACTCTGCCCTGCAGTGGGAACTGCGCTGTTGATACGTGCAGACAGCATAACACCTGCCACACCACAGAGAAGACCACACAGTCCATATGCCATATAGTACATTTTTCCAACTTTAATACCACTTAATCTGGCTACGTCTTCTCCGCTTCCAAGTACATACAGATTACGGCCAAAAATCGTATATTTCAGAATCAGGAACGCAAGAACCGCAATGGCGATCCAGATGATAGCCAGACAGGGGATCTTCCATACAGAAGCTGTGCCTAATACAGTAAAATCCTTATCCAATCCGGAAATTGTTTTCGCATCCGACACGATCTTTACTGCACCACGGATGATTGTCTGCGATCCAAGGGTAGCGATCATAGGAGGAACTTTGAAGTTATAAATAATCAGTGCATTATAAATACCGCAGATCAGCCCTATGATTACTGCAACCAGCACAGAAGCTCCGACACCCATACCCATTTTGGACTGCAGCAGAGCCAGGACCATACAGGAAAGACCTGTAATCGCGCCCACACTGATATCGATTCCCGCTGTAATAATGATAAATGTTTCTGCGATTCCCAGTACACCAATGATCGAACACTGTTTCAGCAGATTTGTCAGGTTGTATTCCGTCGCGAAGTTATCTGTACTCACAACCGAAATAATAAACAGCACAACAATAATGGCAACCAGAGAAAACTCCGTTGTATTGTAAAAATGCTTGACTCCATCAGATGATTTCTTTTTATTCATAACTATGGCCTCCCTCACTTCTATTCTTCTGTTGACGCTGCCATCAGAACTTCTTCTTCTGTCAGACTGTCCATTTGCTCTTTGCCATATTCGACCGTTATCTTACCTGCTGCCATAACGATCAGGCGGTCTGCCAGTCCCATTACTTCCGGCAGATAAGAAGAAATCAGAATTACTCCTTTTCCTTCTCTAGTCAGATTTTCAATCAGCTTGAAAATTTCTTCTTTTGCTCCCACATCAACTCCAACGGTAGGCTCATCCAGGATCATAATATCCGGATCACGGCACAGGAGTTTCGCAATTACAACTTTCTGCTGATTTCCACCGGAAAGATTTCCCACAATCTGCCGGATACTCGGCGTCTTTACATTAATTTTCTTACAGAAGTCCTCTGCCCGGCTGTCTTCTTTTTTCAGATTGATAATGCTTCCTCTGCTGATCATATCGTAGGAATTCATATTAATGTTCGTTTTAATTTCCAAAGGAAGCGCCAGACCATCGGCACGCCGGTCCTCTGTCAGGAAGCCGATTCCTTTCTTTAATGCTGTTTCGGGATTTTTAATATGTGTTTTTTCGCCCTTCAGATATATTTCTCCGGATGTATACCGTTCCGCTCCATACAGAGCCCGCATGATCTCGCTTCTTCCGGCACCTACCAATCCGAAGAATCCAAGGATCTCTCCTCTGTGAACAGAAAAATTGATGTTCTCGAAATGGTTTCCGTCACTGAAATTTTCTACCCGAAGCAGCTCTTCGCCCGGTTCAAAGTGCTGGATGTTGTAGATGTCGCTCATCTCACGGCCTACCATCATCTGTACCAGGCTTTCTTTTGTCACTTGTTCAATGGGCTTCGTATCCACATATGTACCGTCCTTGAGAATGGTAACAGAATCACAGATATCCATGATTTCTTCCAGACGATGCGAAATATAGATAATACTTACCCCCTGCGACTTCAATTATAAGAATATAGCCCCCTTCATATACAAAAACAAGCCCGCAAATCGTCCTGAGAACGGATTCCGCTTCCTCCGATCACTCAGCGATTTACAGGCTCTTTCTCTTCAATAGCTTATGTGCAAAATTTTCTTCCAATGATCATTTGAAATTCGCAAACACACATCTGGTCTTCACGATCTATTTCCCACTCCAGGCAAAGAAAAGCCCCGGACTACTGTACTCTCAGTATTCCGGGGAATTCGGTTCAAGCTGATGACGGGAATCGAACCCGTGACCTCCTCACTACCAATGAGGTGCGCTACCGACTGTGCCACATCAGCATCTCTGTGTTGTTCTGTATCACTCACAGCTTCTTGATTCTATCAAAGATTTCTTCAGATGTCAACATTTTTTTCGAATTTATTTTAATTTATTTTTTTCTTTTGGAAAAAAGCCGGGAATTTCCTCCCTATTTACTTTTCTGACGGCTCTGCGCAATGCATTCCCGAACCTTTCCGCGGATCCGCTGGAGCGCGTTATCGATGGATTTGGGAGATTTTCTCAGAATCTCTCCAATCTGTACATACCCATATCCTTTCAGATAATAATTCAGCACCTGATTTTCAAATCTGCTCAGACACTGATGAATTTTCCGCTCCATGTCTCTGGCATTCTCCCGGTCGATGACAATGGACTCCGGACTTTGCTCCAGAAGCTCCCCCAGATGAAATTCTTCCGTATTATTCTGACTCAGGGAAATATAGGAGTTCAACGGCTGGTGCTTCTGCCGGTTGGAACCCTGAACAGCATTATACAGCTGCCGTTCAATGCAAATGCGTGCAAATGTCTGGAACGATGCAGCTTTCTCCGGCGAATAATCCCGTATGGCTTTAAACAGGCCCACCATCCCTTCCTGCACCAGATCCTCATTTTCTCCGCCGATCAGGTACATGGCTCTGGCAGCTTTGCGGACCATACCTTTGTACTTTTCCAGCAAATATTCCTCGATCTCTTCTTCGCCCTGCCGCAGTCTCTGAATCAATTCCTCATCTGTATATCCCTGATATCGTTCCATAACTACCTCTTCATATACAGCAGATGTGAGATCAACACCTGTTCTTTCCATCGAGTTTTTGTATACAACTTTTCCAAAAATTCCGTTTATTTTGCCGCCTGCAGACGCTGCCGTACAATTTCATAAGCCAGAACTCCGGCCGCCACCGATGCATTCAGAGAATCAATGTCTCCTTTCATGGGAATGGAAGCAGTAAAATCACATTTTTCCCGAATGCTCCGGCTGACGCCCTCGCCTTCATTTCCAATCACCAGTCCCATCGGACCGGTCAGAGACAGGTCGTACATAGTCTGTCCGTTCATATCCGCGCAGACAAACCACAGCCCTTCTTTCTTCAGACTTTCTATGGTATTGCCCAGATTGGTCACTTTCGCCACCGGCGTATAGTTCAGAGCTCCTGCCGATGTCTTTGCCACCGTTGCCGTCAGCCCCACCGCTCTGCGTTTGGGAATGATGACTCCATGGGCCCCTGCCAGATTCGCTGTCCGTATGATAGCTCCCAGATTATGGGGATCTTCGATGTTATCCAGCAGGAAAAGAAACGGCGCTTCTCCTTTCTTTCTGGCATTCTCCAGCATATCCTCCACTGTGGAATACGCATAGGCTGCCACCTGGGCGATCACACCCTGATGGGCCCCTGTTTCCGAAAGCTGATCCAGACGTTCTCTGGAAACAAAATTCAGAATCGCATCGGTTTTCCTTGCTTCCCGGACGATGGTCCGCACCGGTCCATCCTGACATCCGTCCAGAATATACAGTTTATCCACACTGCGGCCGGAACGGAAAGCCTCCAGCACCGCATTTCTTCCCTCTATCTGCTCGCTCATACCATTTCCTCCATTTTCTCCGTCCGCTTATTTCTCACAGCTGTCTTCCGGGACAAACTGGACATTCTGAGACTCCAGGCCGATTTTCACCAGATCGATCATGCGCTTCCAGTCTTCCTTCAGATAAAGATAGCCCATCACCGCTTCAAACCCGGTAGCTCGCCGGTAGTCCACCATAGACGCATTCTTGGCCATGGTGACAGAGTGGGCATTTCGCCCCCGTTTATAAACCTGCAGTTCTTCCTGGGTCAGATGCGGCTCCAGCGCCTCGATCATGGCAGACTGGGCCGACGCCTTCACCAGACGGCTGGCCCTCCGGTGCAGCTGATTAACCGGACAATTTCCCTGCTCCACCAGATAAGTACGGATCACCAGCTCATAGACGCCGTCTCCGATATAGGCCAGTGTCAGCGGGGAATAGGTACGGATATCCTGCTGCCCCAGATGGAACTGCTCCTTCAGATATTTTATGCTCTCTTCCATTTTACTCCTTCACGGGTATCTTCCAGAATGATGCCCTGTTCCAGAAGCTGATTGCGGATTTCATCTGCCCTGGCAAAATTTCTGGCCTTTCTGGCAGCCTGACGTTCTTCAATGAGCGCTTCGATGTCCGCATCCAGGATCTCCTCTTTCTTATCCACAATCAGTCCCAGAATATCGGAAAGCTCCACAATCTTATCCCTGACCGCCAGCACAAACGCTTTGGAACTGTCTTCCTTCACCTGTGTATTGGCAAATTTAACCAGTTCAAAGATCACAGAGATCGCATCTGCTGTATTGATATCATCATCCATGGCTTCTTCGAATTTTGCAGTGAAGCCTTCCAGTTCTCCCACTGGCTCCTGGCTGTTCTCTGTCCCTTCTCCGGCTGTCTTCAGGATGTCTTTCAGACGATCCACACAGGTCACGATACGCTCCAGGGCATTCTTGGAGGATTCCATCAGGTCCCGGCTGAAGTTCAGCGGACTTCTGTAATGGGCGTTCAGCATGAAGAAACGCAGCACCTGCAGATCATATTCCTGGGCGATCTCCCGTACTGTAAAGAAGTTCCCGAGGGATTTTGACATTTTCTTATTATCAATGTTCAGGAAAGCGTTGTGCAGCCAATATCTGGCAAACGGCTTTCCGTTGCAGCATTCGCTCTGTGCGATTTCATTCTCATGATGAGGGAAAATCAGATCTTCTCCGCCTGCATGGATGTCGATCTCTTCGCCCAGATATTTCTTGGACATAACGGAGCATTCGATATGCCAGCCCGGACGTCCGTCACACCAGGGTGATTTCCAGAAGGGTTCTCCTTCTTTTTTGGGTTTCCAGAGAACGAAATCCATGGGATCTTCCTTCTGCTCTTCTCCGGATACCTTCAGAGCACGGAAGCCGGACTGCAGATCTTCCAGATTCTTATGGGATAATTTTCCATATTCTCCAAATTTTTTCACCCGGAAATAAACAGTGCCATCAGCAGCCGGGTAGGCAAAACCCTTGTCGATCAGGGTCTGGATCATCTCAATCATCCCGTTGATCTCCTGGGTAGCCAGCGGATGCACCGTGGCCGGTTTTACATTCATGCCTTCCATGTCTTTTTTGCACTCAGCAATATATCTCTGGGAAATTTCCTCTGCGGATACGCCTTCTTCGATGGCCTTTTTGATGATCTTGTCATCCACATCCGTAAAATTGGAAACATAATTTACTTCGTAACCTTTATATTCCATGTAACGGCGGGCGGTATCGAAGACGATCATGGGTCTGGCATTGCCGATATGGATCAGGTTGTATACGGTAGGCCCGCATACATACATTTTTACTTTGCCCTCTTCCAGGGGTACAAATTCTTCTTTTCTTTTTGATAAGGTATTGTACAGCTTCATCTGCCTTTTCCTTCCTTTCTCAGTATATCTCCATATAATCTCAGGGTATCCGAAGATACCGGACGGATTGTCTCTTACTTCCTGGTCCCCGCAAAGCGATCCATGCGGAGCGTTTTGTGTGATAGGAAAGTCAGAACAGAATGCTCTATTTTGGTAAGTAGGTAAGCTCCTTACGGAGCTTACCCCTCTCAGAACCGGACGTGC
>UQMI01000023.1 GCA_900542045.1 uncultured Blautia sp.
ATAAAGTTTAGCGCTTGCTGAACTGCGGAGCGCGACGGGCAGCCTTGAGGCCGTACTTCTTACGTTCTTTCATACGTGGGTCACGGGTCAGATATCCGGCTGCTTTCAGAGTCGGTCTGTACTCTGCGTCAGCTTCCAGAAGCGCTCTGGAGATGCCGTGTCTGATGGCACCAGCCTGTCCTGTATAACCGCCGCCATGAACATTTACCATGATGTCGAACTTGCCTACTGTCTCAGTTGCTACCAGAGGCTGACGTACAATGGTCTTTAATGTCTCTAATCCAAAATAGTCATCGATATCTCTTTTATTAATGGTAATTTTACCGGTTCCAGGTACCAGATAAACTCTTGCTACTGATGATTTTCTTCTTCCTGTTCCGTAGAATTTTGCGCTAGCCAATGTTCTCTACCTCCTCATTAAAATGTTAATGCTTCCGGTTTCTGAGCTTCGTGTTTGTGCTCAGGTCCAGCATATACGAACAGTTTCTTGTACATGGTTCTTCCCAAAGGTCCTTTTGGAAGCATTCCCTTTACTGCCAGCTCGATCACCTTCTCAGGTTTTTTAGCCAACATCTCTGCCAAGGTAGTTTCTTTCATTCCACCAACATATCCGGAATGATGGTAGTAAACCTTCTGATCCAGCTTCTTGCCGGTCACATTGATCTTCTCTGCATTAACTACAATCACATAATCACCGGTATCTACATGAGGTGTAAACTCCGGTTTGTTTTTTCCTCTTAAAATTTTTGCCACTTCAGAAGCCAGACGGCCCAGTGTGCAGCCTGTAGCGTCAACTACATACCATTTTCTCTCAATTTTATCTGGATTAGCCATATAAGTCTTCATGGTCTTACCTCCCGTTTATTCTATCCACAATCTGTAACCGCGTTCTTATGCCGCGAATTCTTTATGTCTTAGGACGTGTCTGCAAAAGCGGTAATGTCCGGACCGCTGTAGAAACATCATCGCCGGGGCTTTGGCTTTGACGTTTTCGCACTTCGTCACATTGAGATATTATATTATACTCTCAAATTCGTGTCAACTGTTTTTTCTTAATTTTCCCAGGCTTTTCTCACGATCCTGCCATACAGATGTCAAAAGCGATCATCCTGCAGATTTATCTGCTGAGGGTGATCGCTTTGACAAACATATGGCTGCATAGTCATGGGCTTGTGTCCTACTCCAGAAACCGGATTCCCATCAGGGTCAGACCGTGAGCCGGAGCCGTGGGTCCGGCCATTTCCCGGTCACAGGCATCCAGAATCGTTTTCACATGTTCCGGCGGATACTGTCCGTTTCCCACCTGGATCAGCGTTCCGGCAATGATCCTTACCATATTATATAGGAAGCCTTTTCCGGAAACCTGGATGGTCACCATATCTCCGTACCGCTCCACCTCTATCCGGGTGATGATCCGTACGGTACTTTTCACCTGCGCTTTCGCACCGCAGAAACTGGCAAAATCATGCTGCCCGATCAGATAAGAGGTGGCAGCCCGCATTTTGTCCACATCCAGCGCATAGTGATAAAAATACGAATACAGCCGTTCCGTAGGAACCGGAAAACGCCGGTTCAAAATCCGGTACTCATAAGTCTTCTCACTTTCACAGTACCGGGGATGAAAATCCGGCTCCACTTCTTCTGACAACTGGATCCGGATGTCTTCCGGCAGCCGGGTATTCAGCGCATAGGAAAATTTTTCCGCCGGCATCCGGGCATTGGTATCAAATACCGCCACATTTCCCATGGCATGAACACCGGCGTCTGTACGGCTGGCTCCGATGGTCTCAATTTCCTCTCCCACCAGTTCCGACAGACACCGGTTCAGTTCTCCCTGTATGGTAATTCCATTGTTCTGGCTCTGCCAGCCGCAATAATTTGTGCCGTCATAGGCCACAACCAATCCTACTCGTTTCATTGTATCCTCCAGATCATTTCTCTTCCTGCTCTGCCTCTGTCCATGCGGCCCCATCAGATCCCCCTGATACGGAATCCAATGCTGACCCCCAGATAGATCACCATCACTGCAAAGGCCGCCATATCGTTTTTCTTATACTTCAGCGGCTTCATCTGTGTTCTGCCGCCTCCGCCATGATAGCAGCGGGCTTCCATGGCCATAGCCAGATCATTGGCACGGCGAAAAGCGGAAATAAACAGCGGCACCAGCAGCGGGACCATGTTTTTTGCTTTCTGGATCAGATTTCCATTTTCAAAATCCGCTCCTCTGGCAATCTGCGCCTTCATGATCTTATCCGTCTCTTCTAATAAAATAGGAATAAACCGAAGGGCAATGGACATGGTCATGGCAATCTCATGTACCGGCACATGGATCGCTGCCAGAGGCTGCATCAGACGTTCCAGTCCATCTGTCAGCTGATTGGGTGTCGTGGTGAGAGTCATGATAGAAGAACCGATCACCAGATACGTCAGGCGAATGGCCATTTTTCCGGCCATAATCAGACCTTCTCTGGTCACTTTCAAAAATCCCCAGCTCCACAGCGTCTCTCCCGGCGTCAGGATCATGTTGAATACCACTGTGATCAAAAGAATGAAAAATACTGCCTTCAGACCTTTGAACATGAATTTCACCGGTACTTTTGACAGAAAGATCATGGATGCCAGGAAAATTGTGGCGATAACATACCCCAGTGCTGACTGAAAAACAAAAATGGAAACAATAAACACCAGAGTGCCGATAAATTTTGTCCGGGGATCCAGCCTGTGCAGCGCGGAATCAACAGGATAATATTGTCCCAGTGTAATATCTCGAATCATCTGTTCTCCCTCTCTATCGTTTTTTCAGCGCTTCCAGAATAGATGCCTTCGCTTCCTCTACGGTAGTTGCTGTTACATCCACATCCAGTCCATGCTCCTTCAGTGCCTGCATGATATAAGTAATCTGGGGTGCGCTCAGCCCCATGGCTTCCAGCTCTTTATAATGGGAAAACACTTCCTTGGGCGCTCCGTCCAGAGCAACTTTCCCATGGTTCATAACAATAATACGTTCTACATATCTGGCAATATCTTCCATACTGTGAGATACCAGCACTATGGAAATTCCTCTCTCTTTGTGGAGCAAAGCAATCTGATCCAGGATCTCATCCCTTCCTTTGGGATCCAGACCAGCCGTAGGCTCATCCAGGATGAGGATTTTCGGGTTCATGGCCAGCACACCGGCAATGGCCACCCGTTTTTTCTGACCGCCGGACAGTTCAAATGGAGACTTGCTGTAAAACTCCTCTCCGATTCCTACAGAATCCAGCGCCTTTCTGGCCTGCTCTTTTGCTTCTTCCTGGGACAGCCCCTGGTTCTTCGGACCAAAACACACATCGGAGATTACGTCCACTTCAAACAGCTGATGTTCCGGATACTGAAACACCAGCCCTACCTGACTGCGGAGGGATTTCAGATCATATTTTTCCTGCCAGATATCTTCGCCATTATACAGCACTTCACCGGAAGTCGGCCGGATCAGTCCGTTCAAATGCTGGATCAGTGTGGATTTTCCGCTTCCTGTATGTCCGATCATTCCAATAAACTGCCCGTCAGGGATTACCAGATTAATATCTTCCAGCGCATGGATCTCGTATGCAGTGCCGGGACTGTATGTGTAGGTAACATGTTTCAATTCGATTGACATAACGCGCTCACCAATTCCTCTATTGTCAGAATACCCTCCGGGATCGAGACGCCTTCCTGCCGCAGCTCATGGGCCAGTAAAGTCACCTGCGGCACATCCAGACGATATTTCTTCAGCAGTTCTACCTGAGAAAAAATTTCCCTTGGCGTTCCTTTCATCACGATCTTTCCTTCATCCATGACGAATACCTGATCTGCCAGGATCACTTCTTCCATATAATGGGTGATCAGAATGACCGTAACTCCTTCCTTCTGGTTCAGCTCCCGGACTGCCTTCAGCACTTCCTTTCTTCCATTGGGGTCCAGCATAGCTGTAGGCTCATCCAGAATGATGCATTTCGGGTGCATAGCCACCACTCCGGCTATGGCTACCCGCTGTTTCTGTCCGCCGGACAGCTTATTGGGAGAATGGTGCCGATATGCCAACATTCCCACCTTCCGCAGACTGTCATCCACCCGCTGCCAGATGTCCTCTGTGGGAACTCCCATGTTTTCCGGTCCGAATCCCACATCTTCCTCCACAACCGTACCGATGATCTGATTATCCGGATTCTGGAACACCATCCCGGCTTTCTGCCGTATTTTCCAAAGCTCCGGCTCCTTTGCCGTATCCTGGCTGTCTACCCACAGGGTTCCTTCAGAAGGGATCAAAAGGGCATTCATATGTTTTGCCAGCGTGGATTTCCCACTGCCGTTGTGGCCCAGGATCGCCACAAAATCGCCTTCCTTTACATCCAGATCCACATGATCCACTGCCTGGCTGGTCTCCTCCACATTCCCGTCTTCATCATATTTCACATATTGAAATCCAAGCTTTCGGGCTTTAATAATGCCCATGACCATCCCTCCTTCCTGTACCGTGTTCTCCATTATTCGTCATGTTCTGTTTTCAGTTCCAGAATAGAATCCATTAATTCCCAGATTTCCTCTCTTCCCTGTTTGGTCTGGGCTGAGAAAGGGATTACCCGGGTGCTTCCGGGAAGCTTCAGTCCTTCCCGGATCAATTTTACATTTTTCTGCACCTGGCTGCGCTTCAGCTTATCCAGCTTCGTTGCAATAATAATCGGGTCAAAACCATTATATACGATCCAGTCATACATCATTTTATCATTGGCCGATGGTGCATGACGGATATCGATGAGCAGAAATACCGCTTTCAGCATTCTGGAATTGTGCAGGTACCGTTCAATGAGTTTTCCCCATTTTTCTTTTTCTGTCTGTGAAACCTTTGCATAGCCATATCCCGGAAGGTCCACCAGATACATACAGTCATTAATATTGTAGAAATTAATAGTCTGGGTCTTTCCCGGCTGTGCGCTGGTCCTGGCCAGAGCTTTCCGGTTCATCAGCCCATTGATCAGAGATGATTTCCCCACATTGGATTTTCCGGCAAAAGCAATCTCCGGCCAGTCTGTTTCCGGCAGACGGCTGGTAGGTCCGCATACAATATCCAGAGATACATTTTTAATTATCATGGTTTCTGTCCGTCCTCTCTATCAGCACAGTGCCTCCTCCAGCACTTCCTTCATGGTTTCCACATATACGATCTGCAGATCATCCGTGATCTCTGCAGACATTTCCAGTATATCCTTTTCATTCTCTCTGGGAACCAGCACTTTCTTAATATGGGCATCCTTTGCGGCCAGAAGCTTCTCCTTCAGGCCTCCAATGGGAAGCACCCGTCCCCGAAGCGTGATCTCTCCTGTCATAGCCATCTCCGCATGGACCGGAGTCTCGGAAATGGCTGAAAGCATGGCAGTGGCCATGGTAATTCCGGCTGAAGGACCATCTTTTGGTACGGCTCCTTCCGGAATATGTATATGAATATCATTCTTTTGGAAAAATTCAGGTTTTATATGATATTTTTTTGCCACAGAGCGGATGTAGCTGATCCCTGTACGGGCAGATTCTTTCATTACATCTCCCAGTTGTCCCGTCAGCAGCATCTCCCCTTTACCCGGCATCACATTGACCTCGATCTCCAGGGTATCACCGCCCACACTGGTCCATGCCAGTCCGCGGACAATGCCCACTTCGTCTTTCTTATTGGCCATGTGCACACTATAACGCTCTTTTCCCAGGAATTCTTCCAGATTTTTGGCAGTCACCACCACTTTTTCCTGCTCGTCCTCCAGGATTCTTCGGGCTGTCTTGCGGCAGATCTGTCCAATCTTTCTCTCCAGATTCCGCACGCCTGCCTCTTTGGTATATCCGGTGATGATTTTCTTCAGAGCTGCCTTCCGAATGGAAAGCTGTCCTTTCTTCAGTCCATTTTCCCGAAGCTGTTTGGGTATCAGATGCTCTTCCGCAATGTGTTCCTTTTCATTTTCCGTATAACCGGAAATTTCCAGCACTTCCATACGGTCCAGCAGTGGCCTCGGAATCGTAGACACATCATTGGCTGTGGCAATAAACAATACTTCCGACAGATCCTGGGGAATCTCCACATAGTGATCGCTGAAGTGCCTGTTCTGTTCCGGATCCAGCACTTCCAGAAGGGCTGCCGATACATCTCCCTTATAGTCATTGCTGGTCTTATCGATCTCGTCCAGCAGCATCAGGGGATTGCTCACACCGGCTTCTGCCAGTCCGGCGGTGATCCGCCCCGGCATGGCGCCTATATACGTTCTTCTGTGTCCCCGGATCTCCGCCTCATCCCGAACGCCTCCCAGACAGATCCGGACATATTTTTTGTTCAGAGATCTTGCCACTGATTTGGCGATGGACGTCTTGCCTGTTCCAGGCGGTCCCACCAGACACAGAATCGGGCTTTCGCCCTTCTCTGTCAGTGTACGGACAGCCAGGAACTCCATGATCCTCTCTTTTACTTTTTCCAGACCATAATGATCCTCCTGAAGGATCCGGAAAGTCTCTTTCAGATCACTGGCGTCCTTTGATTTTTTATCCCAGGGGAGTCCCAGCAGCGTTTCAATGTATCCTCTGGATACCGAACTTTCAGAAACATTTCCTCCAAGACTTTTGAACCGTTCGATTTCTTTGGCAATCTTTTCTTTCACCTGATCGGACGCCACCAGTTTTTTCAGCTGCTCCTGATATTTTTCCGCATCAGACTGGGTATTATCCTCTCCCAGTTCTTCCCGGATCAGCTTCAGCTGCTCCCGCAGGATGTACTCCCTCTGGTTCTTGTCTACCCGGGCTTTCACTTTCTGCTGAATGTCCTGACGGATCTGAAGAATTTCTATCTCATTGGTCAGAAGTCCGCCCAGCACTTCGTAGCGTTCCTCCAGGCTTACTGCATCCAGCAGCTTCTGCCTGTCTGTATAGAAAAGGGGAAGGTTCACACTGATCTGATCCACCAGATGACGGATATCCGTGATCTGAATCATCTGTGCCACCAGCTCTTTGCTCACCTTGCCGCTTTCCAGACAATAGGCATGAAACAGCTCTTTCATATTCCGGAGCATGGCTTCTTCCATATTGGCATTTAAGACCGGTTCCTCTTCTTCCGGGAACCGGGCCACCTCAGCCTTGAGATACGGCTCCATTTCCTGAAAAGACAGAAGCTGCGCCCTCTCGGTCCCTTCCACCAGAACCCGCAGAATATTCTGCGGAAGCTTCACAACCTGCTTAACATAGGCAATGACTCCGATCTGGTATACTTCATCCTGTCCCGGATATTCCACCTCCGGATTTTTCTGGGTCACCAGAAAAATTTTCTGATCCTCCAGCATAGCCGCCTCCACCGCTTTCACAGAACGGGCCCGGCTGATATCAAAATGCACGATCATATCCGGCAGTATTGTGGTCCCCCGCAGTGCAATGGCCGGAAGCATACAAATAGTGTCTTTCATTTTTTTCCTCCCTCTGTCAGGCAGTCACGGATTTTCCTTTCCTCCGGCTTCTGGAAGGTTTTCTTGCCGGAACGGTCACCGGCTCTCCATATTCAATCTCTGCCTCACCTTTTCCGTCTACCATGTCCTCCGTCACCACACATCTGCGGATGGTGTTGTCGGAAGGTGCTTTATACATCAGATCCATCATGGTATTTTCCATAATGGCCCGCAGTCCTCTGGCTCCTGTTTTTCTCTCCACGGATTTTGTTGCGATTTTCTTCAGGGCCTCATCCTGGAATTTCAATTCGATGCCATCCAGCTCAAAAAGCTTGCTGTATTGCTTGGTCAGCGCATTCTTCGGCTCACGGAGAATACGGAGCAGGGCTGCTTCGTCCAGCGCATCCAGCGTCACCACCACAGGCACACGTCCTACAAATTCCGGAATCAGGCCAAATTTCACCAGATCCTCCGGCATTACTTCTTTAAGCAGCTCGCCCACATTCTGATCTTTGACTTTTACAATATCTGCTCCAAATCCAATGGATTTGGTATCTTTTCTGCTGGCAATGATCTTTTCGATGCCCTCAAATGCACCGCCGCAGATAAACAGGATATTAGTGGTATCAATCTGAATAAAATCCTGATGGGGATGCTTTCTGCCTCCCTGGGGCGGCACACTGGCCACGGTTCCCTCCAGAATCTTCAACAGAGCCTGCTGCACGCCTTCACCGGATACATCTCTGGTGATGGATGCATTTTCAGACTTTCTGGTGATCTTGTCGATCTCGTCAATATAAATGATGCCGTACTGGGCCCGCTCCACGTCATAGTCTGCGGCCTGGATGATCTTCAGCAGGATATTCTCCACGTCTTCACCCACATATCCGGCCTCTGTCAAAGTGGTGGCGTCCGCAATGGCAAAAGGCACATTCAAAAGCTTCGCCATGGTCTGGGCCAGCAGTGTTTTTCCGGATCCTGTTGGACCCAGCATCAGAATGTTGCTCTTCTGCAGCTCCACATCCAGATCCTTGGGGGCCATAACTCTCTTATAATGATTATATACTGCCACCGACAGAACTTTCTTGGCCTCATCCTGTCCGATGACATACTCGTCCAGAATGCTGTGGATCTCCTCCGGTGTCAGCAGGTTGATCTCGGAAGACAGCTGATCTTCCTCGTAAATCGCAAAATCTTCTTCAATGATCTCGGAACAGATTCCGATACATTCGTCACAAATATATACACCGTTGGGACCTGCGATCAGTTTGCGCACCTGGTCCTCGGTTTTATTGCAGAAAGAGCATCTCACTCTTGTATCCCTTATCTTTTCTGCCATATCATTCATTCCCCTTCCCCCGTCTGTTCAACGGGAATCATATAAGACCCCCACCAAAGGCGGGAGTCTTATCTATGGTTACATTATCTGTGCGAAATCACGCCGTCTACGATACCATATGCCTTCGCTTCTTCTGCGGACATATAGTTATCGCGATCGGTATCTCTTTCTACTACTTCCAGCGGCTGACCTGTATTGGCCGCAAGAATTTCGTTCAGAGTCCGTTTTGTCTTGGCAATGTGATCTGCAACGATCTGAATTTCTGTTGCCTGTCCCTGTGCTCCGCCGGACGGCTGATGAATCATAATGGTAGAGTTCGGAAGAGCCAGTCTCTTGCCCTTTGTACCGCCTGCCAGCAGGAATGCTCCCATGCTCGCAGCCATTCCTAGACAGATCGTGGACACATCGCATTTTACATACTGCATGGTATCATAAATAGCCATGCCCGCTGTTACAGAACCGCCGGGACTGTTGATATAAAAACTGATATCCTTGCCCGGATCTTCGGATTCCAGGAATAACAGCTGCGCTACGATCAGGCTTGCGGTCACATCGTTGACCTCTTCACCCAGGAAAATGATCCTGTCTTTCAGCAGCCTGGAATAAATGTCATAACTTCTCTCTCCCCTGCTCGTCTGCTCAATGACATAAGGTACTAAGCTCATATTACTCCTCCTGTCTGATCGGCTTAAACCTCTTTTGCTGCCTCAGCAACCAGTGTCACTGCCTGCTGGATAGCCAGATCTTTCTTCATCTGCTCCATCTCGTACTCGCCGATCATTTCTTTTACTTTGTCTGCTTCCATCCTATACATCTCAGCCATCTTCTGAATCTCTTCATCGATCTGCTCTTCTGTCGGCTGGATATTCTCCACTTCTGCGATCTTCTCCAGTACCAGTCTGCTCTGGATACGTTTCAGAGCCTGAGGCTTCATCTGCTCTCTCATGCCTGCTGCATCCATTCCGGTAAACTGCATATACTGCTCCATGCTCAGGCCCTGAGCCTGCAGTCTTCTCGCAAAATCATTGACCATATCCTGTGCCTGAGTCTCCAGCATCGCATCCGGGATCTCCATGGTGGCATTCTCAATAATCTTATCCACTGCGGCGTCTTCAATGGCGCGTGTGGCTTCTTTTTCTTTCTTTTCTGTCAGATTCTTTCTGATATCTGCCTTATATTCTTCCAGTGTATCAAATTCAGAAACGTCCTTTGCGAACTCATCATCAAGCTCCGGCAGTTCCTTTGCTTCGATCTTGCTGATCTCGCACTTAAATACAGCGGCCTTGCCTGCCAGTTCTTTGGACTGGTATTCCTCCGGGAAGGTCACATTGACTTCCACAGGCTCCCCGGCCTTTACTCCTACCAGCTGCTCTTCAAAGCCCGGAATAAAAGTATTGGATCCAATGGTCAGAGGATAATCCTCCCCCTTGCCGCCTTCAAAGGCAACGCCGTCTACAAAGCCTTCATAGTTCAGAGTTACAATATCTCCGTTCTCCACAGCTCTGTCTTCTACGGTAATGGTTCTGGCATTGTTTTCCTGCTCTTTTTTCAGTTCGGCTTCGATCTCCTCATCGTTCACATCGCGGTCTGCCTTAGGCACTTCTACACCTTTATATTCGCCAAGTGTTACCTCTGGCTTCACAGCTACTTCCGCTGTAAAGATGAATGGCTTTCCGGCTTCCAGCTGTGTCACATCGATGGATGGCTGAGATACAATCTCCAGTTCACTCTCCTGTGCGGCTTCTGTATATGCACCGGGAATCAGAGCATTCGCTGCGTCTTCCAGGAAAACTCCTTTTCCGTACATTCTCTCGATCATGATTCTTGGGGCTTTTCCTTTTCTGAATCCCGGAAGGCTGATTTTTCCTTTGTTCTTCTGGTATGCTTTTTCAATTGCCTTCTCTAATTCTTCAGCAGAAACTTCGATCGTAAGCTTCGCCATATTTTTTTCCAATTTTTCTACCTGTAAACTCATTCCTGACAACTCCTCCTTAATTATCCATGTAAAATGGAAAAGCCGCGTGCTTCTTGGCATACCTCTCCATATTCACAGTCATTGTTATACTATATCATATAACTCCGGAAAACACCAGCTTTTTTCTATCTTTTTTTCGTTCTTTTTTCGGGCCGCTTTTCCGGCCCTGATCCTGTACAGGAATGCTTCCGGCATTTCTGCCGCAGTACACACATCAGTTTCCCGGCTGATACACGATCTGCCGGCCAATCTCCGCTGCTTTTTCCTGTCCCAGAAGAACTGCTGTCAGTTCCAGCGCAAAGGGAACCGCCGCTCCCATCCCTCTGCCGGTGGTCACTGTTCCGTCTGTTACAGCCGGCACTTTCTGTACATCCGCTTTTGCCAGATAACTCTCCATTCCCGGATATACTGTGGCCTTCTTTCCGTCCAGGATCCCCAGCCCTGCCAGGATCCGGGGCGCCGCACAGATGGCTGCCACTTTTCTGCCGTCATCATATGCCTTTTTTACTGCCTCCAGCAGTGGTCGGCACTGCTCCAGATTCTCCGTTCCCTTTAAGCCTCCCGGAAGCACCAGCATCTGCGCCTCCTCCGGCCGGATCTCTTCCAGAAGACGGTCCGCTTTCACCCTGATCTTATGAGACCCCAGGATTTCCTCCCTTCCCATTACAGAAACAGTCTCCACATCTATCTGTGCACGACGTAAAATGTCTACAACAGTAAGTCCCTCAATCTCCTCAAATCCATCCGCCAGAAATACATATACTTTTCTCATAATATCCGCCTCCTGATCACTGTATTCATACAGAACATGGCTGCTTTTCAAAGCTTTGCCGCCCTCTGTATACTTTCGATTTCCATGAAAAATTATAACATTTTGCTTTCCTATTTACAATCAAAAGGGTATACTGAAGATAAGAAAAAAAGCGAGGTGATCCCCATGGAAATAGAAAGAAAATTTCTGATCAAAGCTCTGCCCGGACATCTGTCCCAATACAAAAGCCACGAAATCGAGCAGGGCTATCTCTGTACCGCACCTGTAGTCCGTATCCGCCGCCAGGACGATACCTATATACTGACCTATAAATCCAAAGGATTGATGAGCCGGGAAGAATACAATCTTCCGCTTACGGAAGAGGCTTATGTACATTTGAAGCCGAAAGCCGACGGCCTGCTGATTTCCAAGACCCGCTACTGCATTCCCCTGGAAAACGGACTGACAGCTGAACTGGATGTGTTTCACGGCGCCCACCAGGGCCTGCTGCTGGCAGAGGTGGAGTTTTCCACAGAAGCGGAAGCCATGGCATTCACGCCTCCGGAATGGTTCGCTGAAGAAGTTACTTTTTCCACTGCATATCACAACAGCACTTTAAGCCAGCATCCATTTCGCTCTCAGTCTGACACAGAAAAGGACATCCTCTAAAGGATGTCCCTCTGATCTGTATTTTTTTCTGTTTTCCATACAAGCCAGGCCGCATAGCTTCTTGGAAAAACCAAGAGTATATTTCCCAAAAAACGTTTTGGGAACTGTCTGCTTTCCTTTAATTTCATTCCCCAATCCATCAACCATACCATTTATTCGGACTCCTTTCCCAACCTTCCTGAACCTCTGAAAACCGCCAAATTATGCGAATTTTCATTGAATTTTAAATGCAGATTTAAAGTATTCGTTTTGTTGCTAATAGAAGATATTTCCCACGCCACTTGTTATAATGGCAATAACACATGAGGAGGTGGCATATGGATATATTAAATTTCTCGAAAAATCTTCGGGCCTTTCGCCGTGCTCATGGATATACGCAGGTGGAGATGAGCGAACTTCTCCATATTCAGCGCCAAACATACTGCAATTATGAGAACGGACGGCGAATGCCTTCCTGGGATATGCTGGCCGAGATCGCAGCTATTCTGGATGTCAGTCTGGATTCTCTTATACGGGGCAGCCTGTCCGACCAGATCATGTCGGAAGACGCTGTTCGTACTTTTTTGGATTATCAAAAGCTTTCCGCGGATGAGCAGGCATATATTCGCGAATACATCAAATCTCAACTGAATAAACGTTCCAAATAAATTGTATCACTTGACCTTTGCGAATGCAAATTCTTTATTTGCACTTCGTCTATTTCTTTTGCATAAAAGTGCAGCTATTCCCGATTTTTTTTACATATTACGGCTCATATTGACACAGGCTTTCATGGCTTCTATCACAGCACTGCGAAATCCGTGTTGTTCCAGGACACGCACTGCTTCCATTGTTGTACCTCCTGGGGAGCATACCATATCTTTCAGTTCCCCGGGATGCATTCCGGTTTCCAGTACCATTTTCGCGCTGCCCAGCACCGCCTGCGAAGCAAACCGGTACGCCTGCTTTCTCGGCATACCGTCCGCCACTGCCCCATCCGCCATTGCTTCAATAAGCAAAAAGATGTATGCCGGAGAACTGCCGCTGACAGACACTACCACATCCAGCAGTCTCTCCGGTACGATTTCCACCTCGCCAAAGCTTTCCAGAAGTTTTTTTACCATCTGCAATTCCTCTTCGGTTATTCGCTCATTGGCACACATTCCTGTCATTCCTTCGCCCACCAGAGCAGGTGTATTAGGCATGGTGCGGACCAGCTTCACAGGTTTTCCAAACTGCTCTGTGACCCACTCTATTGTCTTTCCCGGAGCGATGGTGATCACCACCTGCTCCGGGCGGATTTCCTCCCTCACTTCCCGGATCACTTCCGCATAGAACTGCGGTTTCACAGACAAAAATACAACCTCTGCATTTCTCACTACTTCTCTGTTTTCCTGTGTGGTCCGGATTCCCAGCCGTTCCCTGCTGCTGCTGCATTCTTCCTCTGTTGGATTGGAACCAATAATATCTTCCTTTTTGCAGATTTCATTTTTCAGTATCCCTTTGATGATCGCTGATGCCATATTTCCGCATCCGATAAATCCCAGTTTCATTCGGTACCTCCATTCTTCTGATTTCGTATTCTGGGGGATCCGTCCGTTTTTCCTCATTTTAGAGATTTTCAGGATCAGACTTTTTCCCCGGTATGTCTCAAATTATAGCTCTTTTTCCGAATTTGACAAGGGACTCTTTCTGCTCAGTCATCCCCCAAAAGTGCCTTCCATGTATTCTGCCCTGTAATCCCGTCGATGGACAGGCCCTTTTGCTTCTGAAATTCCATTACAGCCGCTCTCGTTCCAGGACCGTAGATGCCGTCATAACCACCGGTCACACCGATCCTGTATTGATTTCCCAGACGCTCCTGGAGCAGACGGACCACTTCTCCCCGGCTTCCCTCTTTCAGAAGAGGCAGTTTTGACAGGGTTTCCGGCCCCGGAATATTGTCCGGGACAGCTCCAACAGCACTCTGCAGCCGTTTTATCCAATCATCATTCGCCTCTGCCCCATCTCCTTCCTCTCTTTCCGGCTGATCTGCCGATCCGCCCGTATAGTCTTTGTAAAAAACATCCAGATCCACATTTCCGTCAATTCCCGGGACGGTTCCTTTCGAACTGTACTGCCAGCCAATCCCGTGAGCCGGACGCAGACTTTCCACAACGACTCCCCGGTCATTGTAAGGATAAGACGCAATCCAATAATCATAAGGAAATCCCTCTACATCCAATACGTTATTATACCAGTCCAGATTACAGTAAATGCCAAAGAGATAGCCGGCATCCACGATCTTTCGACGAAATTCCCGGATCACCGCAGCCAGCTGGCTCGCAGGCAGGCTTCTCTGTCTGGACCACTCCATATCATAAAAGACCGGAAATTCCAGCGTTTTCCCCTTCAGCGCCCTTAATACGGAATCTGCCTCCAGAGACGCTTCCGCCGCGGACAACGCATAACTGAACTTATAAACTCCCACTTTCATACCTGCCTGACGGAATCCTTTATAATTCCTCTCAAACGTGGGATCCGGCTGATTATTGCGCTCAGTCACCCGAAGAATGGCCACCTTCCTGCCAGAAGCCGCCACCCGGGCATAACTGGTCACCGGATTATACGCGCTTACATCAATCCCATATAATTCCATACAAACTCCTTATTGTTTCCTTTTTACTCATCATATGCAGACAAAATAAAAAAGAATCCTGCAGCGCAGGATTCTCCGCCTGCGGCGGGTTTCTTCCGGCAGCATTCTTCCTCTCTTCCGCAGTACAGTCTCCGTTCCACTCCTGTCAATGCAAAACAGATGTCCACCGGACATCTGTTTTGCGATTCAACCAGTCATTCTTTTTACAGTTTCCATTTCTGGATTCCGGCTTCTCCATATTTCTGAATATCCATCACCATGGTTCCCACTTCATCCATCACCCGCTCCGCATCTTTTCCCGGAAGAACATCGATTTTTTTCCCGGCAACAGAATTGAGCAGCATGCTGATCACAGTGGAATCGCTCTTTGTCAGCACCTTGATGCTGAAACTGGGCCGGATGCTCGCCAGGATAAAATAAATAAAAAACCCCAGAGATACCAGAGCAGACAGAAGAACTCCTATTTTTCCGGAGTCCTGAGCCAGGTAGGCAATTCCCGGCACAGCAAAAGCGAATACAAATACCTTCGCATAATAATGTCTTTTCAGCAGAACCAGGATCCCGATCACACCGATGAGCCCCAAAACTGCGCCCAGCATGGGGAGCGCGCTGGTGATAAAAGATCCGATTCCAAAGAAGAGGCTCACCAGAACAAGATTCAATACCATGGCCACCAGACACAGTTTATTTCCGTTTTTGAACTCCATGCCGACCACATCCTCCAGCGCAAATTCCATGGACTTCTGCGTCGGACCGATCCAGTTGCGTCCGCTCATCCGGTACAGTACTCTTTTACTGGTCACCTGCAGCCTTCCTTCCTGCCAGGATCCGCTGAGCGCAGATCTTGCTTTGCACAGTTCGTACTGCCGTATGGGAATCTCCTGACTGCAGGGCTGGATCAGATCCGGAACGATCTGCGCCCCCCGTTCGTAGCAATCTTCTACATGTTTTATCCGGTCTTCTTTGGAAAAGCCCAGAAGTTTCCGTATAGGAATCCGGTTATTCACCTTATCTGCCCTGTCTGTAGGCGTCACAAAATCATACACCGCATCCAGAATGGCCCCAAGCTGGCTGGAAATCCCGTTCAGAGCACTGAAAAGACCTTCCGACGTCTGCCTGTAATCTCTCTGATACGGATTCTCCTGATAAGGGCCCTGCTGACTCTGCTTTCTATTCTCCTGCCCTGTCTGGCCATAGTACGCGCCTTCCTGGTTATTATTTGCCTGATTCTGGCTGCTGCTCTCTGGTCGTACTCCGCTGTTTTTCTCCGACTCCCGGGCATCTGCCTGTGCCTCTCTCTGACAGATACAGATTTCACCCTCTTTCAATGGTCTGCCGCATTTTGTACAAAACTTTGCCATTTGTTTTCCCCCTCTAATAAACACTGCTCAAATCCATGGAATAAACTTTCCATTTCTCATTCTCTAATTTAAAAGTAACCGTCAAATCACTGTTTCCCTCATCCTGCACTTCTTCTTTTGTTGTGATCCCGCTGTAGGAAGTCTCCGTGCCCGTATAGGCATAGGCATACTGATACGTCACATATAGCTGCACATAAAAATTCCCGGCTTCATCGGTATAATACTCATTTACCTGACTCTGAAAATTCCGAAAACTCATATCCGTAAACTGAATCTTATCGTAATAGGTGCTCTGCAGATCAGAGACAAGCCTTTCGTACAGCTGAACAGCTGATTCCTGAATATACTGCTGCTCTTCCAGGCTGTTTCCCGTCTGCGCCCAGTAATTCAGATAGTCCCCGGATGGCCCGCTCTGCGCCAGGGCTTCTCCATAGATTTTCCCTACAAATTCCTGAACAACCGTCTGCATTTCAGAAACGGCATCTGCGCTTACATTCAGCTGTCCTATTTCGTAGTAATCCATGCCCTCTGTCAAGTCCAGACGAAATTCTTCCGTTTCCCGGTTCTCGGCTGCTGCCTGAATAGTATGTTCTCCCACAAACAGATTTTCCATATATGTATCGTAACTGCTTCCGTTTTCTTCTGCCAGACTGGCTGGTGTCAGCGTCTCTCCGTCCACCGCGATTTCATAGCCGGCCGGAACAGAAATGACAAAGTTTTTCACCAGCAAATCCTCAGAAGAAACTTTCCATTTGGGAAAAAGCAAAAAAGCCTTCTCCGGCTGCCGGATCAGCTGCAGCCGCATTTCCCGGATGCTGCTCTCTCCTTTTACCATATACTGAACGGTATACCACCGAAGAAATTCTTCGGTTCCGGAAGAAGCGTCTCCGCTCTCTTCTACATTCAGATTGGTCACCTCCGCGCCGCCTTCTTCCGGATGCGCGGCGAGAAAATGCTCTTTTGTCATCAGTATTCCTTCAGGGATCTCCATTTGCCCGTACACCTGCTCCCATTCCCCGTTTAATACTGCCTCCGCATATGTTTCCGCTGCTTTCTCAGGGCCGAAGAGACCAGACAGGATCATAAAACCTGCCGTCAGGACCACCACAACACAGACTGCAATGCCTATGAACTTCTGCGCTTTCTTTCCGGGCATGGGAATCTTTTTTAACCGTTCCTGTATTTCCGGATCGACTGCCGGCTGCCGGAACCGCTCCTGCTCCTGATACCGTCTGGAACGGTTCAGCGGTTTATCCCCATAGTTCCGGTCTTCTCCTCTGTCAGGCCCCGGGCCCATGTCATATCCATATCCTTCACTCATAACGATCCCTCCTGCTGTTCCCCATTCATATACTGGTAGACCGTGCTGGAAATGGACACTATGTTCTGCTGAGCCGCACTGGTGTCTGTAAGTCCCGTGGACGTAACACAAAGAACGTAATCCCCTCCCGGCGAGTACACGATTGCCGCGTCATTTTCCGTATCGCTCAGTTCTCCCGTCTTGTTGGCCGTCACCACACCCTCCGGCACTCCGGCCGGTATTTTCCAGGTCCTTGTCTGTTGTTTTAAAAGATCCAGCATCTTTGCCGATGCCTGGGCGGATACACAGTCGCCGTGGTAAATACGCTCCAAAAACAGACCGCAGTCTCTTACCGAAGTATAGTTTTCACCTTCGGCAGGAACTTCTCTGTAATCCCGCAGATCTCTTCCCTGACTGGTATCCCCGTATCCATAAGCCTGGGCGAACCTATTCACCACCTGCATGCCTGCTTCATGATCCGTACCGTCCGGGCTCAGTCTCCGCACCAGTTCATTGGAGGACTCATTGTCACTAACGGTGATCATATCCTGCAAAAGCTGGTCAATCTGCGCATTCTCTTCCAGATTTCCCTCCTCCACCTGCTCCATCACAGCTCCCATAATATAAAGTTTGATCAGGCTGGCAGCTTTTACCCCGTGACTGTTCAGATCCATATATTCCCCGTCTGTGAGATCACTCACATAGACAGCCCAGTCTCCTTCAAAACCGGCTACCATCGTTTCCAGCTCTTCCTTCAGCTCTTCCAGCCCCTCTTTTCCGTAAGAAGCATCTGCCGGGCGCCGGATCATGGCTTCTCCTTCCAATCCTGCCTCTTGAGCGGCTTCTTCTTCCTCTGCTCCTTCTTCCTGTTCTGTGCTCAAATCTTCTGCTTCCTGTTCTTCTGTGTCCGTTTCCTCCTCTTTTGCCTGCTCATCCTGCTTTTTTTGCTGCTCCAGTCTGGCCTGTTCCTGTGCCAGCCTTTCTTCTTTTTCCTCCTGTTCACGCTCTTCCTGCTCCGCCTGCTCACGGCTGTTCTTCCAGGACTGGGTTACAGCCGCTGTGCCTGCGATCACCAGCAGCAGGATGACCAGGATCCCTGCAATCTTCTTTTTCATACCCATGCCCCTCTACTGCGCCTGCAGTGTGCTTACCACATAAGATGTCAGTGTGGTCAGAGCCGCCGCAGAAACTGTTCCTTCTCCATTACAGGTAAATACAGACAGGATAAACACCTCATCTCCATTCTGGATCAGCCCGATTTCATTGTAGCGTGAGTCTGTAATTCCATTCAGATTCAGAAAAGTATCGCAGCCCACACAGGCAGGATACATTCCCCGGTTGGCCGTATCTACACTGGAAATCTTAAAATTCAGTTCCAGAAATGATTTCCCGATCCCTGTAAAATTATCCTGGTAAATTGCATTCAGCATCATGGCTGCATCTTTCGCGCTGATATAATTCTCCAGATCACTGGAACCAGAGATCAGTTTTCTCTGCATATCCACGCTGGTAAACCCATACGAATGACAGGTATCATTGATCTTCTCCAGTGTCAGAAAGTCCATCAGAGAATTCAACGCATTGTTATCACTATTGGTCAGCGCTTCTGACAACAGTTGCGAAATCGGAAGACTATAGCCATCCGCTGCGCTTGTTAAGCTTCCCCGGCCGTTTTCAAAGGTATAATGAAAAGTAACCGGTGTATTCAGATCAATTTCTCCCTTATCCACACCATCTGCTATGGTAAACAGGATCGGCACGCCAATCAGGGCAGATGCAGGCAGGGGTGATTCCGCTCCGCCGCCATCGTATTCCTGCTGGTTGGTAATGTCCAGCACATACGTCCCATATGTAGCTCCGGCATTTGCCAGCAGATTCCCCATATGCTGCAGATCCAGCTGTCCTCCCGCAGTAACCACTTCCTGCTGTGCCGCTTTCTCTTTTGCTCCCTCAAAACTTTTCGGAATTTCCTGTGCCTCTTCCTGTTCTTCCTCCTGTGTGTTGTCACCCAACACAGTTACCACTTCATTCGAAGAAGCATCCGGAACCTCAGAGATTTCCGGCGTGATTACCACCGCCTCTTCCTGTGTTTCCTCTTGCGCTTCTTCTTCCGTTCCTTCTTCCTGCACCTGAACGGTTTCCGGTTCCCCCTCCTGCTTCTCACTGTCTCCGGACCGAAGCTGTGTCAGAGCAAAGACTCCTGCAGCGATCACCAGGACACCTGCACAGATACCCAGCAGTGCTCCTGCCGGCAGTTTCCGTTTTTCTCCGGCTGTCCGCTGAGCTGGCTGCTGCTCATATCTTCCCGGGTCTGCTCCCTGCCGGGCGTCTCTCTGGTACGGGTACTTCTCTCTTCCGGCGTCCCTCTGCTGAGCCGGCTGCTGCTCATATTTCCCCGAATCTTCTTCCTGCCGGAATGACCGTCCGGCGGCTGTACGCTCTTCTCTCTGATCCTGTCCTCTGTTCTGCCCCCCTACAGCCTGCCCGCATTCCGGACAGAACAACATTCCTGGTTCCAGTGGCTCCCCGCAATTTGCACACTGCTGCTGTACAATTGTTCTGGTACCGCACTCCGGACAGAAACGGTCATCCTCTCCTACCTCTTTCTTACAATTTGGGCAATACATTCGTTTCCTCCTTTTTCATACTAAATTATTTATAATTTTAATCTCTTTTTTACTGCTTTTCAATGTATTCTTGTAAAATACAGACAAATTTTCTTGTTAAATTTATATTTTTTTATGTAAATCTATGAATTCCATCTTTTTCAATCTTGCCCATTCACTGCTCTTTCTATATAATGAAGATAATGACTCGAAACTTGCAGTCGGCAAATCATACAAAGGAAGACGCCTATGATTTATACATTGACTTTAAACCCGGCCCTGGACTATATCGTAACCGTACCGGATTTTCAGCCGGGCCGGACCAACCGGACAAAAAAAGAACAGATTTTCCCCGGAGGAAAGGGAATCAATGTTTCTCTGGTCCTGCAGAATCTGGGGATGGAAAGTATCGCCCTGGGATTTACCGCAGGCTTTACCGGTGCAGAAATTGAACGCAAGCTGCAGGAAAGGAACTGCCGCACCGATTTCATCCGGCTTTCTCAGGGAAATTCCCGCATCAATGTGAAAATACAGAATATCAATGGCACAGAGATCAACGGCATCGGTCCTGCCATTCCTCCGGAAAGCCTGGAACTGCTATACCGAAAACTGGATACCCTCACCGAGCAGGACGTCCTGGTCCTGGCCGGAAGCATTCCCGCCTCCCTGCCAGTGGATATTTACCGACAAATCCTCTCCCGCCTGCGCTCCCACGCCCCACAGATCGTAGTCGATGCCGAAAAGGAACTGCTCCTGTCCATACTGGAATTTCATCCGTTTCTCATCAAGCCCAACCATCATGAACTGGGCAGTCTGTTCCAGAGACAATTCCATTCCCGCCGGGAAGTGATTCCCTACGCCAGAAAGCTGCGGGAAATGGGAGCAGCCAATGTACTGGTATCTATGGGCGGACAGGGCGCTGTTCTGGCTGCGTCCGATGGCCGCTGCTATGAATCCCCTGCCCCGGCAGGAACTCTGATCAACGCTGTGGGATCCGGCGATTCTATGGTGGCCGGCTTTCTCACCGGGTATATGGAACAGGGAGAGATCCTTCATGCCTTTCGGATGGGAATCGCAGCCGGAAGCGCCAGTGCTTTTTCAGAAGGCTTCGCTTCCCGGGCAGAAACAGAGCAGCTTTACTGCACGATCCACTCCATTTCCTGCTGAGTTCTCTGTTTTTGCCAATTTTTTTCCTATTATATTGTCTATTTTTACAATAATATTCTTTGTAACTGTATCGAATATGTAAATTTTCTATAAAACAGTTGAGTTGAATTTACCAATGTAATATAATAAAGTCAGTGAGGGGGATTATCTGTATACAGGAGGGTAAATATGAATAAAAAATACAAATCAAAAGTAAATGACCTCTGGATATGGGGATGCGAGGTCATTTTAGCCTTATTTGGCGTAATGCTGGTAACCATATCTACCACCCGCATCTGTGGAGTGCTCTTACTTGCCATGGTTTTTCTGCTTCCTGTCGCCATGTTTTTCGGAACCTGGTATTCCATGGAAAATAATTACCTGTTCATCCGCTGTCTTGGAATCGAAACATACAAAATCCCTTACGAAGATATCTTAAATGTTACCCCTGTCAGAAATCACGAAAAGGACAGGAGCCCGGCTCTTTCTCCCTATCGGATCCGGGTAGATTACAAAAAGGACGGAAAAATCACCTGGCTGCACATTTCTCCCAGAGAACGGGACGAATTCCAGCAGCTCCTTCGCAGAAAAGTATACGAAACCAACCGGCGCTGCGGTTAAGCGCCGGTTTCGGGGCAGTCGCACAGGAACTTTACACCCCTTGTGTGATATGCCCTCTTTTATTTGAAACATAAAATTCTATCAGAGTCAGTAAACAGCCCCATTCATTCTCATAAACAGGAAATTTCTTAATAAAAGGACATTTTTCCCGGACATCCTCCAAAGCGATACAAAAAGGATATAATAACCCTGTATATTGACCTTAGAACCAAAAACCAAAGAAAGGAATCGCATATGGAACTGGAATTGTTGATTGTAGAAGATAACCGGCTGCTGGCAGAGGCAGTGAGCGACTATTTCACTGCAAAGGGGTGGCGGACAGAAACAGTATACGATGGAAACCAGGCCCTTGAAAAAATGGAACAAAAAACGTATCAAATGATCCTGCTGGATGTGATGCTCCCGGGGCACAGCGGATTTTCCATCTGCCGAAAAATCCGGGAAATGACTGAAACTCCTGTCTTCTTTCTTACAGCACGAGTTATGGAAGAAGATGAACTCAATGGCTATGCAGCAGGCGCAGATGATTATATCACCAAACCATTTTCTCTGCCGGTGCTTTATGCAAAGGTGATGGCCCTGATCGGAAGGCTCCGGGGAGGCACCGGACACGAGCTGTTGATCCGTGGAGATGTAACAGTCAATCTTCACACCCATGAAGTAAGCGCCGTCGGCAGATCAGAAAAGCTGGCGCCCAAGGAATACGAACTGCTGAAGCTTTTTCTCGAAAATCCCAACCGCATCTTCACCAGAGACCAGCTGCTGATCCGGCTGTGGGGCTATGACTTTGAAGGCAATGAACGTGTAGTGGACAATCACATCAAAAAGCTGCGAAAAGCGCTGGCCGGCAGCGCCTGTCAGATCCATACTGTGAGAAAATCCGGTTACAGGATGGAGGTATCAATATGAAAACGAAGAAAGAGAATAGAAACAAAGAAAAGCGTCATTTTGGTGGATACACCGGACTAAAACTCCGGGGATTCCTGATCCTTGCCTTTGTCTTCGTGTATTGTCTAAGTATGATACTAGCCACATGGGTAGATCAGCATGCAAAACGAAATGACTTCCAGCGTGTTGCCATGCAGATGGAAAATCAGATTCGGGCCCAGATTGAAAGTGATTTCCGCTTTCTGAGGGAAAATACGGATTTATCCGAAGAGGAAAAAAGAGAAAAGTGGTCCAGCAGTCTGTATGCGGCGCTCAGCTCATATGCCGCTAACCACAGCACAAAATATCAGCTGGTATCCGCCGCTGCTTACGATGAAAACGGAAATCGGTCTGCCCAGAGTGCAAATCTGCTGCTGGCAGATATATCATACGGTCCATGGGTCCTGCAAAAAAGCTTTCTGCTGGATGATTATCTCACCGATGAAGAACTAGAAACACTGGCGCAACATGAAGCGCAGTCCCTCAATGTTCCGGAGAACAGCCAGACAGCCGGTAAAATTTTCATCGGCATATCTGCAGAAAATACCCTTTCCTCCATTCAAGTGCAGCATACCCGCGCTGCTGAAGGCACAGAGACAGAACTGGTCTGGAAGAATGAGCAGATACCGAACAAAGAACAGCTCACAGGAGGCCGTCTCTTATTTCCGGGCATCCAGGCCAATGATATCCTCACCTGGCAGGAATGGATGGAGCATGCATATCTTCATACTTTTCCGGATGTCTGTACAGTCTCCGATAACATACAGGAACAGGGATATTTTACTGTTCACAGGGAAACTTCCTTCTATGTCTATCCGGATGCCGCCTATGACAGCCAATCCTTCTATACGATCATGATCCGTTCTGTTCAGCGTCCATGGCTGGCGGCAATTCATTCCATGAACTATATCCATCTGTGGGGCGCAGTGCTGACCATCCTGTGCATCGTTCTGGTAACCGGTATCGTGGAGCGGACTTTTCAGCAGAAAGCATTTCTGGAAAAACGCCAGCGGGATTTTACCAATGCCATTGCCCATGAAATGAAGACGCCGCTGTCCGTAATTCGTGGGTTCACAGAGAATCTGCAGGAAAATACCAGCGAAGAGAAAAAGCCATATTACCTGGAGCAAATTGTCAAACAGACGGAATGGATGGACGACATGGTAAAAGAAATGGTCTTTCTCTCCCGTCTGGAGGCCTCAGAATATCAATTTCAAAAAGAACGCCTGTCTGTCAAGAATCTGATAGAAAAGATCCTGGAGAAGCAAAATCCCCGAATCACAGAAAAACAGATTACTGCAACGATACACTGCGAAGAAGATTTTGTGATTGATGGAGAAAAACGGTTTCTGGAACAGGCCTTTGCCGTTTTAATCGATAATGCAGTTGCTTACAATTGCCAGGAAGGAAGCATAACTATCCATATTGAAAAAGAACGCTGCACCATTGAAAATACAGGCAACAATATACCGGAAGAAGATCTGCCCCGGGTCTGCGAACTCTTCTTCACCGGAGATAAAAACCGAAGCCGGCAGGAAAATCATCTCGGTACCGGACTTTATCTGGCAAACCGCATCTTTCAATTGCATGGTCTGAAATTCACAATCCGGAATACAGATAACGGTGTACAGGTCCAAATACATCAATAGTATCTGCAGAATACTTCCTCTGGCCACTTCTGTACATTCTCCAAATCTATAATTTCCGTAATACATTGCATCCATTCTCCGTTATGCTCCGTCTAATGATTGTAAAGATCAACAGACCGGTCAACCACCTAAGAATACTGGAGGAACCTACTTTGAAACACTTAGTCATACAGGCACAGAAAAGCCGCGATGCGGAAGCTTTCATTCTCCTGATGGAGCAAAATCGTCAGAGCATGCTGAAGACTGCAAAAGCATTTCTGAGCAATGAAGAGGATGTGGCAGATGTGATCCAGGATACAATCCTCACCTGCTACGAAAAACTGGATACCCTGAAACAGCCGGAATTTTTCAAGACCTGGCTGATCCGGATCCTGATCAACAAATGCAAAGACTGCCTTCGAAAAAACCAGGAACTTCATATACCGGAGGAATACACCGTCCCCGGACACACCCAGTCACTGTCCAGCAACTATGAATTCCGGGAACTGCTTTCCTCTCTCGATGAAAAATACAGGAGCATCCTGGTCTTATATTATTCCGAAGGATTTAACATTCGGGAGATTGCTCAGCTGCTGGAATTGAACGAACACACTGTTAAAAGCCGTCTGGCACGGGCAAGGAAAAAATTCGCAGAAGAATACCAGAAGGAGGACGGAAAAATATATGGATAAATCTTACAGAGAATCAGAAATCAGAACGATACTGCAGCGAGAACTTTCCACATCTCCTCAGGTGGAGCAGAAAATCCAGGAAGCCTATGGCTATATCCGTAAAGAAGCTGCAAAGATATCACACACCGGCACCGCCATTCATCCTTTTCCGGTAAAATCTGCCGTTTCGGCAGGCCAGCCGGTTCCTGACAGAGGCAGGCCAGCCAGAAAAGTTCGCCGTTTCCTGGCTCCGGTGGCTGCCGCAGCCATTTTACTGGTAGCCTCCGTTACCGTAGTTGCTGCCATAAATGGCTTTTTCACCAGAGCCACAACGCAGAACGACGATGCCATTGCCTATGAATTTCAGATCAACTATGAACTGACTCCCTATGCCGTGACCGTCACCCCCCATTATATTCCGGAAGGCTACCAGGAGTCGGAACCGGGAAGCCTGAGATACGACAAAGACGGACTGGGCCAAAACGGGATCAGCCTGTCCGTCATCACTGCCGATCATCTGGCATACGACCAGGAAACACTGGATGTCAGTTCTGTCAGGGAACTGGAACATACAACGATAAACGACATGGAGGCAGACCTCATCACCCTGGACTATGACACGGAGAGAACCAGCCGCACCTTCGATAAGCGGATCTACCTTTTCAACCAGGCGGAAGGCTTTGTGGGCGTCCTTTACGGCGGAAATGACCTGTCCATGGAGGAACTGACAAAAGTTGCCGAAAATCTGGAATTCACCGTTACCGACCAGGAACTCACCTATGAAGACACCGAAACTGTACAGGCAGAACAGCAGGCAGATGCCGATGCCGCCGCTTTGGAAGAACAGCGTCTCCGGGAAAAATGGGAATCCGGCGTACCTTCCGGCCAGATTTACCAGATTGGAGAGACATTTACCTGGGGAACTAAAGAGGACCAGACTTCTGTCACAGTACTGGATGCACAGATCTGCGATTCCGTTTCGGATCTGCCTGTGGAAAATTTCTTCGATTATGCAACGATTCAGAATCTTCTGGATACAGACGGCACTCTGAAACCTTATGAACGGGTTTCCGGCACTATCCCTTCCTATGGGGAACATACAGAAACCTCCCGGGAACTGGCAGACCAGAAATTTGTTAAAATCACCCTGCGGGCTGAAAATCTCACAGACTCCACACTGGATTTCTGGGCAGGCGCCCCCTTCCTCACCTGGCTGGGTGCAGAAGAAAACGGCTCCTTCCCTTACGCAGATACTTATACAGAGCCGCTGAACTCCCAGGAATATCCTTTGGCCGAAAAAGATTCTCCCATCTATTTTGATCAGTCTCCTTTTGCCGGCACAATGGACAGCCACTTCTTCTACCGGGAACTGGCTCCGTCAGAAGCCCTGGAATATACACTGGTATTCGTTGTGGATGCTGACCGCACAGAAAATCTGTATCTGAATTTTGGCGGGCAGATGGGCACAGATCCGGAACACGAGGCAGACTATGAAAAATATGTAAAACTTTCTTTTTAAATTAAATTCAAATCTTCTTTGGAATCGAACAGAGAATTCTTCTCACTCTCCCCAGAAGGGACACAGCTGTATCCCTTCTGGGATTTTCTTTCTCCTCTTTGCTTCCCCCTCTTCTTTCCTGCCAAGGGTTCTGACAAATATTGCGCTTCTCCTGTTGACTTTCAGAACAATCTGTGCTAATTTAATAAAAAGCTTATCAATTAAGTTTTTTCAATTCTCAATGCATTGGTCTATTCTCAGTTCTCAGACCTTTATGCTTATTTCCCATTCATGAAACACTGGCAGAGAGGTCCAGGGAATATCCGGAGATCTCCTGCAGAAAGGAGGTTTTTCTGGGAGAAAAAGATCTTGCTTCCAAAATGTACTTTGAGGATCCGCGCCGCCTGGCATATCTGCTGAACGTGGAACTGTTCCATGGAAAAAACCGGATCCTCCCCGAAGATATTTCCGAACGGAATCCTTCCGTTTTTCCAAATAGACCTGCAGTATGTATTCGGTTTCCTGCAGCGAGACGCCAGCAAAACAGAACTGTTGGAATATGTAACAGAAAACAAGGCAGTATTTTCCCACCTGGACTCCAGTACCTGGTAGCTTCTGCGGGTCATGTCCCACTCGGGAAATATACTGAAGAAAGATTATCAAGATAAGGAAGGTGAACATAATATGTGTCAGGCTCTTTTGGACTTAATTGAAGACAGCAGGGAAGAAGGCAGAAAAGATGGCATTTCCATGGGAGAAGCCAAAGGCGAAGCCGTGGGAATCCAACTGGCCCGACAAGTGATCCGGCTCCAGATGAACGGCTGCTCTGACAATGAAATCGCATCCGCCTGCGGGATTCCCCTGGAAAAGGTCAGACAGATTCTTCTATAATAACAGCTGACAGTAATTGATATTCCAGGAACAAAGCAGGCAGCAATTCGTCCGTTATCTTTCAATACCCGAATCCTGCAGCTTAAAAAGAGATGCCGCGAATCCTTTTCCACAGCATCTCTTTTTACTGTCCGCCTGCTGTTCCATCACCTGGGCAGGCTGCCTCTCCGATCGTTTATTTCAGAGCGGCCTCAGCATATTCTGTTGTCACCAGTTCTTCATAGGGCACCCGGTTTTCCAGTTCTCCCGCTTCTTCCAGGATATCCTCCAGCAATTCGAAGCTTTCCTGCTCAAACACCAGATTTTCTTTCCAGGTATCCTGCTCGTGATAACGATTCACAATGGTCACAATGGTATCCAGATCCGTTTCCGGAAACTGCGGCGCGATCACAGAGGCAATTTCTTCCGGCGTATGGGTCTGCACATATTCCATGCCCCTCTGCAGAGCATTGGTAAATCCCTGGATCACTTCCGGATGTTCTTCCATATAGCTGGTCTTTGCACTGTAGGAGGTGTAAGGCACATACCCGGAATCCACACCCAGAGAAGCTACCACATAGCCGGCGCCTTCCTCCTCAAGGGCAGTGGCCGAAGGTTCAAACTCCACACTGAAATCCCCCTGCCCTCCGGAAAATGCCGCCGCTGTGGAGCCAAAATCAATACTCTGATCGATCTCCAGATCCTTCTCCGGATCAATACCGTTTTCTTTGAGGATATATTCAAATACCATCTGGGGCATGCCGCCTTTTCGGCCGCCCAGCACTTCTTTTCCTTTCAGGTCATTCCAGGTAAATCCCGGCATCTCCTCCCGGGCCACCAGGAAATTTCCGGCCCGCTGGGTCAGCTGGGCGAAATTCACCACCGGATCTGTGGCGCCTTCCTGATAGGCATAGACCGAAGCCTCGGCTCCCATGAATCCGATATCTGCTTCCCCCGAAAGCACCGCTGTCATTACCTTATCAGCTCCGAATCCGTTAACCAGAGTCAGATCCAGTCCTTCGTCCGCAAAATATCCTTCCTCAATGGCCACATACTGAGGCGCATAGAAAATCGAATGGGCCACCTCATTGAGGGTTACCTTCGTCAGGGACTTGGGTGTTTCCGTTTCAGCCGTATCAGCGCTTTCTGCCCCTTGCCCATCTGCTGCTTCTTTCGGTGATTCTTCCTCCGTCGCTTCAGCAGAAGGCCCCGTTTCTCCGGGCGTTTCTGCATTTTCTCCGCAGCCGGCCACAATGCCGGTCAGCAGTATGCCTGCCATAAACAAAGCCAACAGTTTCTTTTTCATAACATACCTCCCAGATTTTCAAACCGATATTCTGCCCATGCCGGCACCCCAAATACCCCGGCGCCAGGGAACTCTGTCTGCTGTTCCACAATAAACAGGCCTCATACCGGCAGATATGTTATACTATATGTAATACCGTGAAATCGGTCACTTCCGGCCATTTTGTCCCCATTGCCGCATCTGGACAGATCTGCTGCCGGGACAATCCTCTCACAGACCGGAACCTTTCAAAAACACCAGATTGTCCTCATCAGACAGTTCCGGTTCATACCGGTACCCTAATCCGTCAAATTCACGAAGCTTCTCCGGCTCTTCCACCTGATGCTCTGCCATCCAGCGCACCATCTCGCCCCGGGCCATCTTTGCCTGTGTTCCTTTTACCTTTACTTTTCCCTGTATCAGTTCTCCAAAAATACAGGTCACATACTGCACCTGCTCCGGCAGATATTTCTCGATTACCCGGCTGTATTCTTTGGAAGCCAGATTTACCACCACAGATGCTTCCCTGATCAGCGCCTGACAGATCCGATCTCCCCAATAGGCGTACAGATCCTTTTTTCCGTCCACTGACAGCCTGGCCTGCATCTCCAACCGGTAGGGGATTACACCATCCAGAGGCCGCAGGATCCCGTAAAATCCCGAGAGAATCCGCAGATGCTTCTCCGCGTAATCCCACTGTCTCTCCACAAATACCTGGGGTGCCATGTACTGATACTGGATTCCCTCATAAGCCAGAAGCGCCGGCGTACACAGCGCAAGATAACGTTCTTCAAAAGAAGTTCCCCGCCGGCTCCGGATCCTGTACTGTCCCGGTCCCGGATGTTCTGCCCCGGCCCGTCCTCCATGAGTATTCGCCGTCAGCTGTTTCTTTTCATCCAGAGATCTGCATCTCTCCAGGGAAAACTGTTCCAGACGCTCCCGTCCCAGCTTTGCAATTTTTTCGTTGCATTTCCACAGTTCCCGCAGGGCCTCTCCGTCCATCTGCCGCAGGGCCCTCTGTATTTTCTCACTGTCCGCCAGGAACTCCGGCAGGGTAAGGGATTCTCCTTCTCTGCTGATCTCATCCCCCAAATCCCGCATTTTCTTCGCCGGTGATATAATCACTTTCATTTCCTTCCTCCGTCTTTTTCACAAATGTCCGCCATTTCTCTTTCGTCAATCTGTCAAGAAACCGAAAAAAACTTTGTACGATTCTGACCTAGCTTGTTTATCCTCTCTTAGATATACTGTTAACAGATAAAAACTCGAAGCTTAATTCAATTAGAAATTATATTACAATTTGGAGGAATCGAAAATGGCAAGTTTATCATTACAGCACATTAACAAAACTTATCCTAACGGCTACGAAGCAGTTAAGGACTTTTGTATGGAAATCGAAGACAAAGAGTTTATTATTTTCGTTGGACCTTCCGGATGCGGTAAATCCACCACCCTTCGTATGATTGCAGGACTGGAAGATATCACCAGCGGAACCCTGAAGATCGGCGACAAAGTTATGAATGATGTGGAGCCAAAAGACAGAGATATCGCAATGGTATTCCAGAATTACGCTCTTTATCCTCATATGACTGTATATGATAACATGGCATTCGGACTGAAGCTGAGAAAAACTCCAAAGGATCAGATCGATAAAATGGTTCGCGAAGCTGCCAAAATCCTTGATCTGGAAAAACTTCTGGACCGCAAGCCGAAAGCTCTTTCCGGTGGACAGAGACAGCGTGTTGCCATGGGACGTGCTATCGTTCGTAATCCTAAAGTATTCCTGATGGATGAGCCGCTTTCCAACCTGGATGCCAAACTGAGAGTACAGATGCGTATTGAAATTTCCAAGCTGCATCAGAGACTGGGTACCACTATCATTTACGTAACCCATGACCAGACCGAAGCTATGACGCTGGGTACCAGAATCGTAGTTATGAAAGATGGTGTGGTACAGCAGGTAGATACTCCGCAGAACCTGTATCAGAAACCGTGCAACCTGTTTGTAGCAGGATTCATGGGATCTCCGCAGATGAATTTCCTGGAAGGCACAATTTCCCAGAAAGATAATGATGTATTTATCACTATCGGCGACAGCGATATCAAAATCCCGGCTGCAAAGGCAAGTGCTCTGAAAGATGGCGGTTATGTGGGCAAGGCCGTGATCATGGGTATCCGTCCGGAAGACATCCATGATTCCGAAATGTTTATCTCCTCTTCCCCGAGCGGTTCCATGGAGTCTGTAGTAAAAGTATACGAGCTGCTGGGTGCAGAAGTTTACCTGTATTTCGATGTAAACGGCACACAGGTAACTGCACGGGTTGATCCGCGTACAACTGCCAAAACAGGAGATCCGATCAAATTTGCATTCGATATGGAGAAATCCCATTTCTTTGACAAAGAAACAGAAAAAGTGATCACCAACTGATCGGTCAGTTCTTCTTGGATTCGGGAAAGCAATTTCCCGAATCCTTTTTTATGTGATAGGAAAGCAGAACAGAATGTTCTGCTTTCCTATCACACAAAACGCTCCGCGTGGATCGCACTGCGGCGGAAAAGAAGCATGTTGCCAAAAGCAACCCGCCGCAGGCGGAGAATCCTGCGGTGCAGGATTCTTTTTTAGTATAATTATGATATAATAGGCCAAAGAAAGGATGTGATTCCCATGACCTTACAGCAAGCTCTGGAAAATACTCTGTCACGATGGAAAGAAACCAGTGGTCTGGATTTTTGCCTCCTGACCCCCGATGAAAAGATCCTTTACACAACCTGCGACAAAAAATTGCCCTCCCCCCAGAAACGTCAGGCTTTCCTGGAGAGTACTGCACTAGCCGTATCCAATACCAACTGCCATGTATTCAAAATCTGCCCGTCCTCAAAAGAAATGCACCTGCTGATTCTTTGGGGAAAAGACCAGCAGGCCAGACTGGTGGGCGAACTGGCAGTCTGCCAGGTAGAAAGCCTGCTGGACGCTTATCGGGAACGTACCGACAAAAATACTTTTATGCAGAATCTGCTTCTCGGCAACTATTCTTCTGTGGATATCTACAACAAAGCCAAGCGCCTGCATATAGCGCCCGATCAGCGCCGTGTGATCTTTCTGACCGAGACCAGACAGCAGCCGGACGAAGAGATTACCGCTACGGTACGAAATATTTTTTCTGCGCGTACCCGGGATTTTATCACAGCCATTGATGATTACAGGATCATCATTGTCCATGAACTGCAGTCTACGGAAAGCAATAAAGACATGGAGGAAATTGCCGCCACCCTGGTGGATATGTTAAATACAGAAGCCATGACCAACGCCTGGGTTTCTTACAGCAATCCTGCCGGCGCCCTGACAGAACTGCAGAATGCCTACAAAGAAGCTATGATGGCCCTGGAGATTGGAAAAATTTTCTATGCCCAGAAAACTACTTTCGGCTACAACCGTCTGGGAATCGGACGTTTGATCTACCAGCTTCCCCTTTCAATCTGCGAAATGTTCATTAATGAAATTTTCAGCGAAGAAAGTCTCTCCTCCCTGGACGATGAAACCATGACCATCATACGTACCTTTTTCGAGAACAATCTGAATCTGTCAGAAACCTCTCGAAAACTGTATGTCCACCGAAATACGCTGGTCTACCGGTTTGAAAAGCTGGAAAAAAAATTCGGCCTGGACATCCGTACTTTTGAAGATGCCCTGACCTTTAAGATTGCCATGATGGTGGTGGATTATATCAAATATTCTTCCCAGCAGAAATAGAGATGGTGCCTGTATGAAGCAATCGATCCAACGCAAAAGAATACTGAGCCGCCTGAAAATACTGCTTCTGGTAGCTTTCCTTTATTACCTGGTCACCTGGTTTACCGGATGTCCTTTTCGTTTTCTGTTTGGAATTTCCTGCCCTGGCTGCGGCATGACCAGGGCCTGGCTGTATGTGCTGCATCTGGATTTTGCCGCAGCGTTTCAGAGCCACCCACTTTTCTGGATGGCTCCGCTTTTTCTTTTCTGGATCCTGTTTGAAGACGGCCTTGCCTGCCGCCGTCTGCAGCCGTGGATCTATGGCTGCGCGGCACTTTTTCTTATTGTTTATTTTCTTCGTCTGATCTGGTTTCCGGATCCCATTGTGAAATGGGAGCCCCAGGAAGGACTCCTGTGGTCTAAGGGATACATTATACGCCACATTGTGCGTCCAGGCTAACAAGGCTCCAGTAAATATTCACAACAAAGCAGGGAACTCTCCTGATCCGTCATACTACCAAGAGCCAGACCTTGCACAGACCTGGCTCTTATTCCATGGGATTTCTTCAAAAAGTTTCCGAAGATTCCTCCTGTGTATTCTCTTTTTCCAGATAAATTACAGCACTGGGCCGCAGGGACACATTGCAGACATCACCGTACTCCTCCAATGTCAGAACCGTACCCTCCGGCAGGTTCAGATTTCGAAATTCTCTTGTCCCGTAGTCTGCCTCACTGCTTAAGTACAACGAAAAGCCGTACTCATCTCCCCGCTGGATCCGCAGATCTCCTTCGCCCTCTTCCAGAACAACATCATACACCCCCGGTTCCAGATCCGTTCCCACTTCCATCTCACTTTCCACTTCATAAGAAATATCCATAGGATTTTCCTGCTGTGTCCAGTTCTGGGTATAATACGCTTCCTCACAATAGAAATTCAGGGTTCCGGCTCCTTCCAGCCGAAGTTCCCCGCCTTCCATCAGCGCCAGGCCTTCAAAACTCTCCACCTGATAGTCCGCATCATACTCTTCGTGGGAGAACACCAGAAATTCAAAAAGGCCATTTTCGTAGTCATCCAGATTCAGATCCACTTCCCCCTGGTCACTGATCAGAGATATTGTATAGATTCCCGCCGGAATCTCCTGACCGATCACATATTCTCCCGCCGTCACTGTCTGGTCGAAAAAATCCACCGTATACTCTCCCACAGGCGCCACATCCGCAGAAGTCAATTTTTCCTCCATGACATAGCTCTCCTGAGTTGAACCTTGAAAGGAATAAGATATATCATCAACAATATCGCTCAGAGCAGAGAGAATGCCCGGCAGCATCCCCAGGATTGCCACAACCAGGATCACTACGATCAGCAGCCTACTTCTCCGGGAACGACTTCTGCTTGACATGGATATCCCGCCTGATCTGCCGGCAGAGGAATATCGTCTCTGATAAGCAGTGTTTCCGGATTCCTTCTGTCGCTGACGGTTCTCTCTTCCTGAGGAGGCCCCTGTCTGCCGTGTGCTGCTCCTCGATGCACTGCTGCTCCCGGAGGACACAGTACCGCGGTCCGCCTGCCTGCTCAGAGGACGTTCCAGCTTTTCCAGTTTCTCCCGGGCTTCTTTGGATGCATGTTTATAATGATCCCTGCGATTTTCATTGAGATGATACAATTCTTCATCTCTCCTGTAAGGCATGCCGCAGTCTCTGCATCTTCCATTCACAATGGAACCCTCACAGACACAACATTTTCGTACACCCACAGTATCCCCTCCCTTCTATTCTCATTGTATCGATTTTAGATATGGGTTGCAAGTCCAAATTGCAAAGAAGCGGTCTTCCTGTTATAATGAGCTTTAATGAAAAATAAAGGAGGCACCCCCATGGACAAGATAAATATACCTTCCGGGTATCGCTCTGACCTGAATCTTCATGATACCCAGATCGCAATCAAAACTGTAAAGGATTTCTTTCAGCAGACTCTCGCCCAAAAGCTGAATCTGCTGCGCGTATCCGCTCCGCTTTTTGTAGCGCCTGAATCCGGTTTGAACGATAACCTAAACGGCGTAGAACGTCCCGTGAGCTTTGATTTGAAAAGCCAGCCAGGCCGTCAGGCGGAAATCGTCCATTCCCTGGCAAAATGGAAACGCTATGCACTGAAAAAATACGGGTTTTCTCATGGAGAAGGTCTGTATACGGACATGCTTGCTATCCGCCGGGACGAAGATCTTGACAACGTACACTCTGTTTACGTGGACCAGTGGGACTGGGAAAAGATCATTTCCAAAGAAGAACGCACCGTGGAAACACTGCAGGATACTGTTCGCACCATCTATAAGGTACTCCGCAAAACAGAAAAATACATGGCGATCCAGTATGATTACATTGAGGAAATCCTTCCCAAAGAGATTTTCTTTATCACCTCCCAGGAACTGGAAGACCTGTACCCGGACTGCACCCCAAAGGAACGGGAATACCGCATTGTGAAAGACAAAGGAGCCGTCTTCCTGATGCAGATCGGTGGCAAGCTCAAAAGCGGAATCCCCCACGATGGACGTGCGCCGGATTATGATGACTGGGAACTGAACGGAGATATCCTGGTTTATTATCCGGTTCTGGACATGGCTCTTGAGCTTTCCTCCATGGGTATTCGTGTAGATGAGGACGCTCTGGACCGTCAGCTTTCTCTTGCCGGCTGCGATGATCGCCGACAGCTGGATTTTCAAAAGGCCATCCTGAATAAAGAACTTCCCTATACCATTGGCGGCGGTATTGGTCAGTCCCGTATCTGTATGTTCTTCCTGCGAAAGGCCCACATTGGAGAAGTACACGCTTCCCTGTGGCCCAGAGAAATGGAGCAGGCGGCAAAAGACGCAGGAATTCAGCTTTTGTAAGATTTTTTTCTACAAATTTAATAATTGTAATCGTTGACAGATACCTCCCGGCATACTATGATTACATTAGAATTGTTAATTTTTTAGCGGTTCTAAGCAAAAGACAAAGGGGAATCTGTAGTGAATATTTTATTTTTTCTGACACCAAAGGAAGATGTTGCCTATGTGTTTGAAGATGAGTCTCTGCGGCAGACTATGGAACGAATGGAGCACCGGAAATTCTCCTGTGTACCGATCATCAATAAAGACGGTTTGTACATTGGTTCCATATCAGAAGGAGATCTTCTCTGGGGGATTAAGCATATGGGATTTCCTTCCTTAAAAGACATGGAGAAGATTGCTATTACCGCCATTCCCAGGCGGGCCCATTATCAGCCGGTCCGTGTGGATTCCAATATGGAAGACCTGATCGAGAAAGCCACCCAGCAGAATTATGTGCCTGTTGTAGATGATGGCAACAATTTTATTGGTATTATCACCCGTAAGGATATTATTCAATATTGCTATTCCAATCTCCAAAAAGGATACGCCCGGCAAAGCCATGAAACCGGTACAGAACCGGATATTTTACCGGAGCATTCCTCCTGTCCAGCGGATTCATGATCCTGAATATCTTTACAAAACGAGGGCACCCCTTATGAACCAAGGGGTGCCCTCTTCGCATAGCTGCTACTCTGAAAAAAATCGCTCTTCCACCTCTTCCACCGGCATTTCTTTGCCCGTGAACAGCCGGAAGTTTTCCGCTCCCTGGCGTGTCAGCATTCCCACACCGCCGATTACCTTCCGGCAGCCGCCTGCTTTTGCCTCCCGCATCAGGCGTGTCTCTCTGGGATTATATACCACATCAGCCACCACCAGATCCTCCCGGAATACCGAAACATCTCTGATCACCGTAGTATCCTCCTGTGGAGCCATTCCCGCTTTGCTTGCATTGATAAAAACATCCGTGTGACGAATCCGTTCATAATAATACGGAGTATCGTCCAGATCATGAACCTCCACCTGACACTGAGGCACTGCCTCTCTCACCAAAGCCGCCTTTTCCTCACCCCGGAGGAAAAATGGACTCCTATGATTAAATACGGTAATGGTTTTGGCGCCTTCCAGGGCGCATTGCACCAGGATCGCAATCCCTGCTCCTCCGGCTCCCACGATGGAAATATTCTTTCCTTTCACATCCACGCCATGTACCCGGAGATTCTCCACGAATCCAATGCCATCGGTATTATATCCCTTCATCTTCCCATCCTCCAGGATGATCAGATTACAGGCGCCAATGAGATGCGCAGCCTGTGAAAGCTCGTCCATATAAGGAAGCACCGCCTGCTTGCAGGGCATAGTTACATTGACCGCCTTCATATTCAATAGTCTGGCAGCCTTCAGAAATTCTTCTACCTGAGGGATATCTACCGAAAAAGCCAGATACGCATAATCCAGCCCCATCTTATCGAAGCAATAATTATACATGGCCGGAGAACCGGAATGCTCCACCGGTGTTCCTATGAGCCCCATCAGCCTGGTGGATCCCGTAATATCTGCTCTGCTCATATTTTCCTCCTTCTACTACACATTTGCTGCGCTACCGGGACAGATCTGGAAATCTGCCTGCAAATTTATAATACCTTTGACAAAAAGTCTTTTAGTCTCTGATCCTTGGGGTTGCTGAAAAATTCTTCCGGAGAATTCTCTTCTTTGATCACACCGTCATCAATAAACAATACACGGGATGCCACTTCTCTGGCAAATCCCATTTCATGGGTCACCACCACCATGGTCATACCGGACTGGGCCAGTTCCTTCATAATCTCCAGAACTTCACCCACCATTTCCGGATCCAGTGCTGAAGTAGGCTCATCGAAAAGCATCACATCCGGATTCATAGCCAGTGCTCTCGCGATGGCAATTCTCTGTTTCTGTCCACCGGACAGCATTTCCGGATACTGATCTGCCTTATCCGGCAGTCCCACCCGCTTCAAAAGATCATTTGCCTTATCTGAAGCTTCCTGTTCTGTCATCAGCTTCAGGGTCACCGGCGCCAGCATGATATTTTCTTTGACCGTCTTGTGGGGAAACAGATTAAATTGCTGAAATACCATGCCAATTTTCTGACGGTGCAGATTAATGTCCACTTTCGGATCTGTAATATCTGTTCCCTCAAACAGAATTTTTCCTCCTGTTGGCACTTCCAGCAGGTTCAGGGAACGAAGAAACGTAGACTTTCCGGAACCAGAGGGGCCGATAACTGCCACAACTTCGCCCTGACGGATCTGTGTGGTAATACCGTTCAGCACCTGATTATCTCCAAAACTTTTCTGCAGATCCTGCACATCGATCAAAACTCTGTTATTATCGTTCACTGACTCTCAGCCTCCTCTCCAGTTTTTTGCAAAGATAGGTCAGCAGCATGACAATGACCAGATAGATCAGCGCCGCTGCGAACAAGGGCCATGTGGGGTCGTAGGTACGGCTCTGGATAGTCATTGCACCCTTTGTCAGATCCATCATACCTATGTAGCCGATAATGGAAGTTTCCTTGATCAGCACAATAAATTCATTCACCAGGGCGGGAAGCACATTCTTAAATGCCTGGGGCAGAATGATCAGACGCATCGTCTGGGTAAAATTCAGGCCCAGGCTGCGTCCTGCCTCTGTCTGTCCAACATCAATGGACATAATACCGGAACGAACGATCTCCGCCACATAAGCGCCGGAATTGATACCAAAAGAAAGACCACCCACCAAAATAGGGTTCACACTTAAAGATCCAAAAATAACAAAATTCATGATCAGCAGCTGGATCATGGTTGGTGTTCCGCGGATCACGGTCAGATATACATTACAAATTGCATTTAAAACCTTAAAGGAGCCGGATTTGTCGTGGGTGGACCGAATGATCGCCACCACAAAACCAATGATAATCCCCAGGATCACCGCAAACAGAGTGATCAGCAGGGTATTCTGCAGACCTTCCACCAGCCACAGATACCGGTCCTCTTTAATAAAGTTGAGGTAAAATCCCTCCTGTAAATTCTGTAAAAATCCCACTGTTTTCACCTTTCTTTTTATTTGTACTCACAGCAGCCTTGCCGCAGTCTGTTACAGCCACGCCTTTCCCCGGATCATTTCGAAAAAGGAAGCTGCCGGCACACTGTCAGCAGCTTATGTTCCTTTTTGTATATCTCCGGATTATTTCTGTACAATGATCACCTGGCTCGCATTGGCATAAGTATCCGTAAAATCCACATTCTGCAGACGGTCTTCTGTCACAGTCATACCTGCAGCGCCAAAGTCTGCTTTTCCTGACTGAACAGCAGCCAGAATGGAATCAAATTCCATATCCATGATCTCCAGCTCATATCCCAGTTTATCGCAGATAGCCTGTGCGATGTCCGCATCGATGCCCACGATCTCATCACCCTCACGGTATTCGTAGGGCTCAAACTCCGCATTGGTTGCCATAACCAGCGTTCCATTGGAACGATCCACATCGGCAGGTGATTCATAAGGCGTCTGGCCGATGTCATCACCAATATAATTGCTCATGATACTGTCGATCACACCCTCGTCCTTCAGCTCCTGCAAAGCCTGATTCATCTGATCCAACAGTTCGGTATTGCCTTTCTTCAGGCAGATGGCATACTCTTCTTCCACAAACTCTTCATCCAGAATTTTCAGATCATCGTTCTTCTCCACGAATTTCTGCGCCGGCTGAGAATCAATGATCACACAGTCAATCTGTCCCGCCTTCAGAGCCTGCACAGCTTCGCTGCCCTTACTGTAACGCTTTACTTCCTTGGCTCCAATGGCCTCATCGGAAGCTTCAATGTCACCAGTAGTTCCCAGCTGTACGCCGATCACTTTTCCGGCCAGGTCATCTTTTGATTCGATGGCGCTGCCTTCTCCCTCTTCCGAAGCGCTCTCCTCTGTCTGGGCAGAATCACCGGAAGTATCACTGCCGGATCCGCCACAGGCACTTAAAGATACCACACATGCCATTGCCAGCAAAACACTTAACAATTTCTTTTTCATTTTCATAGTCCTCCTCGTCCTACTTGAACTTATAATTATGCATTTTTTGTGTATAGCCGTTTTTTTATTGTATCATCTTTTCATAAAAAATCAATAGTCCAGCTTGCACATCCGATTTTTTTTTCTTATAATAATTAAAATCTATCTAAAACAGGAGGTGCACTATGAGTATCAATCAGACTCCCGCTTCCGAGCGAATCCATATCAGTTTTTTCGGTAAAAGAAACGCCGGAAAGTCCAGTATCATCAATGCAGTGACTGCCCAGGATCTGGCCATTGTCTCTGAGATCAAAGGCACCACCACCGATCCCGTATACAAGACCATGGAGCTTCTCCCTCTGGGACCGGTGATGCTCATCGACACGCCCGGTATCGATGACGAAGGCGAACTGGGCGCTCTGCGCATCCGCAAAAGCTATCAGGTCCTGAATAAAACAGACATCGCCGTTTTGATCGTTGATGCATATCTTGGCCTCTCTCCGGAGGATCGGGCATTGATCCAACGGTTTCAGAAAAAAAAGATTCCTTATCTTGTGGTCTACAATAAAGCGGATCTTCTTCCCCGGGTTCCCGCAGCAACAGACCGTGAAATCTGGGTCAGTGCCGCAGAAGGTTTCCATATTTATGATTTGAAGGAAAAAATTGCTTCCCTGCGTCCCGATGAAGATAATCAGAAACGCATCATCGGAGATTTCCTGCAGCCTGCAGATACGGCAGTCCTGGTCATTCCCATCGACAAGGCAGCTCCCAAAGGACGTCTGATCCTGCCCCAGCAGCAGACGATCCGGGATATCCTGGAATCCGGAGCCAACTGTCTGATTACCAGAGATACGGAACTGAAGGAAGCACTTTCCCGGCTGACTGCCCCGCCCCGGCTGGTCATCACCGACAGCCAGGCATTCGCCCGGGTCTCCAAGGATGTACCGGAGGAAGTTCCTCTGACTTCTTTTTCCATCCTTTTTGCCCGATACAAAGGGAATCTGGAAACAGCAGTGGCAGGCGCCGCCGCGTTAAAAGACCTGCAGGACGGTGACCGGATTCTGATCTGTGAAGGCTGCACCCACCACAGACAGTGTGATGATATCGGAACGGTGAAGATCCCCCGCTGGATCCGGGAATTCACCGGCAAAACACCGGACTTTGACTTTACTTCCGGCACCGGATTTCCCGATGATCTCTCCCCCTATAAACTGGTGGTACACTGCGGCGGCTGTATGCTGAATGAACGGGAAATGAAATACCGGATCCAGTGTGCCCAGGACCAGCAGGTTTCCATGACCAACTACGGGATCCTCATCGCCCACACCCATGGAATCCTGAAAAGAAGCGTGGCCATCTTCCCGGAAGTAAGCCGGCTTCTGCCCTGAGAAATTCCATTGGAAGTCCCACCGGTTTCTTTTCCCTTTCATACGGCAGTTTCCGGAGACAGCCGTCTGTTCCAGTCCAGAGACACCTGCATCGGTCTGCGCCCGGAAACCTATATACATTTTTTTACAGTAGGAGGATTTTATGAAATTCACGAAAATGCACGGTATCGGCAACGATTACGTATACGTCAACTGCTTTCAGGAAACAGTGGAAAACCCATCTGAAACGGCACGGCTGGTCAGCGACCGCCACTTCGGCATTGGCTCGGACGGTCTGATCCTTATCAAGCCTTCCGAAACAGCTGACTGCTGCATGGATATGTACAATGCAGACGGCTCCCAGGGTGCCATGTGCGGCAACGGGATCCGCTGCGTGGCCAAATATGTCTATGATTATGGACTGGTCAATAAAGAGCAGATCACGGTAGAAACCAAAAGTGGTATCAAGACACTGAACCTGACCATCCAGAACGGAAAAGCCGTCCTTGTGGAAGTCAATATGGGCAGCCCCATTCTGGAAGCTTCCCGGATTCCCATGAACACGTCTTCCAGTCCAGTGGTTGCCATGCCTCTTACCATTGCGGACAAGACCTGGGACATCACTGGCGTCTCCATGGGTAACCCACATGCCGTCACCTATCTCGATACTCTGGATGAACTCGAGCATCTGGAAATCGAAAAAATCGGTCCTCTTTTTGAACACCATCCACTGTTCCCTGACCGGGTCAACACCGAATTCGTCAAGATCCTGGACCGCCATACAGCCCGCATGCGCGTCTGGGAAAGAGGTTCCGGCGAAACCCTTGCCTGTGGCACAGGCGCCTGTGCCGTAACTGTTGCCTCTGCTTTAAACGGATATACCGACGATCAGGTCACTGTTCAGCTTCTTGGCGGCGACCTGCAGATTCGCTGGGACCGGCAGGAAAATAATGTCTATATGACCGGTCCGGCCACAGTCGTATTCGACGGCGAGATTTCTTTGTAATCTAAAAACCGGCATTTCTGCACAGAACCAGTTTCTGTGAAAAATGCCGGTTTTTCATGTCTTTTACTGTCTGAAAATAACCGGACCATTGTTTCTTCCGGTTTCTTTTCGATTTTTTATCTTCCGATCAAATATTTCAGGAAGATCCGGGCATCCCGGGCATCCTGATCCATCTGCTCTTCGGAAGCGCCTTTGCTGATATCTCTCCATACCTTGATATCGCTGCCTACCTGTCCGCCCATGCGTACAAAGGGTTCCATGACGATCCGTTTGTCATATCCGATATCATTAAGCGTATCCGCAATATCTTTCCAGGGCATACGGCTTCCTTTTCCCTGTACCTTCCTGTTACACTCTCCCACATGCACATGACCCAGATAACTTCCTGCCGTACGGATGGCCTGAGTAATACTGTCTTCTTCGATATTCATATGGAAGGTATCCAGATGTACCCATACATTTTTCTGATCCACTTCTTTCACAAACTGTACGCCTTCTTCTGCCGTATTCAGAATGTGATTCTCAAAACGGTTCAGAACCTCCAGATTCAGCTCTACTCCAAAATCAGACGCAACCGGAGCCAACACCTTCATGCCCTCCACGCTGCGTTTCCAGTCCTCTTCTTTGTTCACCCCTTTACTGTAGTCCACAGGCCAGTGGGAATACAAAGCGCCGCACAATACATGAGCATCCAGCTTCTCCATTACAGCAAACAGCTTCTTATACCATTCCAGCGCATTTTTGCGGATCTCGGGATCACTGTTTCCCATGTCATGCTCATAGGCCGGTCCATATCCAACGGTCAGCTCAATGCCGGCCGCGTCCGCTCTTTCTTTTAAGGCCTCCACATCACTCTGTGTATAATCCGGCAGAGGGGCTCCGCCTACCTCCAGAATATCAAATCCAAGACCGGCAACCTTATCCACATATTTCAAATAGTCCGCCGCCCATTCATGCTCCCAGTATGCATAATAGATACCATATTTCATAAAACAAACCTCCCATTTCTAAAAAAGGTTCCGATGCGATCCGGAAAGCCTTCCTCTCTCCATCGGAACCTGGATTTCTTTACAGTACCTGGCAGAATTCAATTTCCTCTCCAGTGGGGCTGGCGATCTTAAAATATTTTACGCCGTTCTCCCAGAGAGTGGAAATTCCTTCAATACCATTTGTTGTAATCTTGTATCCCTGCTCTACACAGTATTTGTAATCTGCCTCGATATCCTGTGAATCAAATGCATAGTGATCGATCTTGCCCGGTACACAATTCTCTCCTGCCGGGAATATTTCATAGACCACATCATTATTTTTGATAAATTTGATAGGTCCGCCATTCTCATCTTTAAAATCGCCGATCAGTTCAAATCCCAATACGTCAATATACCATTTTACATCTGCTTCAATGTCTGTTGTACCCAACCCGATGTGTCCGTGTTTTCTGTTTTTGATCATAGTCGTTCTCCTCCAATCTTCACTTTATTAAACATTTTAACAAAGTTACTTTTATCTTAATTCACCCACTTGGTTTTGTCAATTTCTTTCCTTCTGTTTTTTTCTGTTTTCCAAAATTTCGTATTATTTTACAAAACAGATGGAATTTTTTATGCAAGTTTCTCCTCCTCTTCTATTCTCTCTGTCTCGTATTATTCAGCTGTATTCCTAAATACTGCTTTCAAAATCTATTATATTTTGTTGATTTTTCACATTTTCATTGCATACATATCGCATTTATAGTATAATGTATCTACAATAAGTTTTATGTAATAATCAGGTGGAGGTCACTATGTTATTGGACAGCAGTAAATTAGATAAATCTGTTCCTATCCCCTTGTATTTTCAGTTAAAGGAACTTATTTTATCCGAAATAAAAAACGGCAACTATCCCAGCGGAAGTCTTATTCCCACAGAGAATGAACTGAGTGAAGCATTTGAAATCAGCCGTACCACTGTACGCCAGGCAATTACCGAACTGGTGCAGGAAGGATGGCTTTACCGCGTGAAAAGCAAGGGCACCTTCGTTTCGCAGCCTAAGGTCACTCAGGATTTTGTCACCAAACTGGAATCCTTCAACAAGCAAATGGCCCGTCTGGGTATTAAAGCCAGCACGGAAGTCATCGAATTCAAAACTCTGAAAGCACCGGAACCCGTAGCTGAGGCTCTTCACTTAAATGAAAAGGAAATGGTAATCCTTCTTCACCGGAAACGTTTTGCAGACGGCGAGCCTATTGTCACTGTCAAAACATTTCTCCCCTATGTCAGCTGCAGCTTCCTTCTGGATCATGATTTTACAAAGGAATCTCTTTATGAACTGCTGGGGCAGAGCGAGACCACCAGGATTTCCCGGATTCAGCGTCGGATTGAAGCGGTAGAAGCTACCAGCGAAGATGTGGCTCATCTGAACATCAAACGGGGAAAACCCATTCAGTTCTTCACTTCCATTGGCTACACCATTTATGATCAGCCTCTGGAATATTCTCTGGCCCGGTACCGCGGTGATCGAAACTCCTTTGAGATCACTGTCGTTCCAGAGTAAATTCCAAAAAAGGAAATGGAGCCTGCTCCCTTTCCTTTTTCTCTCTCAGAGAAATGAAAATAAAGCTTTACGGTAGAGTCATTACATGATACAATGTAATAACATAGTGATGTAGTGATCGAAACGGACGGCCGTGCCGCTGTCCTTCGCAGAAAAAATCACATAATGTAGGAGGGTTTTATGAGTAAGTACATTTTAGCACATGATTTGGGAACTTCCGGTAACAAAGCTACCCTTTTCTCCGAAGAAGGAGCATTGGTGGACAGTCAGGTGTATTCCTATGACACCCATTATTTCAATGATACCTGGGTAGAGCAGGATGCAGAAGACTGGTGGAAAGCAGTCTGCAACAGCAGCAAAAGCCTGATCCAGTCTTCCGGCATCGATCCGAAAGATATTGCCGCCATCAGTTTTTCCGGTCAGATGATGGGTTGTCTCTGCGTGGACAAACAGGGAAATCCCCTTCGTCCTTCCATGATCTGGGCGGACCAGAGAGCGCAGAAACAAGCACAGCAGATAGAATCCAAAATGTCTGCATGGGACTACTATACGACTGTAGGTATTAAAAACACCGCTTCTTATGGGATTCAGAAACTGATGTGGGTTCGCGACAACGAGCCGGAAATTTATGAACAAACCTATAAAACATTGAACGCCAAAGATTTCATCGTTTACCGTCTCACCGGCAAGTTCTACACCGAATACTCCGACGGCAACAGCAACGGCTGTCTGGACATCAATAAATTCCAGTGGTCTGAGGAAATCTTATCCTATGCAGATATTGATCCTGACAAATTTCCGGAATTGAAGCCTTCTACATTCGTAGCTGGAGGCGTGACGGAAGAAGCTGCCAGGGCTACCGGCCTGGCTGCCGGCACTCCGGTTGTGCTGGGCGGCGGTGATGGCGTAACTGCCAATATCGGTGCCGGTTCCATTGCCCCCGGAAAAACCTACAGCTGTATGGGTACCTCTGCATGGATCACCACTACCGCAGAAAAACCCATCTTTGATCCTCAGATGCGTACCACCAACTGGTGTCACATCATTCCCGGTCTGTATGCTCCCAACGGTACCATGCAGTATGCAGGCGGCGCTTACAGCTGGCTGAAAAATACAGTGGCCAAGATGGAATGCTACGATGCCAAAGTAAATGGAACATCTCCTTATGACTATATGAATGAACAGATCGCCCAGAGTCCCATTGGCTCCAACGGTCTGATCTTCCTTCCCTACATGCTTGGCGAGCGTGCTCCCCGCTGGAATCCGGACGCCAAGGGCGCCTGGATCGGTCTGAAGCCGGAAAACACCAGAGGTGATCTGTTCCGCAGCGTACTGGAAGGCGTTACCATGAACCTGGCCATTATCCTGGATGTGCTGCGCAGCCAGCTGGATATCAAAGAGATCATGGTTCTGGGCGGCGGTGCCAAAGGCGCTGTATGGCGTCAGATCATGGCTGATGTATATGATGCCAAGATTACTGTTCCTTCTATTCTGGAAGAGGCAGGATCCATGGGTGCTGCCATCACTGGAGGTGTAGGAGCCGGATTATTCAAAGACTTCTCTGTCGTTGACCGGTTTATCGAAGTGAATTCCGTGCATGAGCCGGATCCCACTTCTGTGGAAGCTTACAAACCGGTTCGTGAACTGTTTGACGACTGCTATTTCGCTCTTCTGGACGTTTATAAAAAAATGGCTTCCAGATCCTGAGCATTATTTCAGGATTTATCCTTTTTTTGATATTATTTCATCCTTCATCTCACAGGAAAACGAACCATTTCGTCTTCCTGTGAACCCAAAAATGAGCAGGTTTGAAAACCTGCTCATTTTTCATTGACCGTCTGCTCATTTCAGGCACTGAAACCTGCGTATCCTGTATCAGAAAAGAATCTGCCATGGAATACGCTGTTCTTTCAATTCATCAATGTTCAGCCCAAATTTTTCTGCATTATATTTGTCAATCTCATCACAAAGAGCTGCATATACACCCGGATATACAGATCCAGGCCCTCCCTGCGTAATACACGGGATAAAATATTTGTTGCCGCAGCTCTCACAGATATTCTCTGCAACCTTCCGGCAGTTCTCTGCAGTCCATCCTTCGAAATCCACAGACTTGTTGTCAATGCCGCCCATAAAACTGATCTTGCCGCCATATTTCTTGACCAGCTCCGGCACATCATTGGATTCCATACACCCCTGCCATACGTCAATGCCCATCTCGATCATATACGGCACCAGAGTTGCAGAATAACTGTCATTATGATGGAACACAAACTCTACTCCATGGTCATGATAATATTTATAAATTTCCTTATAAGGCTCTACAAAGAACTCTGCAAACATTTCCGGTCTCAGGAAAGTGCTGCGCTCTGCGCCCCAGTCATCGTGATGGAATATAATTTCCGGATGCAGATGATCACAGATTCCCTCTGCCAGCTTCAGTTCAAACTCTGTCAAATACTTAATCAGGTCATGCATCTCATCAGGATTAGTAATATAATTCATCAAAGCCTGAGAAATCTCGCAGAGATGATGCGTCTGTTCAAATAATCCCGGCAGGACCAGCGCCGTAGCGAACGCTCTGTCCTTATCTGCCGCGTCATATTGTGCTTTCCAGGAATCCCATTCTTCCTGGGAGAATTCCAGAGAAGGAGCATGTACATATTCCTTCCAGTCCTCAATATCTTTTACCACAATCTTATCCGGTGTATGTACCGGAAATGCGCCGGGTGTATTTGCCGGGAAAGAATTCGTCACTCCCCATGCATTCACCACATTCTCCTGCCCCTTCGCCGGAGACGGATTGTGTACAAAATACGGATGAAACAAAAACTGAAGCGCCTCATACTGGTTCACAAAACGATCCGGATTTCCTCCACGGATCACTTCACGTAAATTTTCTTTTGCTGTCAGCATCATAATCTCCTCCTTTTCTATGAATGCCGTCCGCATACAACAATCGATCTACTGGTTTATTATATCACTTTACACAAAGTTTCTCAACTATTTCTCCGTATATTTATACATTATCTATAATACATTTCAAGGCTCCCGCATACTTTTGATATATTTTTCACAAATATCCGCTCCGTTCTTTGTGATTTTTTTCACATCGCACGTGCGATCCACGCGGAGCGTTTTTGTGTGATAGGAAAGTCAGAATATAATGTTCTGCTTTCCTATCACACAAAAAACCGCCGCAGGGGCTGCTCCCACATCGGAAAAGCAGCAGCCTGCGGCGGTCCAGACATCTATAAACGATAAGTTGTTAGAATACTACGATACCCTTCTTCTCAATCTTACGATCCAGCAGATCCTGGCATGCCTGTATGGAATCTTCAAATTTATAATAGTCGGAAATGAAATCTTTCACAACCAGTTTACCCTCTTTGATCCACTCCATAACCTGCTCAGTTGCTTCGCCTTCTTCGCGTTTTCTTGGCATCTGCTGATAAACTACCTGCCAGTTATAATCTGCCTTGGAGAAGTCGATGGTAATTTCTTCTACAGGCGGAACACCGTAGCAGAGCACTTTTCCTCTGTCTTTGATCAGAGGCATTGCCTGATTTACGATAGCCGGAGCACCTACAGCATCCAGAACGTAGTCCACACCATTCGGGAATTCCTTGCGGATCACTTCGGTAATATCTACTTCCTTGCTGTTATATACTTCTGTTGCTCCTTTTTCTTTTGCAATTTCCAGTTTTTCCGGAAGGATGTCTACACAGATGATATCTTTCACACCCAGGAGGCTTAAGAACTTAATATAGCTCTGTCCTACAGGACCTGCACCGAATACCACAATGCTCTCATGAGGCTGGATACCAAAATAACGAATACAGCTCAACACTTCACGGAAGGTAACCAGCATTGCCGCGTCTACAGGATCCAGGCTGGGATCCAGTACAGTCTGTGCATATGCGCAGTCAGGAGCCTCTTCACCTTCTCCATAGACAGCGTCTTTGTCCCATACTACACCGTACTCACTCATTGCGCCCCATCCGGAGCCAAGGCCCGGATACAGCTCTTCGTCCGGATCTACGAAAGGAAGAAGAACTTTATCGCCTACTTTATATCCACGAACGTCTGCGCCTACTTCTACAACTTCACCAACACCTTCATGTCCCAGCATGATCGGGTAAATGGATTTCGGGAATCCCTTGAATGCCTGATGCAGAAGCTTCACATCTGTTCCGCACAGACCGTTTGCGATCATTTTCACCAGAGCCTGTTTGGAATTGATCCTGGGCTTCGGAATTTCCTTAAATCCTGTTGTACCGTCTGCATTGACAATAAACGTTTTCATCATATCCATGAGAAATACCTCCCTACTTCTATTTGTTATTATGTTACTACATAATTTCTTTATTGTAAATCCCCACTCGTAAAATCTGGTGAG
>UQMI01000024.1 GCA_900542045.1 uncultured Blautia sp.
AAAAAAGGAATCTGAAAGCTTTGATTTTACTGGGCTGAAGATTCCGAGAGATTATATGATACAAAGGGAGGTTGAAAAATGGCAAGATACAGATGTACAGTATGTGGGTATATTTACGACGAAGAGGAGCAGGGTACTCCTTTTGCTGAACTGGAGGAATGTCCGGTCTGTCATCAGCCGGCGTCCCGATTTATGCTTTATGAAGAAGGCGGGATTGCAGAAATGCCTGAGAAAGCAGAAGAATCTCTGGAGTATCCAAAAGATTATGTGAGACACGATGAGAGCATTCGCTATATGGAAGAAATCCATGAGATGGCAGTTACCGGAAAGACCATTTCCGCGGCCATGAGTACCCGACTTCCCATGCCGGGCTGGGATGATGTGCTGATCCTGGGAGCACAGCTGGATCCTATGCCCTTGGACGAGCATGCTACGGTGGACACGGTCACAGTGATTGGAAAGCATGCAAAGAAGCCGCTGGTTCTGGAAAATCCGGTATATGTCTCCCATATGTCTTTTGGAGCTCTGTCCAAAGAGGCGAAGGTGTCCCTGGCAAGGGGAACGGCCATGGCCCACAGCGCTATGTGTTCCGGAGAGGGCGGTATCCTGCCGGAGGAAATGGAAGCTGCAGACAAATATATTTTTGAATATGTGGCTAACCTTTACAGCGTTACTCCAGAGAATCTTCGAAATGCGGATGCCATCGAAATTAAGATCGGGCAGGGGACAAAGCCCGGTATGGGCGGACATTTGCCGGGAGAGAAGGTAACGCCGGAAATTGCCCGTATCCGAAATAAACCTTTGGGAGAAGATGTGATCGCGCCGTCCCGTTTTCCGGGAATTGAGACCAGGGAAGACCTGAAGACACTGATCAGTCAGCTGCGCATGGCCTCTGATGGAAGACCCATAGGCGTCAAGATTGCGGCGGGACATATTGAACGGGATCTGGCGTTCTGCGTATACGGGGAACCAGATTTTATTACCATTGATGGAAGAGGAGGCGCAACCGGATCTTCGCCGAAATTTCTGCGGGATTCTTCCAGTGTGCCGACGATTTATGCCCTGTACCGGGCAAGAAAATATCTGGATGAAATCGGATCGGATATCAGCCTGATCATCACCGGCGGGCTGCGGGTTTCTTCAGATTTTGCAAAAGCCATTGCCATGGGCGCAGATGCAGTGGCAATTGCCTCTGCGGCTTTGATGGCGTTGGGATGTCAGCAGTACCGGATCTGTGGTTCCGGAATGTGTCCGGTGGGGATTGCCACTCAGGATGCGGAACTGCGGATGCGGCTGCATACAGATGCGGCGGCCGCACGGGTAGGGAACTTCCTGAAGGTTTCTCTGGAGGAATTGAAGATGTTTGCCCGGATTACAGGGCATGACAGACTGCACGATCTTTCGGTGGAAGATCTGTGCACGGTAAGCAGAGAAATCAGCGAATTTACGAACATCCGCCATGCTTGACAGAAAGGGCCTGTCTGGCCGGAACGATCAGAAGGAAGATTGATGTGTCAAAAAAATCTGTGAATGGTCCAGTCCGGAAGAAATATTTTCCGGGGAAATCATTCACAGATTTTCTGTTTAAAATAAGAAAACAATCGCTGTTTGATAAAAAGAGAAACTTATCTGTTTTTTACAAATTGGAACAGAATTTTTTGGCATTTTCTCCGAGAGTCTTTACAGTGCTGGCTGGAAAGAGCACCTCTGCAGCAGAGGGAATTTTATATAGATACCAAAAGAATGTATCTTGACAGCTGTCCCTGTGTCCCATATAATAAATACATACCGAACGTATGTAATTGGATCAGAAGCTTACGTATGCGGCAGAGTCGGAATTCTTGCATGCAGTGAAGTCATAGTGGAATTCTCCAGACGCCTGCCGGCTCATGGGGAAAAGAAAGGAAGGACAGTAAATGGCACGAAACAAATACCCCGAACAGACGGTGGAACGGATTCTGGATACGGCCCAGCGGCTTTTTCTGGAAAAAGGCTATGATAATACAACGATTCAGGATATCGTGGATCATCTGGACGGTCTGTCGAAGGGAGCGGTGTACCATCATTTCAGATCAAAGGAAGAGATCATGGATGCTGTGGGAGACCGGATGTTTGCAGCAAACAATCCCTTTGAGATGGTGCGCAGCCGTACGGATCTCAATGGCCTGCAGAAGCTCCGGGAGGCCATCCGGATCAACCAGTCGGATGAGGCCCGCACCAGCGTGACCATACAGTCCATTCCCCTGAGCAGGAATCCCAGACTTCTGGTGGAGATGATCGAATCCAACCATCGTATCCTGACGCCTTATTATCAGGAATTGCTGGAAGAGGGGAACCGGGACGGATCTCTGCACACAGAATATGTCAGAGAGATTGCGGAACTGATGCCGCTGCTCACCAGCCTTTGGCTGCTTCCTTCTGTTTTTCCGGCTACTAAGGAGGAAATGAAGCATAAGTTTTACTTTCTGGGAGATATGCTGGAAAAGATGGGTGTTCCTCTGATGGATGCTTCTATTTATGCTCTGGTGGATGAATTCTTTGACAAAATTCCGGAAGAAGAGGGGAAGGATCTGTAACAAGGCAGAACGGCAGGGTGCGCCTGGAAGGGCTGTATACCCTGCCTGGATCTGGAAAGACGGGGCTATATGCAGGCCGCTCTGTTTTATATGTTCGGAGTTTTACTGGCGGAAATGCCATATTTTTTTACTTATATACATACCAAACGAAGGTATGTATATAAAGTCAGAAACGGGTCAACTGCAATGGATGGAGGTATGAAATGAAACAAAAGCTTTTCACGCGTAATTTTACCTTTTTGATTTTCGGACAGATCAGTTCTCTGCTGGGAAATTATACTCTGCGGTTTGCTCTGTCCATGTATGTACTGGAAAGGACTGGTTCAGCATCGATTTTTGCAGGTCTGCTGGCTCTGGCCATGCTTCCGACAATCTTGCTTTCTCCATTTGGAGGAATTCTGGCAGACCGGGTCAACCGGCGCAATCTTATGGTGGTATTGGACGCTCTTTCCGGATTGTCTGTCGGGCTGGCCAGTTTTGCCATGCTGGCCGAAGGAAATGTGCGGATAGGGAATATGCTTTTGGATCAGGAGATTTTGGTGATCGGCGCACTGCTGGTGGTCCTGTCTGTATTGGGGGCTTTTGAATCACCTGCTGTGCAGGCCTGTGTTCCCCAGATGCTGTCCGGGGAAAATCTTGTAAAAGGAAATGCTGTAGTCAGTCAGGTGTCGTCCATTGCCGGTCTGGTCACGCCGTTTCTGGGAAGTATTTTTTATACGGCATTTGGAATCCGGCCGGTTTTTTATGTGACGGCGGTCTGCTTTTTTACAACGGCTTTTCTGGAATGTTTTATTCGATTGGATTACAGGAAAAAAGAGACGCAGACGAAGATCGGAACTATGCTGCGGGAAGATTTTTCTGTCAGTATGCAGTTTCTGTGCCAAAAAGAGCCGGACATTCTGAAACTATTGCTGCTGGCTGCTCTGATCAGTCTGTTTGTGGCGGGCACGGCAGTGGTGGGCTTTCCCTATCTGGTGCGGACCGTACTGGGACTTTCCGCCGCCTGTTATGGAGCGGCAGAGAGCGCCATGGGCGCTGCCGCTGTATTCGGGAGCCTGTGTGTTGTGCTGCTGGCAGGGAACATGCGGCTGCGCTGGCTTTCCGGGATCGTGGCTGGCTTTGGGATCTGCCTGATTCCCTGTGGAATGGCTTTTCTGCTTCCGGTTCGTGCATGGGTCAGCTATCTGATTTTGATGGTGATGTTCTGTATCTGCCAGTGGGGATGCAGTCTTTTTTCTACCTATGCGATTTCTGTGATACAGCAGCGGACTCCGGAGCATATGATGGGAAAAATCATGTCTTATGTATTTACGCTTTCCCTGTGTGCTCAACCGGTGGGCCAGATCATATATGGAGCTTTGTTTGATCATTTTTCGGACTGTCCATACTGGGTCCTGATCCCCAGCGGGGTGATCGTAACCGTGATCGGCATCAGCACCCGGAGGTTTTTCCGGGGCCTTGAGGAGGATGCTCCCGGACAGCAGCAGTGAAGCAGGCTGCCGGAGCAAGTCCGCCCCGGGAGAGGATCCCGCAAGTCCAATCCGGTTTCCCGGCGTCTGTTTACAGCAGATACTCGCTGATGGTTCTGGCTATATTTACCACATCGCTTCCGCCGGTAAATTCAAATTTTAACAGGCCAACTCCGCTGAAATACAGATCCAGTTCGCTGTCCCAATCCAGAACACCGGAGGTCTCGATGGAAAACAGCTGGATCTTGGAATAGGGAAGAGTGGTGATATCTTTCTTCTTGCCGGTAACGCCCTGGACATTTACAGCGATGACCCGCTTATTTGTAAAGATCACATAGTCCCGGATGGCCTGGTATTCTCCCATATAGATTTCTCCGGGGATAAAAAGAGGAGCTATGGTTTTTTCGTTTGTGAATTTGCCGGTCTGTTTGAGTTTGAATACGCTTCCATTTTCGAAATCAATCATAAGTAAATCCTCCTTAAAAAGTTTTGCACTATTATAACATTCCTTGGCGGCCGGGGTCAAAAGGTATCAGAGGAATGAAAGGATTCAGCGTAAATTAATAAATCAGCAACTTTACGGAAATAAAAGTCAAAAGATCACATGTTATCTTTATCCCATTAAAAAACAGAAGAGAAAGGAAAGAAAAACTATGGCACTGAAAGAGAACTTGGAAATATTTGCCGTAAAACAGGCGCTTTCTTTTATGGATAAAGACCCGGAGAACAATCTTCCCAGACTTCTGGACTGGTTTGACCGTTTTGACCGAAAAGATACGCTGAAAACCCAGCAGGAAGTGATCCGGAAAGCCGTGGCAGATAAGGACAATAACTGGCATCAGCTGGTGATGAGTCTGTGGAAAGACATCGACCCGGGGGTGCGCAACCGGCTGTTTGAGAATTTTATCATCAACGGCTGCCTGCTGGGATTTCAGAAGCAGCAGGAAAACAGGGAAAAATACAACTGCAACATTCCCTGGGCGATCCTGCTGGATCCCACCAGTGCCTGCAATCTGAAATGCACCGGATGCTGGGCGGCGGAATATGGAAATCATATGAACCTGACTTATGAAGAGATGGATCATATTGTGAACCAGGGAGTGGAACTGGGAACCTATGGGTATTCTGAAGGAAAAGAAACTGCCCTTTGGAATTTCCTGCTGTTATACCTCTGCCAATGCAGAAGTGATCGGAAGCGAAGAATATTTTGATCAGATGATCGAGATGGGGGCGAAATTTGCCTGGTTTTTTACCTACATGCCGGTGGGAAAAGGCGCGGTGAAGGAACTGATGGTGACGGCAGAGCAGCGGGAGATGATGTATCATAAAATTCGGGAATACCGGCAGACAAAACCGTTGTTTACCATTGATTTCTGGAATGACGGAGAATATGTGGGCGCCTGTTGCGGATCGGCTCCGGGAAGAATCCCATGGAGGATGCTCTTCCTGCAGCAAATGCAGACGTCAGGCAAATGGGTTCTGATCGTTCCTGAACATATAAAAACCGGATGGCTGTCTGAGAGGGGATTCAGACAGTTGTCCGGTCTTTATAAAGAAAACGTTTCGTATTTCATAAAAATACGCATGTTACATAAATAAAAAGAAAAAGTTATATTATAGAGAGGGGGAAGCGTCAGTCTGTACCGACGCTTTTTTGTTTACATCTATTACAATACAAGAGGAATGTGTGCAAAATGTGATGAAGATATAAAGATATTGTGAAGGTGCTTCCAGATTTAACAAAGGCTTAACGGGACTGTGCTTGCTTGCGGAAAGGGAGATGTCTAAGATAAAAATACGGGGAACGGATGCGGCTTGTCTTCGGAAAGCCGGTTCGGACCCCGGACGATCAGATTTGAAATAAAGGTGGTATGAAGGATGAAAAACCGTTTACAGAAAGTAACCATGGCCATGTGTGTGATTTCTGTTGTTTCCATAATCCCGATGTTTGTACTCTCCCTGATGCGGACCGGAAGCATACAGAGAGCAGTTCTGAGCAATTATTTTTCCATTCCGTTTTTTGCCGTTTGTTCTGCAGGCATTCTTATCCTGGCAGGCATTCTGCTGTATATCTGGCATAAAGCCGGACAGGAAAACGGAAGTTTTGGAATTCTTTCTCTGCTGGTGCCGGCAGGAATTGCTCTGACCGGAATCTGTCTGATTTATTTAAAGGTGATCACACCACTGCAGGATCTTCCCTATCTGGATCAGCCCAGCGAGACCCACCTGGAAAATGTGACATTTGCTTACAATAATATGGGGGACAGTCCAACAATACAGATTTCCGGAGAAGATGCTCAGGGAGAAGAGGTATATTTTTCCATTGATAAGGAGACCTATGAAGAGGGAGAGGCCCTTTATCAGGAAACCAGCAGGCTGCCGGGAAACCATATGGTGGTGGCAGATGTATCGTACCTGCCCCATTCCGGAACCGTGGTAGGTGTGGATATCAGAAGTAAATAACGCGGAAGGCGCTGTTAATGACGGCGGCTTTGGAACAGGGTCCTGTGGAGCAGGATCCTTTTTTTTATGTGACAGGAAAGCAGAACGTTTTGTTCTGACTTTCCTGTCACACAAACGCTCCGCATAAAAATAAAAAACCGCTGACCGGAAGCTGACACAATTACTTCCGGCAGCGGAACAGAAAATAGTTTGTACCCAAAAAGGTACGGGTATTGCATTTGTAATAAATAGTTATATTAAGGGGGAACATTTATTACGCATTCTAGGATATCTTATAAGTGTGTGCAAATTGTGATAAACATATAAAAAAATCATAAAATACAACATTTTTTTATGCAACTTATACCAAAAAAGGATTTTTTTTCAATAAAATAGATCGTTTTGTAATGGAAGAATAAAGGGGAGCTCTCTTTGCACAGAAATACTAAATGGAAATAAGATATGAGAAGGAAGCCAGAAAACAGCCTGTCTTTTCTGTCCATTTTGTTGACATTTATGATATGCTGGATAAAATGAAAGGTGAACTGCAGAAATAAGGGAATTATTTTTGCGAAAACGCACAGGAGGGAGAAATGCAAATGAGTCAGGCAGTGGCTGCGCTGAAAAAGGGAGAAGGAAGAACCATTAAAGCGGGAGGTATGTGGATTTTTGACAATGAGATTGCTTCTGTCATGGGGAGTTTTGAGAATGGAGACGTGCTTCTGGTCCATGATTTCGACGGATTTCCCATGGGAAAAGGTTTTATCAATACGAATTCCAAGATCCGGATCCGGATGCTGACGAGAGATGAGAACCGGGAAATCGACGAAGATTTTTTCGGGGAACGGGTGAGAAATGCCTGGGAATACCGGAAAAAAACGGTGGATATCAGTTCCTGCCGGATCATTTTCGGAGATGCGGACTTTCTGCCGGGACTGGTGGTGGACAAGTTTTCCGATGTGCTGGTGGTGCAGTCCCTGGCGCTGGGCATCGACCGGTACAAGGAGCTGATCGTGAAGCTTCTGAAAGAGATCCTGGCAGAAGATGGGATCCTGATCCGGGGTGTCTATGAGCGCAGCGATGCAAAAGAGCGGGACAAAGAAGGCCTTCCCCGGGTGAAGGGCTTTCTGAGCGAGCCCTTTGATACACTGGTGGAGATCACGGAAAATGGCGTGAAGTATCAGGTGGATGTGAAGGACGGCCAGAAGACAGGATTCTTTCTGGATCAGAAATACAACCGGCTGGCCATCCAGAGGCTGTGCCGGGGTGCGAAGGTGCTGGACTGCTTTACCCATACCGGATCCTTTGCCCTGAATGCAGGGATCGCCGGTGCGGAAAGCGTTCTGGGCGTGGACGCTTCGGCTCTGGGCGTGGAGCAGGCCCGGGCCAATGCCAGACTGAACGGACTGGAAGAAAAGGTGCAGTTCCTCTGCGCCGATGTGTTTGAGCTTCTGCCTAAGCTGGAGGAAGAAGGAGAATTGTTCGATGTGATCATTCTGGATCCCCCGGCCTTCACCAAGTCCAGAAATTCGGTGAAAAATGCGGTGAAAGGTTACCGGGAGATCAACCGGCGGGCCATGAAGCTGTTAAAGGACGGCGGTTATCTGGCCACCTGTTCCTGCTCTCATTTTATGACTTATGAATTGTTTACCCAGACCATCGGTCAGGCTGCCAAAAATGTGCACCGCAGGCTCCGTCAGGTGGAATTCCGGACCCAGGCGCCGGATCATCCTATCCTCTGGGCGGCAGATGAGTCCTACTATTTGAAATTTTATATTTTCCAGGTGTGCCGGGAATATTGAGACGCTGTCTTCTGCTGAAATGAAAGGAGGAAGGATTCTATGAATGAAGAATGTCTGATCTGTAAGGCCCCTTTGGAATATCTGCAGGAAGATATAGAGATGGAATGCGAACTGTGCCATAAAAAAGAAAAGAGCAAAACCAGATGTGTCAATGGACACTATGTATGCAGCGAATGCCATATGAAGGGACTGGACAGCCTGATTGGTCTCTGCATGGAGGAAACATCCAGAAATCCTGTGGTGATTCTTAATAAGATGATGGCAATGCCTTTCTGTCATATGCATGGGCCGGAACATCACAGTATGGTGGGGATGGCTCTTTTGACGGCTTACAGAAATTCCGGCGGGGCCCTCGATTTAAAAAAGGCGCTGGTGGAAATGAACAGCCGGGGACGTTCTGTACCGGGAGGCGCCTGCGGTTTCTGGGGTGCCTGCGGGGCAGGAATGTTTGTGTCCATCGTGACCGGCTCCACGCCGCTGGGGCAGGAAAACTTTGGACTTTCTCATAAAATGACGGCCAGTGCCCTGGAGGCCATTGGAGAGACCGGCGGTCCCCGGTGCTGCAAACGGGATTCCTATCTTTCCATCCAGAGAGCCGTTGAATTTGCAGAGAACAGCCTGGGAGTACGCATGGAGCAGCCAAGGATTCGCTGTTCTTACAGCGGCCAGAACAACCAGTGTATCGGAAAACGCTGTCCTTTCTGTAAAAGAAGAAAAAAGATCGCATTTCTCTGTGTTCACAATTCCTGCAGGAGCCAGATGGCAGAAGCGCTGGGAAAACTGTATCTGTCTGATTTCTGCGACTGCTATTCAGCGGGAACAGAGGTAAAACCCCATATCAATCCGGATGCGGTGCGGCTGATGAAGAAAGAGTATGGGATCGACATGGAGAAGGACCAGTATTCCAAACTGCTCCAGGATATACCAGAGGCAGATATTTATGTGTCCATGGGGTGCAATGTGCAGTGTCCCAATATTCCGGGCAAAGAGACGGTCAACTGGGGTCTGGAGGATCCCACGGGAAAGGATGACCAGGCCTTTCTGGAAGTGATTCGGCAGATCGAAGAAAATGTGCGGGCATTAAGGGCGCAGCTGGATTAGGTTTCGGACAGGGAAGTGCAATTCGGGCAGCCGGCCGGCAGCACGGATACCTGGATTTACAGATGAAAAGACCATAAGGAGAATTTTTATGAACAGTGAGATCAAATTGGTGGCGGTAGATATCGACGGTACGTTTGTGCGGGGCGATTATTCCTATGATGAAGAACGGTTCAGACGGATTTTTTCCAGGATGCAAAGGGCCGGGTGCAGGTTTGTGGCGGCCAGCGGGAACCAGTATTACCAGCTGCGGGATCTTTTTCCGGAGTTCTGCGATGAAATTTCTTATGTGGCGGAGAACGGTGCATTTGTAAAAGACCGTACGGAGCTGGTCTTTGCAGCAGATATGCCCAGGGAAACGGTACATGAGGTCATTGATCTGTGCAGAAAATACCCGGAGATCAAAAATGTGCTGTGCGGAAGGAACAGCGCCTACTGCCAGCGGGGAACTGTCAGCGAAGAATTTTTTGCCCTGACGTCAGTTTATTACCACCGTCTGAAATGGGTGGAGGATTTCAAAGAAGTGGAGGATCAGATCCTGAAATTTGCGCCGACGGTTCCGGAAGAAAAAACCTATGAGTATTATGATCTGTTTTGTGAGAAACTGAAAGGAAAAGTGGAGCCCACCACAAGCGGCCATGGATCCATAGATCTGATCCTGCCCGGGTGTCACAAGGCTTCCGGACTGGAACGGCTGGTCCGGCGGTGGGGGATCACACCGGAACAGTGCGTGGCATTTGGCGACGGGGGAAATGATATGGAAATGCTGCGGTACTGCGGACACAGCTATGCCATGGAAAATGCGCCGGATTCTGTGAAGCAGGCGGCAAAACAGGTCTGCCCGTCCAATGAGGAAGACGGCGTGCTGGTCACGCTGGAGAAATTGTTTGCGTGACCGGAAAACAGCGGCAGACAAAAGAGAATATGACAGCGGGAGGAATGGAAGATGAACGACAGAAAAACAGCGGAAGAACTGCTTTCTTTCCTGGAGCAGTGCCCAAGCGCGTTTCATACGGCGTCCTGTGTGGCCGGACAGCTTCTGGAAGCGGGATTTGTGGAATTACAGGAAAAGGACAGCTGGAAGCTGGAAAAGAACGGAAAATATTTTGTAAAACGCAATGATTCTTCTCTGATCGCGTTTCAGACTTCCGGAGCGGCGGAAGAAGGGTTTCGCATTGCGGCCAGCCACAGCGATTCTCCTGCTTTTCAGATCAAAGAACATCCGGAGATGGAAGTGGATCAGAAATATGTGAAATTAAATGTGGAGCGTTACGGCGGTATGATCATGAATACCTGGATGGACCGCCCGCTGTCTGTGGCCGGCAGGATCGTGGTCCGGGACGGGGAGAAGCTGGTGTCCCGTCTGGTGAATGTGGACCGGGATCTGATAATGATCCCCAATGTGGCCATTCACATGAACCGGGAAGTAAATCAGGGATATGCGTATAATGCCCAGAAGGATATGCTGCCCCTGTACGGTCTGCAGGGAGAAAAAGTCCCGTTTCTGTCGGTGGTGGCAGATGCGGCGGGAGTGAAGGAAGAAGATATCCTGGGCCATGACCTGTTTCTCTATAACCGGCAGAAGGGAAGTATCTGGGGTGCCCGGGAAGAATTTATTTCCGGTCCAAGACTGGACGACCTGCAGTGTGTATACGGAACGCTGCAGGGATTCCTGCAGGGAAAACGGGAGGTACATACGGCGGTTTACGGACTGTTTGACAACGAAGAAGTGGGAAGCGGCACCAGACAGGGGGCAGCCTCCACCTTCCTTCAGGATGTGCTGCTGCGGATCAACATGGGACTGGGACGTTCCTATGAAGATTATCTGCGGGCAATGTCCCAAAGCTGCATGATCTCTGCGGACAATGCCCACGGGATCCATCCCAACCATCCGGAATTTGCGGATCCGGTGCATCACCCGGTGCCAAACGGCGGGCTCGTGATCAAATACAGCGGAAATCAGAAGTATTGCACCAATGGCGTGACAGCGGCTTTTTTGAAGGATCTCTGTGAGCGGGCAGAAGTTCCGGTACAGATCTATGTGAACCGTTCTGACATCCCGGGAGGCTCCACTCTGGGAAATATTGCCGTTTCCAGGGTTCCGGTGCCGGCAGTGGACGTGGGGCTGGCTCAGCTGGCCATGCATTCCGCCTATGAAACGGCAGGTGTCAGGGATACCGGATATCTGATCCGGACCTGTGAGGAATTTTTTTCCTGACGGACAAAGGCTCTGTCAGTCTGGCCGCCGTATGGGTAAGGCAAAACCTGTACGGCGGATTTTTTTTGCTTAAGGACCGGCAGGGAAGCGGCGTCAGCGGCCATGGAGAAGGACTGTTTCGGCAGACGACATGTCTTTTAATACCGGTTTTCTGTCTCTTAGGCAGAGGCGGTTTACAAACCGGGGGAGAATTCGATATATTGAACCCAGCAGGATGGACAGGAGATATCCGACCTGCCCCAGGAAAAAGGGAGGAATACAACTATGGATCATTCAGCATCTGGTACCTGTGTCATTGCCGTCTGTGATGACGAGGAAGTGATGACCAGAAAAGTGGCACAGTGGATCAGAGAATGGAATCCGGCAGCCGAGGTACACTGCTTTTCGTCCGGAGAAGAGCTGCTGGAGCATTACAGGGATTACCAGGCGGTATTTCTGGATATTGATATGGGAGGCATCAATGGCATCGAAACCGGAAGACGGATCCGTAAGATCGACAAAAAGACAAAGATCGTTTATCTGACGGCATACCGGGACTATGCAGCGGGCGCCTTCGGGGTACACGCGTTTCAGTATCTGCTGAAACCAGTGTCAAAAAAGGCGGTACATCATGTGCTGGAGGAAATTTTTTCCTATATGGAGCAGATGAAACCATCGCCGATCCTGGATTTTCAGACAGCAGGAGGACTGGTCTGTATTCCTGCGGACGAGATCTATTTTTTTGAGTACGAAAACCGCCGGATCCGGATGGTGACAGCGGAGGAAGAATATCTGATGAGCGGGCGCATCGGCAGCGTGGCCGGGCGGATGGAATCCTTTGGATTTTCGGTGCCTCATCAGAGTTTTGTGGTGAATATGCTGCATGTAAAAAATGTCAAAAACCAGCGGATCGTTCTGGACAATGGGATGGAGATCCCGCTGTCACAGAAAAAACAGAAAACATGGAAGCAGGAACTGACGGCATATCTGTCTTCCAGGCTGGAGAACAGGAGATAGGAATGATTTTGGTAGATTTGTTTTTTCTGATCGTATCCATACTGCTGATGTGTCTGTGCGGGGCCGCAGTGCTGTGGGCAATCCCGGGAGAGCGCAGGGGAAGGCTATGGGTTCGCGGACTGGCATGGGCCGGGTATGGAATGCTGACTGTTCTTCTGCCCAATCTGTGGGCAGACGATCTGATCACTATGACGGTACTGGGCATTTATTATCTGGCTCTTGGCTGGTTTTTGTATCATAAGAGCCGGATCGGACTCTTATACCAGATGGTATATCATGTCCTGATGTACAGCAGCCAGGTTATTGCCGTTTATGTATCTTTGATCCTGGCAGATACTCTGCTGCTGGAATATCGGATATGCGGGTATCTGGTCGGACTGTTCAAGAATTTTCTTCTGCTGGCGGTGACTTTCCTGCTGCGGGAGCTGATGAAACGGCGTCTGGTGCGGGAACAGAGGAACCTGAAGATCCGGGGGATGATCATTGTTCCGGTATTCAGCATGGCGCTGCTCTTTCTGTATCTGATCAGCGGTGATATTTTCTTTGTGCGCTTTGGATATGAGTGGCTTCTGGTCTATTGCGGGCTGCTGATCGCAATCAACGTCTACTGCCTGTATTTCTGGTATGACGTGGCGGCCAATCAGGAGCTGAAGCACCGGTACCGGCTGCTGCAGCAGCAGAAAGAACTGATCCATCAGTATTATGAAGATATGGAGAAGAATTACAGCGAATCCCGGAAGCTGATCCATGATATCCGCAACCATCTGCAGGTGCTGGAGCAGGCGAACAAAATGGGAGAAAGCCATTATTTTGAAGATCTGCATCAGATGCTGGATTCGCTGGGAATGCGGTTCTATTCGGATAACCGGATGCTGAATATTGTACTGAATGACAAGCTGAAAAAAATGCCCCGGGAACAGACAGAATGCAGTCTGAGAGATGTGCGGCTGGATTTTCTGTCTGATATGGATCTGACGACGATCTTTGCCAATCTTCTGGACAATGCTGTAGAGGCAGGAGAGGGGCAGCCTGGATTCTGGCTGAAGATCCGGGGAGAGACTATTCAGGATTTTACGGTGGTGAAAATATGGAATCCTTACACGGGGAATTACCGGCCGGGGCATTCCCAGAAGGAAGGCCATGAAGGCCTGGGGCTGGAAAATGTGCGCCAGGCAGTAGAAAAGTACCATGGAGAGATGCAGATTGAGGCGGCGGAACAGGTATTTTCTGTGACTTTGATGTTTCCGGGAGGATAAGAGACCGGTAAGCAAAAGGTCAGGACAGGGAATACAGGAGGTTGATGAGAAAATGGGAGGTATGGAAATGAATGGAAAATGGATGATGGGAGCAGTTTGTCTGGGAGTCTTTTTATTGCTGGGCGGATGCGGATCTTCCCAGAATCAGCTGCCGGAGGCTTTTGAGGAGGAGGAGGTACGGCAGGAGGCTCTGCAGGCAGTGGAATATTTCAATCAGAGGGATTATCAGAGCCTGGTGGATATGGGAAGCGAGGAAATGAAAGAAGCCATGACAGCAGAGGACTTTGCAGAAGCCTGTGATCCCTACCTGGACGAGAAGGGAGAGTTTGAGGAGATAGAAAAGACTGCGGTGCTGGGAAATACCGATAAGACCACGGGAGACGAATACGGCGGCGTGATCATGGTGGGCGCCTATGAAAATGGCAAGCTGCAGTTCACCATCGGTTTTAATGAAGAGATGGAAATGGTGCAGTTTTATATCAGATAGAGACAACAGGGAAACGGAGGACTGGTAAAATGAAGAATACGGTTATGGAAAAAAAGCAGCTGACTATTTTTCTGCTGATTGCTTATGGGATCACATATCTGATGGGATTTGTGATGTGGTATGGCTATGGGAAAGGAGCAGATGTGAGCACCTTTGCCAATGTACAGATGATGTACCCGGCGGCAGGCGTCATACTGGCTTTTCTGCTCACGGGCGAAAAGAGAGACCGGCTTCCCCGTCTGTTTTTCGGCGGATATCTGGTGATCACAGGTATCCTGATGGTGTTGGCGGTGCTGTCGGTGGTTTATCCGGAGGCCGGACAGGAGGCATTTGCCGGTGCCGGTCTGGAAAACGGAATCTCTCTGTGGCTGCTTCTGGTGCAGCTGGTGCTCATTGGAGGCAGTATTCTGGAGTGGATCTTTTTGCTGGCAGCCGGTAAGGACAGACGCAGGGTGTTTGGACTGCAGGGAATGAAATGGAAACCGTCAGTGCTTTGTATCCTGCTCTTTCTGGGACTGTATCTGCTCCGCACCCTGATTTCCTGTCTGGTATCCGGACAGATGGCGATATTTGGCCTGATCTGGACCAGCCCGGTGACCTGGATTCAGCTGGCAGCGCTGCCGGTGAATTTCTTTCTGGTATTTCTGGCTTTCTTCGGAGAAGAGTACGGATGGCGTTATTATTTTCAGCCTCTGCTGCAGAAGAAATTCGGCCCCCGGTGGGGCGTTCTGCTGCTGGGCGTGGCCTGGGGCCTGTGGCATATGCCACTGAATCTGCTGTATTACAGCCCGGATGCCGGGCTGGTGAGCATGGCGGCGCAGCAGATTACCTGCATCACCCTGGGGATCTTTTTTGCCTATGCATATGGAAAGACAGGAAATATCTGGGTTCCTGTGGCTCTGCATTTTATGAACAACAACCTGATCCCGGTGATCACGGGCAATTATTCGGCAGATGTGCTGCAGAACCAGGCCATTGCCTGGGGAGACCTGGTGCCGGCACTGCTCCTGAATGGACTGGTCTTCGGCCCCTTCCTTTTTTCAAAAGTCTTTCAGAATTGTGACCAGATTACAGAAATAAAATAAGATTGTGGTATATACTATAAGCAGGTCATCAAAGAAATCCGGACGGTATCTGACAGTGTATCCGGACATCACAGAAGCTTGTTCTGTGAGGGGAAGATGACAGGCAAAAACAGGCAATCAATGGTTTCACAGGATAACTGGAAGCAGGTGAGAAATGGAAGATTTAATTATTATAGGAGCCGGACCGGCGGGAATTTCCGCTGCGCTGTACGCGGTCCGGGCCAATGTGACGCCGCTGGTGGTATACCAGGGAGGCGGCGCACTGGAAAAAGCGGAAAAGATCGAAAACTTTTATGGAAATGCAGAATTTCTCTCCGGCCGGGAGCTGCAGGAGAAAGGAATGCAGCAGGCCAGACAGCTGGGAGTCCGTTTCCTGGAAACCCAGGTTCTGGGACTGGGCGGTCTGGATACTTTTCAGGTGAAAACCACAGACGGGGATCTGGAAGCCAGAAGTGTGATCCTGGCCACAGGAACGAAACGGCCTGCACCGAAGATTCCCGGGCTGAAAGAGCTGGAGGGAAAAGGCGTCAGCTATTGCGCCGTATGCGATGCGTTTTTTTACCGGAACAGAAATGTGGCCGTGCTGGGAAACGGGGACTTTGCCCTTCATGAGGCGAAAGAACTGGAACCCATGGCGGGATCGGTTACGATACTGACCGGCGGGCTGCCGGGAGATTTTTTAGAAAAAACGGAAATCCCGGTGGATGAACGTCCCGTTGAGGAAATCCTGGGAACAGACCGGGTAGAAGGGATCCGTTTCCTGGAAGGAGAAGATCTGGCTGTGGAAGGACTGTTTGTGGCTTTCGGCACAGCAGGAACTGCGGAAATGGCCAGACAGATGGGCGCAGAACTGACGGAACGGGGACATATCGTGGTGGATGCAGGGATGCAGACCACGATCCCGGGCCTGTACGCAGCCGGTGACTGTACCGGCGGGCTGCTGCAGATTTCCAAGGCGGTCTATGAAGGGACCCTGGCAGGGATCGAAGCGGCCAAATATGTGAAGAAACAGAAAAAAGATGAGAGCAGAAAGGAAGAATAATATGGCAAAACAGTTTACAACACAGAATTTTGAACAGGAAGTACTGCAGTCAAAGACACCGGTGCTGGTGGATTTCTGGGCAGCCTGGTGCATGCCCTGCCAGAGACAGGGAGCTGCCATTGAAGAGATGAGCAATGAAGGCTATGCTGTGGGCAAGATCAATGTGGACGAAGAACCGGAGCTGGCCAGAAGATATAACGTAATGAGCATCCCCACACTGATCGTCTTCCAGAATGGGCAGGAAGTGAAACGGATGGTGGGCCTGCAGCCCAAGGCAGCCCTGGTGGCTGCTCTCGGCGAATAAGTACGGCTGCGGACCGGGAGGTTCAGGTGGTATGGGAAAGCTCCTGATATAAAAGGGATTTGTCCAGGATATGGATGCCGCCCCGTGCCACCTCCAGGCTGCCTTCCTTTGTCATCTGCTTAAGGGTGCGGCTGACGGCTTCTCTGGCGCTGCCGATGGACCGGGCCAGCTGTTCCTGGGTGAAGGCCAGATAGCTGGTCTTCTGTCTGGCAGATTCGTCAATGAGGAAAGCGGCAATCCGCTGTTTCAGCGTGAGGAAGAAGATTCGCTCCATAGCGGTGATCACCCGGGAAAAATGTTCGGTGGTCAGCCGGTAAACATAGTTTTCCACATAGATATTATCCAGCATCAGAGAGGAAAGGATCCTGGAGGGGATCAGGAAGGCTTCGCAGTCGGTCTCTGCATCGATCTGCACATCGAAGGTGATGGCGGAGATCAGGCAGGAGGCGGATAAGACGCAGACGTCTTCCGGATGGAGACGGTAGATCGTTGCTTCTTTTCCGTCTTCAGAGAGCAGAAAAACCCGCAGAGTGCCGTCCAGGACAAAAAGAATGCCCAGACAGTCATCGGCAGAGGCGACAGTTTCTCCGGCTGTGTACCGGATTTTCTGTGTGTGTTCCTGCAGGAGCTTCTGTGTATCCGGGGACAGTTTGTCCCAGAACGGAAGCCGGAGCAGAAATTCATTTACGGAAATGGGATTCATATGTACCTCCTTTGAGAACAGACAGAGTCTGTTCTTTTGTCTCTGGTAATAGTATACCCTCTTTTCAATTAAAGAAAAAGAGGGTATACTATTACGGATGAGAAAGACTGCGGCGAAAGAGAGGATTTTGCGCTGCAGTACAAAAACCGAGAAAACAGGAAAAGGAAGAATATATGAATATACGGAGAATACTGGCCATCTGGGCGGCAAAGGCAGCCGGTCTGGCCTGTAAGATGATGGGACGCCAGGGAGTGACCTGGGCGGGAAAAATTGCCCTGCAGATTTATCCGCCGGTTCTGGAAGAGCTGGCAGGAGAAGTGCGGGAGAAGATCTTCGTGGTCTGCGGGACCAATGGAAAGACCACGACAAATAATGTGCTCTGCTCTGCGCTGGAAGCAGAAGGAAAGAAAGTAATCTGCAACCACACGGGCTCCAACATGCTCAACGGTGTGGCGGCGGCCTTTGTGCTGGAAGCGGGACTGGGAGGACATATTGATGCAGATTATGCCTGCATTGAGGTGGACGAGGCTTCCACCCGTCATATTTTTCCCAGATGTCATCCGGATTATATGGTGCTGACCAATCTGTTCCGGGATCAGCTGGACCGCTACGGGGAAATTGATATCACCATGAACATCCTGAAAGAAATGATCCAGACAGAACCGGAAATGACCCTGATTGTCAATGGAGACGACGCGCTGTCTGCCTTTCTTGCCATGGACAGCGGAAATTCCTATGTGACCTACGGCATCGGCGAAAAGGTAATGGAAGCTTCTTCCGGAGAGATTCGGGAGGGACGTTTCTGCAAGCGGTGCGGGACCAGACTGGAATATGCATTCTATCACTACAGCCAGCTGGGGGATTACAGATGCCCCTGCTGCGGTTTCCAGAGACCGGAGCTTACGTACAACGCCGGAGATGTGAAGGTGGGAGACCAGCTGGTGTTCCGGGTGGAAGATCAGCTTATTGCAGCCAACTATAAGGGATTTTACAATGTATACAACCTGCTGGCAGCCTACAGTGCAGCCAGGACAGCGGGGCTGGCTCTGCCCCATTTTAATGATATGCTGAAGCATTTCAATCCGGAAAACGGGCGGATGGAGCAGTTCCGGATCCAGAATACCGGCATTGTCCTGAATCTGGCCAAGAACCCGGCCGGATTTAATCAGAACATCACTGCGGTGATGCAGGATCCTTCTCCCAAGGATATTATCATTGCCATCAATGACAACGCCCAGGACGGCATTGATATTTCCTGGCTCTGGGATGTGGACTTCGATCAGTTTGCAGACGAGAGCATCCATTCGATTACCGTCAGCGGCATCCGCTGCCAGGATATGCGCCTGCGTCTGAAATATGTGGATATCCCGTCGATCCTGGAAGGAGATGTGGAAAAAGCCATTCGTGACCGGATCGCAGACGGTGTGGGCAATCTCTATGTACTGGTGAACTATACGGCACTTTTTTCCACCAGAAATATACTGAAGAAAATAGAGGGGGAGAAGAAATGAAGCTGACCATTGGACATTTATATCCGGAACTGCTGAATCTGTACGGAGACAGAGGAAATATCCAGTGTCTGCTGAAACGCTGCCAGTGGAGAGGGATTGAAGCGGAAGCCATTGCCTGTGAACAGGGGAGCAATATTGACTTTTCAAAAATGGACATTGTATTGCTGGGCGGCGGTTCTGACCGGGAACAGATGCTGGTCTGCGAGAAACTGCAGGTGATCCAGCCGGAATTCAAAAGATATGTGGAAGAGGGCGGCGTGGTCATTGCCATCTGCGGCGGCTACCAGCTGTTGGGAAAATATTACAAAACAGCCGAAGGCACCATGAAGGGCCTGGATCTGGTGGATCTGTATACGGAACAGGGAGAGGGACGTCTGATCAGCAATATCATTCTGAAGAGCGATCTGTTTGATATGCCTATTGTAGGGTTTGAGAACCACGGAGGGCGGACCTACATCAATCAGAACCAGCCTCTGGGAAAGGTGCTGTACGGCTCCGGCAATGACGGGGAGAGCGGTTACGAGGGCGTTGTCTACAAAAATGTCATCGGGACATACCTTCACGGTCCCCTGCTGCCGAAGAATCCGCAGCTTGCCGATGAACTGATCCTCCGTGCTCTGCGCCGGAAAGATCCGGATGCGGTGCTGGCTCCGCTGGATGATACCCAGGAGAAGGAAGCCAACCAGTATGTATATCATCGATTTTTGGGATAAATCTTGCATTTGACTGTATAAAACGGTATAATTGGGATACAGTTTTAGAACAGGAGAAATTGTTGAAAAATTTTATTTTGAAGGGAGAATATGTTATGCAGAAATATGTATGTGAACCATGTGGATACGAGTATGACCCGGAAGTAGGAGATCCGGATAACGGAATCGCTCCGGGAACAGCATTTGAAGATCTTCCCGAAGACTGGGTATGCCCGGTATGCGGTGTTGGAAAAGATGAGTTTGCTCCGGCAGAATAAGTTTTGCCAAGTGCCGCAGCTGCGGCAGCGGAAATTTGTTTGAAAAAACAGGAGGGCCGTGCACCCCGGATGAGGTGCGCGGCTCTCTTTTTTGCGGTGCAGGCTTCTTTTTGTATGTCATCTTTTTTTGCGAAGAAGCCAGTAGAATCCGAAAGAGGGGATCTGTACGCCCTTTGCTTCCAGTGTCCGGCCGGTGAACAGATCTTCGTAGAGACCGTCGTCTTCGTTGATCCATGCCACCTTATCGTATTCGCTGAAATTATAAATGCAGACCAGTTTTTCTTCTTCGTTTTCACGCACCAGGGACAGGATAGAAGCATCCCAGGTGTCGATGGTCCAGAACGGTGTCCTGGCATCGAAGACGGAATGGGATCTGCGCAGCTCTTCCAGCCGGGAAAGGGACGGGAACAGTTTTCCCTGTACCGTGTCCGGGTTGCTGCGGTTTTCCGCCAGATCCCAGGGGAAATTTCCTCTGTGGAGATAACGGGAGTCTGCAGCCTTTTCCGGATCATTCTTGTAGGAATAATCGTTTAGCTGACCAATCTCATCTCCGCTGTAGATGACCGGAATGCCGGACTGGGAAAGCATGAAAGCATGCAGAGTGATATCGTAGCGGATGCTGCGGTCTACGCCGGCTTCATCCTGCTCAAAGCCATAGCGCTCGATGCCGCACAGGGAAGCGGTGGTCCCGCACATACGGGCATCTCCGATCCGCGGGTCATCGTTGTACAGTTCTCCACGGGAGAAGGAGCCGGGATATTTGCCGGTAAAGAAATCATTGAGATACTTTTTATGAGGCACTTCCATCTGTCCGGACTGCTGCAGGAAATCATAATCCAGTCCCCAGCCGATATCATCGTGGCAGCGCAGGTAATTCTGGAACACGTATTCTTTGGGAAGAGCAGCCACGATATCCAGCTGCCGTCTTAACAGGGCCACGTCTCTGGTGGCTACGGTATTCCAGGTACTTGCCATGGTGGTAACATTGTACAGAAGGTGACATTCAGGCTTCTCAGTGGTTCCAAAGTAAGGGACTACCTTATCCGGTGCCATGACCACTTCTCCCAGCAGGAGCACGCCGGGGCATACGATCTCGCAGATCATGCGGATGATGCGGACCAGTGTATGGACCTGGGGCAGGTTCCTGCAGTTGGTGCCCAGCTGTTTCCAGATATAGGGAACAGCGTCCAGACGGAAGATGTCCACGCCCTGGTTGGCCAGAAACAGCAGATTGAAGATCATTTCATTTAATACAATGGGATTGCGGTAGTTCAGATCCCACTGGTAAGGATAGAAGGTGGTCATTACATGCTTCTGCACGCAGTCCAGCCAGGTGAAGTTGCCGGGAGCAGTGGTGGGAAATACCTGGGGACAGGTTTTCTCATAAAGGGCAGGGATGTCATAGGTATCAAAAAAGAAATAGCGGTCCTGGTATTCTTTCTGGCCTTCTTTTGCCCGTTTTGCCCATTCATGTTCATCAGAGGTGTGGTTCATGACAAAGTCCAGGCATACGCTGATCCCGTTTTCGTGGCATTTTTCTGTCAGGTGTGCGAAGTCATCCATGGTGCCCAGTTCTTCCTGTACCTGACGGAAATCGGCAACGGCATAGCCCCCGTCGCTCTTTCCTCTGGGAGAAGAGAGCAGAGGCATCAGATGCAGGTAATTGACATTGCATTCTTTGATATAATCCAGCTTTTCTTCCACGCCCTTCAGGGTTTTTCCAAAAGCATTGGCATACATCATCATACCCAGCAGATCGTTCCGTTTGTACCAGTTGGGATCCGCTTCTCTTCTGCAGTCGGACGCCTTCAGCGCACTGCTGCGGCTGTGGTAATATTTTTTCATTTCAGCGATGAGATCGTTCAGATGCATCATTACATAGGGATTGTCCTGATACAGTTCGCAGTACAGCCATTTCAGTTCATCAATATGCTTCTGAAGCCGTGTTTCGTAGATCTGTTCTTCCGCGGCGTCTGTTGCCTGAGCGGAAGAGGCAGCCGCCTCGCTGACAGAAACAGCAGCTGCTGCGGATTCTGTGCCGGCGGCGCCGGTTTTCTGCCTGGCGGCCTGGGCTGCCAGCTTCTTTTTTTGGAGCCTTTTCTTTGCCATTTGTTACCTCCTGATAATTCACTCATGAAAATATGAAAATGATTTCATACATACGTAAACATATTACTGTTGAACAGGAAAATTGTCAAGTATCGCAGAGCAGAACATCCCGTGAAATGTGACGAAATTTTTATAACTGGAACTTGTGAAATACCCTGCAGGGTGGTAAGATAAGAGACATACAGTAACGAAAAAGCACGTTTACCGGAAGGAGAGGACAGAAGAATGGCGAGATCGGGTAACCAGAAACAGAAGATCCTGTACCTGGTACAGATGCTGAGCGAACACAGAGAAGAGAGCAATCTTCTATCTATGCGTGAAATTGTGGAGGAACTGGAAAAGAAAGGAATACGGGCAGAGCGGAAAAGCATCTATGATGATATGGAAGCTCTGCGGGAGTTCGGGATTCCGATCAAATACAGCAGAAAACGGCCGGGCGGTTATTATATCTGCGGAGAAATGCCCATACAGCTGGAACAGCAGGCGGCAGTAAAAAAAGAAGAGACAAAGCAGCAGGAGGAGCCGGAAGAGAATGGACCGGAAATTGTCCGGGAAGAGAACTGGAAAGATACCGGAGAGGAAAGAGAAGTGAAAATTTCCTGTCCGGTGGAACTGTATGGCAGGATCAGCGCGTATCTTCACGGACCGCTGGAGCGGAAAGATAAGAAAGACGGTACGGCAGTGGTGACCGGTTATGCAGTGATCGGAAATGGATTCTATGGATGGCTGACGTCTCTTGGCACAGAGGTACAGCTCCTGAGGCCGAAAAAGGTGGCTGCGGCCTACCGGGATTATCTGAGAACGATTGCAAAAAAATATAAAGAAAAATAAACTCACCGGCACTTTGGTGCCGGTGCTGTACTGTTTGGTAAAGGTTCAGTAGGAGGACAGTCAATGAAAAAAAAGTTGCCGGGCATTTTTCTAATGCTTTCTCTGGGACTGCTGTTGGGAGCATGCTCTTCCAAAACCGATAAGATACAGGAGGAAGGCGATCAGCAGGAAGCTTTAATGGAACAGGAGGAAACCGAAGAGGAGAACGAGGAAAGTCAGGAGCAGGAGGAAGTAACCGGGCAGCAGATCCGGGTGCTCCTGGCCGGGGAGAAAGCAGAACAGGACGAGAATCTTCTGCGTCTTCTTCAAGATGAGGGCTACCAGGTGCAGATGGAATATGCCGGCATGGACAGCGAAGTACAGGCACAGCAGCTGGAAAAGGCCGCAGAAGAGCAGGCCATGGCAGTGGTGGTGGAGCCGGTGGAGACCAGCGGTATGGAATCGTCTCTGGAAAAGGCTGCGGAAGCCGGCGTCGGCATTATCTGTTACGGACAGCTGTTTATGAATACGGAGTATGTGGATGCCTATGTGGTGAATGATCATTACGAGCAGGGTGTACAGACAGCCCTTCAGATAGAGGAACTTCAGGATCTGGAGCATCGTACAGAGGAAAATCCGGTAACTCTGGAAATTTTTCTGGAAGATGGGAATAATATCAATGACCAGGTCTTCTATCTGGGGCTGATGGGGACTTTGGCCACTTATGTGGAGGATGATGTGCTGGTGATCCGGTCAGGCAGAGATACCTTCCAGGAAGTGACGGTCCAGGACGGCTCAAAGGAGAATGCAAGGGTTCTCTGTGAAGAAATCCTGGAAGATTTTTATCAGGAGGATGGGCCGGATGTGATCTATGCTTCCGGGGATCTGATGACCCAGGGTGTCTGCATCGCTCTGGATAAAGCCGGGTTTGCTGTTCCCGGGGAAACGGGCGAAGAAGAGGGGACGGATCAGTCTCGTGAGAAAGCAGATACAGAAGAAACCGTACCTGAGTGGCCCATGGTGATCGGCAGCGGTTTTACGGTTCTAACGGCAAACCGTATCAGTACAGGCCGGCAGACCATGGCATTTCACCAGGAGGAAGACGCTCTGGCAGAATGCTGTGTGCAGGCTTTGGAGGAATATTTTACCGGAGAGCAGTCCGATGATGTTTCCAGTGAATACGACAATGGAGTAGAGATCGTGCCTGCATATACGGCGGCCCCTGTTCCGGTGGATTTTTCCAATTATGAAGATTTTCTGGAGGAAGAACAGGGAGAGTAAAAATAAAATATAAGAGTAAGGAGCAGACAGTGATATGCATATCCGGGATGTGAAGGAAAAAGACAGAAAAACAATATTTGCCATGGCAGAGGACTTTTACAGTCCGGACACGGGAGCTACTCTCCGGGGAATGAACCGGGAAAATATGAGTCGGACGTTTTCTCTGTGTCTGAAGGAGAACCCCTACGCACGGATGCTGATCATGGAAGAAGGAGAGCAGGCCGAGGGGTTCTGTCTGCTTTCCTTTACCTGGAGCAATGAAGTGGGTGGGCTGACTGTCCTGCTGGAAGAACTGTATGTCCGGCCGGAAGCCAGGGGAAAAGGCTGCGGACGGCAGCTGCTGTCCTGGCTGGAAGAAGAATATCCGGAGGCCAGACGGTTCCGTCTGGAGGCAACCTGTCAGAACCGGGGAGCCATAGCTCTGTATGAAAAACAGGGCTATGAAGTGCTGGACTATATACAGATGGTAAAAGACCGCTGAATCCGGCCATGAAGGTGAGACCGGTTTTCTGCTTTTCTCCGGTGGCTGTCCGGGATGCCCGGAAACTGAAGAGAAGAAACAGCAGGCCCCGGCAGATCAGGTAAAAAAGAAAACCGCTGTACAGCAGATCATCTGTGAAACAGCGGTTTTTGCTTTATGGGCAATTTGTTTTATGTATGATTTATTATGTGTAATGAAGAAATCCTCTGTTATTTGGAGACCCGGTTCCCGACAGCCATCAGATTCCGAAAATCCGGAACAGCAGACAGGACAGGAAACAGGATCAGCGCGATCACCAGACCGCCGATCCCCTGTATAAAGTTGGCGGGTACGCTGGCAAGTGCTCCCGCGGCGCCGTAGAGCGGCATTTCGCAGAGAAAATAACCGGCAGGAACTAAAATCATGTCGATGATGCCGCTGGCAATTACCCCTATATAGGAAGAAACCTGTTTTCTGTGAAGGTGCCAGAAAGTCAGTCCGGACAGACCGCCGATCACTGCTTTGACCAGAAAGGTGATCGGAACATACAGAAAATAGCCGCCGATCAGATCTGCCAGAGCAGAACCGATTCCCGCTGCCAGAGCGCCGTAGACGGGGCCGAGAAAAATGCCGGAGAGGATCACAATGGCATCTCCCGGATGGATGTATCCGCCGGTTCCCGGAGTAGGGATACGGATAGAGAGTGTGGCGACGCAGGCCAGTGCGGCAAACAGGGCACACAGAATCAGTTTCTTTGTATTTGTACGCATAAGTACCCTTCCTTTCGTATTGTGTTTCAGCGTGGTCCTGTTGGGACCAAAAGATACCAGGAAAATTCTGAATTTTTGATCCTGGTATCACCAAATGAAATGATAGTACAGAAAGTCCGGGTTGTAAAGAGAAAAATCAGTCAGCGAAAGGTAAGACTGGTATCTGTCATACTGTCGATGATCGCCAGAGATTCCAGGCGGACTCCCATTTCACGGATGCGTTTTCCGCCGTCCTGAAATCCTTTTTCAATGACAATACCGGCACCTTCCAGTGTGGCTCCGGCCTTCTGGACAATATCGATCAGGCCCAGCAGGGCGCAGCCGTTAGCCAGAAAATCATCAATGATCAGGACATGATCCTGGGGAGAAAGAAATTTTTTGGATACGATTACATCGTAGACTTTTTTGTGGGTGAAGGACTCCACTTTGGTGGTATACATATCTCCATCCAGATTCAGACTCTGGGCTTTTTTTGCAAAGACCACAGGCACATGGAAATACTGTGCGGTGATACAGGCAATGCCGATTCCGGATGCTTCGATGGTCATGATCTTGGTAATGGGTCTGTCTGCAAAACGGGCTTTAAATTCCTTTCCGATTTCGTTAATAAAAGGAATATCCATCTGATGATTCAGAAAACTGTCAACTTTCAGAATATTTCCAGGTTTCACGATGCCATCTTTCAGGATACGGTTCTTTAAAAGTTCCATGATTTTCCTCCTTGGGGTGTCATTATGTATTTGCAGCAGAGCGGTATTCGGTCGGATCTTCCCGTCCGGAAGAGCCCTGTCTGAACTGTTACGTTAGATTATAGTGAGTTTCGACAAATTAGGCAATTCATTTTGACAAAAAAGTAAAAAAAAATTATAATAATCAGCATACGCGGGGAAGGTAAAAAGGCAGAGAAAGGCAGGGTGAGAATCATGAAAGAATATGAAGTGATCTGGGAAATCTTCAATAAATGTCCCCGAAATCAGATGCGGGATGTCTTTGTGGAGGAAGTAATGCTGGAAGATCCGGAAGAATATATTAAGAAAAAATTCGAAGGCAAAGATGTATCCTATGAAAAAACAGTGCTGCAGGACGGAACGGTGGTTTACGATATCACTACTTCGCAGATAAAACAGCGATGCTCCTTTACAGAGATATAGGATTGGAGTTATACTGTATGACGGAGTCAGGATAAAAAGCGAAAGAAAGGAACAGGTATGGATAAACAGCAGGAAGTGCACAAGCATGTACTGGAGGACGGAACCGTCATTGAACACAGCCATGAACATGGTCATGGGCATACCCACAGCCATGCCCATACGAAAGCCGTTCTGAACCGCCTTTCCAGGGCCATCGGCCATCTGGAATCTATCCGGAGAATGGTGGAGAACGGCAGGGACTGCAGTGAAGTCCTGATTCAGCTGTCCGCGGTAAAGTCTGCGATCAATAATACCGGAAAACTGATCCTGAAGGATCATATTGAACATTGTATTGTGGACGCCATTGAACACGGCGACCGGGAGACACTTGAGGAAATGGAGAAGGCCATTGACCGGTTTATGAAATAAATGCGGCGTAAAACGCCGGTTTGTGCCGCCGTGGGCGGTAAATAAACAGATACAGGAGAGAGGAAATTATGGCAAAAGAATGTAACAGTACCACATGTACAAAAGAAGACTGTGCCGGATGTTCACACAGCAAGAATAATCCCCAGAGTCTGCAGGAGCAGATGAATGTATTTTCGGACATTAAGCGGGTGATCGGTGTCATCAGCGGAAAAGGCGGAGTGGGCAAGTCCTTTGTGACGGCTTCTCTGGCCAACAAGATGGCCGCCAAAGGCTTTCGGGTCGGGATTCTGGATGCGGATATCACCGGACCTTCCATACCGAAAATGTATGGGGTAAAGGGCGCGGCCCAGGCCGATGACAACGGGATCTTCCCCATGGAGACCAGCAACGGCATCAAGGTAATCTCTGTGAATCTGCTGCTTCCCACCGAAGATACGCCGGTAATCTGGAGAGGACCTATCCTTGCCAATATGGTAAAGCAGTTCTGGACGGATGTGATCTGGGGAGATCTGGATTATCTGTTTGTGGATATGCCGCCGGGAACCGGAGACGTGCCGCTGACCGTATTTCAGTCTCTGCCCATTGATGGAGTGGTGATCGTATCCTCTCCGCAGGACCTGGTACACATGATCGTGAAGAAAGCATACAATATGGCAGAAATGATGCATATTCCCGTACTGGGCGTTGTGGAAAACTACAGCTATGTGAAATGTCCGGACTGCGGAAAAGAGATTAAGGTATTCGGAGAAAGCCACATTGATGAGATTGCCGGAGAATTGTCCGTGCCTGTACTGGGAAAAATGCCCATTGATATTTCCTACGCAGAAAAGGCAGATTCCGGATGTTTCCATGAGATTGACAACTGCTACATTGACAAGGCAGTGGAAGCGCTGCCGTCTGTGTAACCGGAAAATGGAACAGAGAAATCCTCGGCAGACATTGTTTGCGGGGCGGGAACAGAAAGATTTCCGTAGGAATTGTGCTGAAAATACTGTATGAAATTGATTTCATACAGACGAAATAAACAAAAATCAAAAAAACTTCTGGAAGATATTGACAAAGATAAGATTTTATGTAAAATAAGCGAATAGAAGTCAATGAGGACATAGAAGATGCTCTCATTGGCTTCTTTAAAAATATCAATAAAACCATGATTTAAGAAAGGAATGATAACATGACAACTGCAAAAATCAAGTTATCAGCTACGGCAGATGTGGAGGAATTCGTAAACGCAGCAAGCAAATGCGAATACGACATTGATGTTTTTTATAACCGCTTTATTATTGACGCGAAATCAATTCTGGGAGTATTGAGCATGGATTTAAGCCGCGAATTGACTGTGAAATGTTATGGGGATGACCCGCAGTTTTTCAGCAGGATTCAGAAGTTTGCCGTTGCTTAAAAAGAAGAAAAGAAAATAGAGACAGCCGCTGGGAATTCCGGTTTTATACGGGAATCTTCAGCGGCTGTTTGCGTTCCGGGAAAAGTATGCTATAGTAGAGAAGAAGACGAGCAGGCAGGTGGAAATAATGGAAGAAAACAGCAAGTCCAGGATCCGGATCTCCGTGCGGCGGCTGGTGGAATTTCTGCTGCGGAGCGGAGATCTGGACAACCGGAGCACCGGAGGAGACAAAGAGGCCATGCATAAGGGCAGCCGTCTCCATCGTAAGATACAGAAACGGATGGGAAGCCTTTATCAGCCGGAGGTGGCTCTGAAAGATACTGTGGAATATGAGAATTTCCAGATCACTGTGGAAGGACGGGCAGATGGGATTTTTCTGGAGGATGACATCTGGACCATCGATGAGATCAAAGGGGTATACCGGAGGCTGCAGGGAATGGAAGAGCCGGAAGGCGTGCATCTGGCCCAGGCCAAATGCTACGCCTATATGTATGCCAAAGACAAAGGACTTCCCCAGATCCGGGTGCAGATGACCTACTGCCATCTGGAGACTGAGGAGATACGCCGTTTTACGGAGGAATATACCTGGGAGAAATTGAAGGAATGGTATGAGGACCTGATGAAGGAATTTTACCGCTGGGCAGATTTTCAGTGGAAATGGCGGCAGAAGCGGAATGCCTCTATGGAAGGTCTGGAATTCCCCTTTCCCTACCGGCCAGGCCAGAGAGAGATCGTGGCCGGCGTCTACGGCACCATCGCCCGGGAAAAGCAGCTGTTCGTGCAGGCGCCCACCGGTGTGGGAAAGACCATGTCGGCTCTGTTCCCGGCTGTCCGGGCCATGGGAGAGGGACTGGGAGAAAAAGTTTTCTATCTGACGGCCAAGACCATTACCAGAACGGTGGCCCAGGAGGCCATCCATATCCTTCAGGAAAAAGGTCTGGCCTGCAAATCCATTACGATCACTGCCAGGGAAAAGATCTGTCCCATGGAAGAGGTCAGCTGCAATCCCCAGTCATGTCCCTATGCCAGAGGTCATTTCGACCGGATCAATGAGGCGGTCTTTGCGATCCTGACGTCCAGGGATACCTATGACAGGGAAACGATCCTGGCCCACAGTGAGCAGTGGCAGGTGTGTCCCTTCGAACTGTGCCTGGATATTGCGGTCTGGACCGATTGTGTGATCTGTGATTATAACTACGTCTTCGATCCCAATGTATATCTGAAGCGTTTCTTCGGAGAGAGCAAAAAAGGGGCGTATATCTTTCTGATCGATGAGGCCCATAATCTGGTGGACCGGGGAAGGGAGATGTACAGCGCTGCACTGTATAAAGAAGAGATCCTGCAGTGGAAGCGGGAGGTCCGGGAGAGCAGTCCGAAAATGGCAAAACTTCTGGAAAAGGTGAACCGGTGTCTGCTGGAGTATAAAAGAGAGTGCGAAAACTGCCAGGTACTGGAAAATATCGGGACCCTTCCGATCCATCTGATGAATCTGATGGAGGAAATGGAAACCTTTCTGGAGGAACATCCGGCCGGAGAGGTGAGGGAACAGATCCTGGAGGCTTTTTTTACCGTGCGCAATTTCATGAACATCTACGATCTGGTGGATGAAAATTATGAGATTTATACGGAAATGGAGGAAGACGGCCGGTTTAAGCTGAAGCTGTTCTGTGTAAATCCGGCAGGCAATCTGCAGAATTGTCTGGACCGGGGCAGCAGCGCAGTGTTTTTTTCCGCGACTCTGCTGCCGCTGGCTTATTACAGAAGTCTCTTTTCCACCGCAGAGGATGATTATGCCATCTGTGCGGCATCGCCCTTTGATCCGGGCAAGCGTCTGCTGCTCCTGGCCAGGGATGTGAGCAGCCGTTATACCAGAAGGGGGTATGAGGAATACCGGAAGATCGCAGAGTACATTTACCAGACAGCCATGGCGAAAAAAGGCAATTATATGGTGTTCTTTCCTTCCCACCGGCTTCTGCAGGATGTATATCAGATTTTCCTGGAGGAATTCGGGCAGGAGGATCTGGAATGTGTGGTCCAGCAGCCTTCCATGAAGGAAGAGGAACGAGAAGAATTTCTGGCAGGTTTTCACAGAGCGGGAAGGCATCTCATTGGATTTTGTGTTATGGGAGGCATTTTTTCCGAGGGCATCGATCTGATGGGAGAAAGCCTCATTGGCGCGGTGATCGTGGGAACCGGACTGCCCCAGGTGAGCAATGAGCGGGAGATCCTGAAGAAGTATTATGAAAAAAAGGAAAACCGGGGATTTGACTATGCCTATCGGTTCCCGGGAATGAACAAAGTGCTGCAGGCAGCAGGGCGGGTGATCCGCACCGATGCAGATGAAGGGGTCATTCTTCTGCTGGACGAAAGATTCGGGCAGAGAGAGTACCAGCAGCTTTTTCCGGGGGACTGGAGGAATTGGGAAAGCTGTACCCGGAATACGGTACAGGAAAAGCTGAAAACTTTCTGGAAAGAAAGAGAAAATACTTGACTAAAAATGTCTAAATTGTTATTATTTTATCATAACCAGATTGAGGAAACAGTCATGCAAAACCATTCCCCGATATCTAGTGGATCGGGAGCATTGAAATTACCATAAGGAGGATAACTGAAATGAACGAATGTTATGGATGCACCACCTGTAAAAGCGCGGATAAGCCATTGGAGGGATACATTGCGTCTCTTCCCATGGAAACTTCCCATCATCGTGTAGAAGGACAGAGTACCAAATGTGGATTTGGTCTGCAGGGAGTCTGTTGCCGTCTCTGCTCCAATGGTCCCTGCCGTATCACACCCAAGGCTCCCAGAGGAATCTGCGGCGCTACTGCAGATGTGATCGTTGCAAGAAATCTTCTGCGTGCAGTGGCTTCCGGATCCGGATGCTACATCCATATTGTGGAAAATACTGCTCTGAACGTGAAAAAGACAGCAGAAAATAAAGGCGAGATCAAGGGACACAAGGCTCTGGCACATCTGGCAGAGAAACTTGGCGTTACCGGATCTGATGAATACGATGTGGCTCTGAAAGTGGCTCAGAAGGTACTGGATGATCTGTACAAACCGGAATATGAGAAGATGGAGCTGGTGGAGAAGCTGGCTTACGGTCCCCGTTTCCAGAGATGGCAGGAGCTGGGCATCCTTCCAGGCGGCGCCAAAGGCGAAGTGTTCCACGGCGTGGTAAAATGTTCCACCAACCTGAACTCCGATCCGGTGGATATGCTCACAGACTGTCTGAAGCTGGGCATCTCCACAGGTCTGTATGGTCTGACTCTGACCAACCTGCTCAACGACGTGCTCCTGGGCGAGCCGGAACTTCGCATGGCTCCTGTGGGCCTGCGTGTGATCGATCCGGACTACATCAATATTATGATCACCGGACATCAGCATACAATTTTCGTGGATCTCCAGGAACGTCTCACCAGCCCGGAGGCAGTGGCAAAGGCACAGGCAGCCGGAGCAAAAGGCTTCAAATTAGTGGGCTGTACCTGTGTAGGTCAGGATCTGCAGCTTCGAGGCGCACACTATGTGGATGTATTTGACGGTCATGCCGGAAACAACTATACCAGCGAGGCAGTGCTGGCTACCGGCGGCATTGACGCAGTGCTGTCTGAGTTCAACTGTACACTTCCAGGCATCGAGCCGATCTGTGATGAACTGATGATCAAGCAGATCTGTCTGGATGATGTGGCAAAGAAAGCCAATGCAGAGCTGAAGCCATTTGTATTCGAAGAGAGAGAAAAACAGAGCGAAGAGATCATCGACGAGATCGTAGAAGCCTATAAGGCAAGAAGAGGAAAAGTGCCCATGAACCTGTTCCCGGATCATGGAAACGACCATACTCTGACCGGCGTCAGCGAAGGTTCTCTGAAAGAGTTCCTGGGCGGCAAGTGGAAACCGCTGATCGACCTGATCGTATCCGGTGATATCAAGGGAATCGCAGGCGTAGTGGGATGCTCCAACCTGACAGCAGGCGGACATGACGTGCTCACTGTGGAACTGACCAAAGAACTGATCTCCAGAGATATCCTGGTGCTCACTGCCGGATGCTCTTCAGGAGGAATCGAGAACTGCGGACTGATGACACCGGAAGCAGCCAGCCTGGCAGGACCCAAGCTGCGCGCAGTCTGCGAGAAATTAAACATTCCTCCGGTACTGAACTTCGGTCCCTGTCTGGCCATCGGACGTCTGGAGATCGTGGCTACAGAACTGGCAGCAGAGATCGGCGTGGATCTTCCCAAGCTTCCTCTGGTGCTGTCAGCAGCACAGTGGCTGGAAGAGCAGGCTCTGGCAGACGGATGCTTCGGACTGGCTCTGGGACTGCCGCTGCACCTGGGACAGCCGCCTTTCGTTACAGGCAGCAAGGTAGTGACCAAAGTTCTGACAGAAGATATGAAGCAGCTCACCGGCGGACAGGTGATCATTAACGGTGATGCAAAAGAAAGTGCGGATATTCTGGAACAGATCATTCTGGAGAAGCGTCAGGGGCTGAACATCTGAGAAAGGGGCGCAGAATATGAAACGAATTATCATTGATGCGGAAAAATGTGACGGCTGCAAAAGCTGCAGCCTTGCCTGCATGCAGGCTCACAGGACAGATGAGGGAGACATTTATACGCTGGATCTGAATGACCCCTCCAATGAAAGCCGGAATTATATTTACCGGCAGCCGGATGGAAGCTACCGTCCGATCTTCTGCCGCCACTGTGATGAGCCGGAATGCGTGCTTTCCTGTATGAGCGGTGCGCTGACCAAGGATCCGGAAAGCGGTCATGTATTCTATGATAAAGAAAAATGCGGTTCCTGCTTTATGTGTGTGATGAACTGCCCTTACGGCGTGTTGAAACCCGATGACAATACCCACAGTGTGGTGATCAAATGTGATTTCTGCCGGGATCACGGATCAGAACCCAGCTGTGTCAAAGCCTGTCCCAAACAGGCCATTCATGTGGAGGAGGTGTAGCCATGAAATACGTGATTATCGGTGTGGGAGCGGCAGCCATGACTGCCGCCAAGACTCTGCGTGACGGAGACAAAGACTGTGAGATCGTCATGATTTCTGTGGATACACAGCCTCATTCTAGATGTATGCTCCATAAGTATCTGGGCCATGAAAGAGATGCGGCGGGCCTGAATTTTGTGCCCGGAGATTTCTTCGAAAAAAATCAGATCTGGCATATTCCCGGACAGCGGGTGGAAGGTCTGAAGACTGCAGCGAAAAAAGTCGTATACGGCGGAGGAATTGAATGTTCTTATGACAAACTTCTGATCGCCACCGGAGCGGAAAGCTTTACTCCGCCGGTGGGAGCCCTGCGCACAGCACCCAATGTATTCGGCCTTCGTCATCTGAGTGACGCGGTGGCTATTGACGAGCGGGCGAAGAATTCAGAGAACGTGGTGATCATCGGTTCCGGACTGGTGGGTCTGGATGCGGCCTATGGTCTGATGGAGCAGGGTAAGAAGATTACGATCGTGGAAATGGCTGACCGGATCCTGCCCATTCAGCTGGATGAAAAAGGCGCAGCAGAATACCAGAAGCGTTTTGAAGCGGCAGGCTGCAGCTTCCGTCTGGGACGGAAGGGAAATGACACCATCTGCAATGAGGCCGGCGAAGTAACCGGCGTGGTGCTGGATGACGGCGAAGTGCTGAATTGTGATATGGTGATCGTGGCAGCAGGCGTGCGGTCTGCAGTGGCCGGCTTTGAAGACAGCGGCCTTACCATCGACCGGGGGATCCAGGTCAACGGTTATATGCAGACCAGTGATCCGGATGTCTATGCCGCCGGAGATGTGACCGGGCTGTCCGGCATCTGGCCCAACGCCCAGAAGCAGGGCAAGATCGCGGCCCAGAATATGCTTTACGGCAATAAATTTATGTATGTGGACCGTTTTGCAGCGAAGAATACCATCAATTTCTTTGGCCTTGTATCTCTCTGTGTGGGAGCTCTGCAGCCGGAAGAAGGAGATCAGGTGGCTGCAAAAGAGAGCAAAAACAATTACAAGAGGGCTATTTTCCGCGGAAATCAGTTAAAGGGATTCCTGCTCCAGGGAGATATTTCCCACGCGGGCATTTATCAGTATCTGATCAAGAATGAAGTGGAATTAAGCGATTCGCAGAAAGAAAGGATCTTTTCTCTGTCCTTTGCGGACTTCTATGGCGTGAAGGAAAACGGAGAATATGATTATACGATGTAAGCCGTTTCAGAGTACTGCTGCATCAGATGCGGGAGACACCAGATTATCTGGCGCTTCCTGTAACTGGTGCAGCAGTTTCTTTGTGTGACAAGAAAGCAGAACATTTCGTTTGGATTTTCCTGTCACACAAAACGCTCCGTTCAGGAATTGATGAGAAAGGCGCCTTTGGTCAGCGGCAGGCCGGTGTATTTTGACAGCATGTCCAGTCCGATCATGGCAATGCTCACAATGCTCTCCCCGTGGATAAAGTCGGTGGCGCTGGCGTCAAAGAGCATGTTGGCCTGGGCCGGGAATTCATCATCGCCTTCCCAGAACAGGAACCGGGCCGGGATACATTCGAAGGCTTTCACCTGATAGCCCACATCAGAATAGGGAATCTTTTCGCCTCCCATCCGGATCAGGGCCTGTTCCAGCTCCGGCATATGGCCGCTGAAAGTAGCGGCGTAGGGCTGCAGGATTCCTTTTTTGAAGGCCGGACCGAAAGGCCCCATGTTTTTCAGCTTTTCAAAGGGAACCCACTGGTCCTGAAAATGGGCGTGGGGCGTGACATAGCCCAGCAGAGTGTAAATATTTAATTTCAAAGTAGAAGAAACCGGAAGATCTTCTTCCAGATCGGCAATTTCTCCGGTCTTTCGGTGAATGCCGTATTTGTGGTGAAAATGATAAAGAGTAAGGTAGTCACCTTCTGCTTTCAGTTCCGGCAGAAGCTCCATCAGCCGGTCCTGATCCATTTTCTTGAATCGCTGGATCCATTCCAGGCAGGTTTTTTCGTAGTTTGACAGAGTGTGTTCATGCATAAAGTTCTCTCCATTTCTGTGCTTAAGTGCAGAATCCGCCCTTGGGTGCCGGCAGACGGGAGATTTTTGCTGCGGTGGTAAAGATGCGGATTTTCTGATGTCTCCCGTTTGTACTATTTTCATTCTATGGAATGAAAAAGAGTGTGTCAAGAATATCAAAACAGATGCTCGCGAAAAATGGAAAATGGATCTTTTTTGTATGGAAAGCGAAATTTTGAGAAAACAGGTTGACTTAAAAAAAAGAATGAAATAAAATGAATATATAATGGAAATTGTAAAGAAAAAAGGAGGGTTAGAAAATGTCAGTAATGGATGGATGTGAAAGCAAATACAGAACACCGGTGCTTGAGGACAGAGTTTGTCCGCAGTGCGGAAAAGAGGTCGAAGTTACCACCGTGCGGGGGAAAATTACCGAAGATGTACAGTGTGCATGTGGATATGTGTTTAAGGCAGAAGAAGTAGATTCTCTGAAGGTGGAGAGAAAAGAAGAATAAGAAACATCATAGCAAAAAAAGGACTCTCTCCTGTGATCGGAAGATTGCAGGGGGGAGTTTTTTCAGGCTTCTGGAAACAACCTGCCGCAGGCGGAGAATCCTGCGCGGCAGACATTTGCTGTACTCCGGATTTTCTGGATTTTGACATTTCTTATATCGAAATTGATCAGCTGGAGAATAGGAATTGACCAGCAGAAAAGGCTGGATTATAATGGTAGAGGATGTAAACCATTAGAAAGAGAGGAAAATAAAAATGCAGGTAGTTTATACAGATAAGGCACCGGCGGCCATCGGCCCCTATTCTCAGGCAATGATCTTAAATGGAGTATTATTTACTTCCGGACAGATCCCCGTGGATCCGGCCACAGGAGAGCTGGCAGGAGATACCATCGAGGCGCAGGCAGAGCAGGTAATGAAGAATCTGGGAGCTGTTCTGGAAGAAGCGGGAACCGGCTTTGAGAAAGCAGTGAAGACCACCTGTTTCCTGGCAGACATGGGCGATTTTGCAGCGTTTAACGAAATCTACGCAAAGTATTTTGTGAACAAACCGGCACGCTCCTGTGTGGCTGTGAAAACCCTTCCCAAGAATGTTCTTTGCGAAGTGGAAGTAATTGCAGAAATCTAAAATGCAGAACAGGCATGTCCTTTTGGACATGGGACAAAAGGACTGCGGGGATTCGTTCCCTGCGGTTCTTTTTCTGTGCAGGAAAATATCCGCATCCCCGGGACCTGCGCTCTTGTCAACCGAGGGGGATTTATGCTAGTATAAATACAGAATTTGTAAACAGATGGAAACCTGTCTGATACTATGGTGTTGTACAGATTCTGTGAAAAACAGGGAAAGGAAGAATCCATGAGCAAAGTAAAGCGTGTTTATGTGGAAAAAAAGCCGGCCTATGCAGTACAGGCCAAAGGATTAAAGCATGAAGTAAAGAGTTATCTGGGGATCGAGGGCATTACCAATGTCCGTGTGCTGATCCGTTATGATGTGGAACAGATTTCAGACGATATTTTTGAGAAGGCCTGCAAGACCGTGTTTGCAGAACCGCCGGTGGACGATCTCTACCTGGAGGAGTTTCCTGCAGAGGAAGGCTCCCGGATCTTTTCGGTGGAATATCTGCCGGGCCAGTTTGACCAGAGAGCGGATTCTGCCGTACAGTGCGTTCAGTTTTTAAAGGAAGATGAGACGCCTATTATCAAGTCGGCCACCACGTATGTGATAGAAGGAAACATTTCCGATGAGGAATTTGCAGCCATTAAGAATCACTGCATCAATCCGGTGGATTCCCGGGAGACCGGACTGGAGAAGCCGGAGACTCTGGTGACCAATTTTGAAGAGCCGGAAGATGTGGCTATTGTAGAGGGATTCCAGGAGATGGGCGAAGCTCCGTTAAAAGAGCTTTATGATTCCCTGAATCTGGCCATGACCTTCAAGGATTTTCTGCACATCCAGAATTATTTCAAAGGAGAAGAGCACAGAGATCCTTCCATGACAGAAATCCGTGTACTGGATACCTACTGGTCCGACCACTGCCGTCATACCACTTTTTCCACAGAACTGAAAAATGTGGAATTTGGTGAAGGAGATTACAGAGAACCCATTGTACAGACTTATGAGCAGTATCTGGCAGACCGCCAGGTAATCTATAAAGACCGGGATGACAAGTTTGTCTGCCTGATGGATCTGGCTCTGATGGCCATGAAGAAGCTGAAGGCAGAGGGCAAGCTGCAGGATCAGGAGGAATCCGAAGAGATCAATGCCTGCAGTATCGTGGTTCCGGTGGATGTGAACGGCCAGGAAGAAGAATGGCTGATTAACTTTAAAAATGAAACCCACAATCATCCCACAGAAATCGAGCCTTTCGGCGGTGCGGCCACCTGTCTGGGCGGCGCCATCCGCGATCCGCTGTCCGGACGTACCTATGTATACCAGGCCATGCGTGTTACCGGAGCAGCTGATCCCACCGTGTCTGTGAAAGATACTATGAAGGGCAAACTGCCTCAGAAAAAGATTGTCCGGGAGGCGGCTCATGGATACAGCTCCTATGGAAACCAGATCGGACTGGCAACCGGATATGTGAAGGAAATCTACCATCCCAATTATGCGGCGAAGCGTATGGAAATCGGTGCGGTTCTGGGAGCGGCTCCCCGCCGTGCGGTGATCCGCGAGACTTCCGATCCGGGAGATGTGATCATTTTGCTGGGCGGCCGGACTGGCCGTGACGGAATCGGCGGAGCCACCGGTTCTTCCAAGGTGCACACAGAGGCTTCCATCGAAGTCTGCGGCGCAGAGGTGCAGAAGGGAAATGCCCCCACAGAGCGTAAGATCCAGCGTATGTTCCGCAGAGAAGAGGTCAGCGCCCTGATCAAGAAGTGCAACGACTTTGGCGCCGGCGGCGTGTCTGTGGCTATCGGAGAGCTGGCAGCAGGTCTGCGGGTGGATCTGGATAAAGTGCCGAAGAAATATGCAGGTCTGGACGGAACGGAAATTGCCATTTCCGAATCCCAGGAGCGTATGGCAGTGGTAGTGGATCCCAAAGACGTACAGACCTTCCTGAAATATGCAAAGGAAGAGAACCTGGAAGCTGTGGAAGTGGCAGTGGTGACGGAAGAGCCCCGTCTGGTGCTGACCTGGAGAGGAAAAGAGATTGTCAATATCTCCCGTGCTTTCCTGGATACCAACGGCGCACATCAGGAGACAGATGTGAAAGTGGAGATTCCTTCCAGAGAAGACAGTATTCTGGAAAGAACAGAGATCGGTGATGAGAAAGAAAAATGGCTGCAGACACTGGCAGACTTAAATGCCTGCTCCCAGAAGGGACTGGTGGAAATGTTTGACAGCTCCATCGGAGCAGCCAGTGTGCTGATGCCTTACGGCGGAAAATATCAGCTGACAGAGACTCAGGCCATGGTGGCCAAGGTGCCGGTGCTCAACGGCAAGACCAATACCGTGACCATGATGAGTTATGGATTTGATCCCTATCTGTCCAGCTGGAGCCCCTACCACGGAGCCGTTTACGCAGTAACGGAATCTGTGGCCCGGATCGTAGCTTCCGGCGGTGATTATTCGAAGATCCGTTTTACGTTCCAGGAGTATTTCCGGAGAATGACGGAAGATCCCAGCCGCTGGAGCCAGCCGTTTGCCGCTCTTCTGGGCGCATATGCGGCACAGCTGGGATTCGGTCTTCCTTCCATCGGCGGCAAGGACAGTATGTCCGGTTCTTTCAATGATATGGATGTGCCTCCCACACTGGTATCCTTTGCAGTGGATGTGGCGAAGGTACAGGATGTGATCACACCGGAGCTGAAGAAAGCAGGCAATAAACTGGTATGGCTGCGGGCGCCGAAAGCCGCTTATGATCTGCCGGATTATGAAGCTTTGATGGAACAGTACGGAAAATTCCGCCAGGATGTACAGGCCGGACGGATCATTTCCGCCTATGCGCTGGACCGTCATGGTATTGCGCCGGCGGTGAGCAAGATGGCTTTTGGAAATGGACTTGGCGTGAAGATCGAGCACAGTGTGGATCCCCGGGATCTGTTCGCCCCGGGATTTGGAGATATTGTCTGCGAAGTTCCCGATGGCAAAGTTGGAGAACTGGCCATTACCTATACGGTGATCGGTGAAGTGACGGATGACGGCAAAATCTCCCATGGTCCGGTGGAAATCGGACTGGATGAGGCTTTGAAGACCTGGAAGGGAACTCTGGAGAAGGTCTTTAAGACCACTTCCGGAGAGACGGATGGCCCAACAGGCTATATCATCGCAGGAAAGGAAGAAGAAGGGGTTTCCATTCACGACGGGTTATACGAGACAAAGAACATCTATGTATGCAAAAATAAAACTGCGAAGCCGAGAGTCTTCATCCCGGTATTCCCGGGTACGAACTGCGAGTACGACAGCACCAGGGCCTTTGAACGGGCAGGCGCTCAGGTAGATGTGAAGGTATTCAAGAATCTGACAGCCCAGGATATTCTGGATTCCGTGGAAATCTTTGAAAAATCCATTGACCAGGCCCAGATGATCATGTTCCCGGGAGGATTTTCAGCTGGTGACGAACCGGATGGATCTGCCAAATTCTTTGCTACGGCCTTCCAGAATGCCAAGATCAAAGAAGCAGTAATGCGTCTTCTGAATGAGAGAGACGGTCTGGCGCTGGGAATCTGCAACGGTTTCCAGGCACTGATCAAGCTGGGACTGGTGCCCTATGGCGAGATCGTAGGACAGAAAGAAGATTCCCCGACACTGACCTATAATACGGTAGGCCGTCATATTTCCAGGATGGTCTACACGAAAGTAGTGACAAATAAATCTCCGTGGCTGCAGCAGGCTGCACTGGGCGGCGTATACTGCAATCCGGCTTCTCATGGAGAGGGACGGTTCGTATGCAGCGCGGAATGGGCAGCAAAGCTTTTCCAGAACGGACAGGTAGCAACCCAGTATGTAACGCCGGAAGGGGAAGTGTGCATTGGTGATGAAGAGTGGAATGTGAACGGTTCTTCTTTTGCCATTGAGGGAATCACCAGTCCGGATGGAAGAGTGCTGGGCAAGATGGCTCATGTGGAAAGAAGAGATGACGGCGTTGCCATTAATATCTATGGAGAACAGGATATCCGCATCTTCGAATCCGGTGTGGAATATTTCCGCTAGGCGGAAGAGACGAAGAATTCCTGTTTTTTGAATTCAAAATAACATGGTGATATGCTATAATAAGACCGGCAGTATCTGACGCTGCCGGTCTTATTTCAATCAGAAATGTTTTTGCGGATGATGGAAGGATACAAAATGTCAATGATGCGTATGCTGCCTGCAGTGGAAATGGGTTTTTTTAATTTACTTACAGTTCATTACTGCAGTCATAAAAAATACTCCAATACGATAACAGCCGTTGCCCTTTGTCTGGTGACATTGTTCTTTCTTGCGCTGATCTCTGTCTTTAATCTGCCTTTTACCGGTAATGGAAAATATAGCCTGGGCGGTCTGCTGTATCTGATTCCGCTGAAATATCTTTACCGGGAAAAATTTTCCAGATTGTTTGTAATCGTCTGTATGAGCTGGGTATATACCATGAGTGTGGTTTCTGTCTGCGTGCAGATTGCGGGGATGATCAATCCTGTACAGAGCACATGGCTTTTGCTGATTCTGGAGACCGTTATTTTTCTGGCAACAATGGTTCCTTTTTACAGAAGGATCGTACCCAAATATATTTTCATTTTTCAGAATATTGAATCTTTCGGAAAAAGGGAGTGTCAGTATCTGGCAGTGAACGGATGCCTGAGCTTTCTTATGCTGGCCTGTCTGCATACCCAGTTTTCTTTGGAAGGGAGTTCGCTGTTCCGTTTGTTTATTGTACTGCTGGTGATAACCTTTATTGTGATATCTTATTATATTATATACAGAATTGTACTGGATTCCGCGAAAATGCGGCAGCTGGAACACGCAGTGTATCACGATGCTCTGACAGGGCTGGGAAACCGTGCGCAATTATGGAACGATATGGAGGCGCTTTGCGGGACTGAAGATATCTTTTCGGTGGTATTTATGGATCTGGATCGGTTTAAACAGGTGAATGACCGGTATGGACATCTGGCGGGAGATCAGTATCTGAAGCATTTTGCAGAGATCTGCGCCCGTATTTTTCAGGACACGGGCAGGGTTTACCGGTTTGGAGGGGATGAATTTGCCGCTCTTTATTACGGGATTTTACCGGAGGAAAAATTGGAACAGATCAGGGAATGCCCGGGATGGGAAGAAGGAGCGCCCTGTCCGTTTAACCAGGTCAGCGCAGGAATATTGATATGCAGGCCGCCGCACGGGAATGCGGAAGAGATTCTGCGAAATGTGGATCGGGCCATGTATCAAAATAAAATAAATAAAGTAGCAGGAGGAAATGAAGATGAGATATCGTATGCTGGGAAAAACCGGTTTGAAGGTCAGTGAGATCGGTCTGGGAGCAGAGTGGCTGGAGCGCCACAATACAGAAGAAGTAAAAGCAGTGATCGACTGCTGTGAGGAATATGGGATCAATATCCTGGATTGCTGGATGTCTGAACCCAATGTACGTTCCAACATCGGGAAAGCTCTGGCAGGAAAGAGAGATCGCTGGATCATCCAGGGACATCTGGGTTCTACCTGGCAGGATGGACAGTATGTCCGGACCCGGGAGATGCCAAAGGTAAAAGAAGCCTTTGCGGATTTGCTGGAACGGCTGCAGACAGATTATGTTGATCTGGGAATGATCCATTTTGTAGATGAGCCATCGGAGTTTCATCAGATCATGGAAGGAGAATTTATCGCCTATGTACGGGAGCTGAAAGAGAAGGGAGTCATCCGTCATATCGGCATGAGTACCCACAATCCGGCCGTGGGAAAACTGGCGGCTTTAAGCGGTGAGATTGAAATGATCCTTTTCAGTGTAAATCCGGCTTTTGATCTGATGCCTGCCACAGAGGATCTGAATGAATATTTTTCGGAGGATTATGATGAATCTCTGAAAGGGATGTCTCCGGAGAGAGAAGAACTGTACAAGCTCTGTGAGCAGAACCAGGTGGGGATCACTGTGATGAAGGGATTCGCCGGGGGACGGCTGTTTTCTCCGGAAACGTCACCCTTTGGTGTGGCGCTGACGCCGGTGCAGTGTATTCATTATGCCCTGACCAGACCGGCTGTGGCAAGTATCCTGGTGGGTTATGATACCACAGAGCATGTGAAAGCAGCTGTGGCTTATGAGAACGCGTCAGAGGAAGAAAAGGATTATGCCAGTGTCCTGGCCGGTGCGCCCCGTCACGCCTATTACGGACAATGTACCTACTGCGGTCACTGTGTACCCTGCCCGGCGGGGATTGATATTGCCATGGTAAATAAGTTATACGATCTGGCAGAGATGCAGGAGGAAGTCCCTGCCACCCTTCGGGCACATTATGAACAGCTGACGGCCAATGCGGATGACTGTATTGCCTGCGGCGGCTGCGAAGAGCGATGTCCATTTGGTGTACCGGTGGTACAGCGGATGGAGAAGACAAAAGAACGGTTTGGCCTTCTGTGATGCGGAGCGTTTTTATGTGCCAGGAAAGTCAGAACGAAACGTCCTGCTTTCCTGGCATAAAAAAACCACGAGAAAATCTCGCGGTTTCCAAGTAGCGAGAGGGGGACTCGAACCCTCGACACCACGGGTATGAACCGTGTGCTCTAGCCAGCTGAGCTATCTCGCCATATGAAATTGTTGTTTGGTATGGGGCCTACAGGGCTCGAACCTGTGACCCTCTGCTTGTAAGGCAGATGCTCTCCCAGCTGAGCTAAGACCCCATTTATCAGCCGCTCACGCAACCTGCTTTGCCATTATATAATCATATACCACTATTTGTCAACACCTTTTTTCAAAAAAATTCAAATTTTTTGTTCGATATGGTAATTTGGGCAGGTTTACAGGGGAAAGGCTTCCATGGTATGATAGAAAGGTAAAAAAATCAGGAGAAAAATATGTTCAGAGAAGTTGATTTAGAAGAAATTTCAGATGGGAAATTGTATGGAAGCAATGATATGGTGCGCGCAGACTGTTTTGGATGTCAGGGATGTTCCCAGTGCTGCTGTGGAATGGGAGAGTCTATTATACTGGATCCGCTGGATGTGCACAGACTTTGCTCAAATCTTCATATGAACCTGGATGCTATGGTGGACCGGCATCTGGAACTGCATGTAGTGGACGGACTGATCCTTCCGAATCTGCGTATGGACGGACCGCAGGCGGCCTGTACTTTTCTGGATGGAGAAGGACGCTGTGCCATTCACAGTTTCCGTCCGGGTATCTGCCGGATTTTTCCGTTAGGCAGATATTATGAGGATCGCAGCTTTCAGTATTTTCTCCAGGTACAGGAATGCCCCAAAAAGAACAGGGGCAAAATAAAGATAAAAAAATGGATAGATATGCCGGATACAAAAAGGTATGAGACTTTTGTCTCCGACTGGCATTATTTTCTGCGGGATCTTCAGGAAAGTCTGGAAGAAGCAGGGGAGGTTCGGCGAAAGACCAGCTGTATGTACGTATTGCAGAATTTTTATGCCAGATCTTTTGAAGAGGGAGATTTTTATCTGCAGTTTTATGAGCGGCTGAAACAGGCCGAAGAAGTGCTGGGATTGAAAAAGTGATGACAGCCAGGGGAGAAAATAAGTGCAATAAGACGGAATAAGCCGGCTCACGGTACGTCAGAATATGAGCGGATCGAAAGCCAGAGGGAGGCGTTGACAGGGAGGTGTTCTCTGACTTACAATAGCGGGCAGAATCAGAAAAAACAGAGAAAGGACAAGAAAAATGCTGGAACAATTAAAAAAAGAAGTTTTTGAGGCAAATATGGCTCTGCCGGCCCATGGGCTGGTAATCTTTACCTGGGGCAATGTCAGCGGCATTGACCGGGAAAAAAGCCTGATGGTGATCAAACCCAGCGGTGTGGCTTATGAAGAAATGAAACCGGAAGATATGGTAGTTGTGGATATGGATGGAAATGTGGTGGAAGGAGAATATCGTCCTTCTTCAGATACGGCCACCCATCTGGAACTGTATAAGGCGTTTCCAAAGATCGGAGGTATCGTTCACACCCACTCACCCTGGGCCACAAGCTGGGCGCAGGCAGGAAGAGGGATCCCCTGTTACGGAACGACCCATGCGGATTATATGTATGGGGAAATTCCCTGTGCCAGAAATCTGACGGATCAGGAAGTGGAAGAGGCATATGAGAAAAATACCGGTCTGGTCATTGCGGAATGTTTTGCAGACAGGGATTATGAGGCCATGCCTGCCGTATTGTGCAAGAATCATGGACCGTTTACCTGGGGAAAGGATCCCCATGAGGCGGTTCATAATGCGGCCGTACTGGAAGAGGTGGCCAAGATGGCGGCCCGGACAGAGATGCTGTGCCCTGGTGTGGAAACCACTCCTCAGTCAGTGCAGGATAAGCATTATTTCCGTAAGCATGGTGCCAATGCCTATTATGGACAGAATCGATAAGGATGTGTTTGACAGGAAAGGCAGAACCAGACGTTCTGCTTTCCTGCTGTGATCAGAGAGTCAAAAGATAACGGACGGCTCCTTAGCTTTATTGTTGCTGTCATGGCAGAATAATGCCATAAAAGTTGCCTTTTAACCTGTTATCATGTATAATACTCTATTATGCCACTGATAAAGAAAATGCGCGGCAGCCAGAAGGCTTCCGCCGGAATAAAAAGATTAACAGCCAGAAATTAAGGAGGATAATGAAGATGCGAGTGGATGCGGACGATTTTGCCCGACCGTGCAGCTGTGGAAAAGAACACCACATAGACGTGAAAGAGATTTTGATCGAACCGGGTGCGGTGCAGAAACTGGAAGAAATGATGGCAGAGGGAGATCTGAAGGAGTATATTTCTCCGCTGGTGATCTGTGATACCAATACCTTTGCGGCAACGGAAGAGATTATGGAAGATATCTATGACCGCTGTCAGGTGATCACGCTGGATGCGGAAGATCTTCATGCAGATACATATGCAGTGGAGATAATCCAGAGTAATATGGAAGAAGATATTGATCTGATCCTGGCTGTGGGAGCCGGCACGATCCATGATCTGAGCCGGTATGTAGCTTCTCAGCAGGGAGTTCCCTTTGTATCTGTTCCCACTGCGGCCAGCGTGGATGGATTTGTTTCCACAGTGGCTGCAATGAATTTGGATGGTCTGAAAAAAACGGTTCCTGCTGCGGCCCCTGTCTGTGTGATCGCGGATACGGACATTTTCGCAAAAGCACCGGTGAGACTGACTGCCTCCGGCGCATCGGATTTATTGGGGAAATACATATGTCTGGCAGACTGGAAGATTGCCGAACTGGTTACCGGCGAATATTTCTGCAAGAATGTATACAAACTGGAAAAGAAAGCATTAAAAGAAGTAAAGGCATGCCTGAAGGGGATTGGCGAACAGGATGAGAGCGATATGGAGGAACTGATGTACGCGCTGATTCTGTCCGGACTGGCCATGCAGATGGTAGGAAGTTCCCGCCCTGCATCCTGTGCGGAGCACCATATGTCTCGTCTGTGGGAAATGGAAGTGCTCAATGATAAGCTGGATGCGCTTCATGGAGAGAAGGTGGGCATTGGCATGCTCCTGTGCCTGAGGGAATATAAAAGGATTGGAGAGGCTATTTCCCAGGGCAGATGCCAGGTGAAGGAATATGGCGGAATGGAAGAAGAGCTGCTCCGGGAGACTTTTGGCGCGAAGGGCGTGCTGGACGGAATCCGGGCAGAAAATACGCCGGATCCGCTGGAAGAGATCGCGCCGGAAGTTCTGGAAGAATGTCTGCCGCAGATCGCGGAGATTATTGAGGAACTGCCGGATCCGGAAGAGATGGAAGAATTGATGGAAAAAAGCGGCTGTGTGACAAAACTGGAGCAGATCGGTCTGAAGGAAGAGATTGTTCCCTTGACCATGCGCCTCTCTCCTTATGTGAGAAGACGGCTGAGCCTGATGCGGCTGCGGAAGATGCTGCTGATTGATGGCAAAGAACTCTGAAAGAAGGAGACGGACAGGAATGCGGATTGGACTGGGCTATGACGTACATCGTCTGACAGAAGGACGGAAACTGATCCTGGGCGGAGTAGAAATTTCATATGAGAAGGGACTGTTGGGGCATTCTGATGCGGATGTGCTGGTACATGCAGTGATGGATGCCCTGCTGGGAGCGGCTGCTCTGGGAGATATCGGGCAGCATTTTCCAGATACGGATCCCAGATACAGCGGTATTTCCAGCCTGAAGCTTCTGGAGCATGTGGGAACCCTGCTGGAAGAGCACGGCTTCTCTGTGGGAAATATTGACGCGGTGATTATTGCTCAGAAGCCGAAGATGGCGCCCCACATTCCGCAGATGCGGGAAAATATCGCAAGAACCCTTGGAATTGCCGTAAGCCAGGTGAATGTCAAGGCTACAACAGAGGAAGGCCTGGGTTTTACAGGCCAGGGAGAAGGCATTTCTTCCCAGGCAGTGTGCCTGCTGGAAGAGCACTGAGGGACCACCTGCCGGAAGGGCGGGATACGATTGAATCTAGTGTTGTATAATAACAGACCGGGTAGGGTTTCCAGCTTTACCCGGTCTGTCTGCTGTGTTACAATAGGCCCAGATGCCAGTATGGTGAAAGATCGGGTGAGAGGGAATGTTTGCCCTGATTTGTACTGGGAAGGAGGATGTATCAGATATGGCGAAAGCGATGCGATTGGATAAATTTCTGTGTGAAATGGGATTTGGCAGCCGCAGTCAGATAAAAAATGACCTGAAGAAAAAGCAGGTGACGGTAAACGGGCAGACTGCCATACGGCCGGAACAGAAAATTGATCCGGAGTCCGATTCGGTATGTTATAAAGGACAGCCTGTACAGTATGCGGCGTATGTCTACTACCTGCTGAATAAGCCGGCAGGCTGTGTCTCCGCCACGGAGGATGCCTCCTGTAAGACGGTTCTGGATTATCTGACCGGTGTGGCGCGAAAGGATCTGTTCCCGGTGGGACGGCTGGATAAGGATACGGAAGGGCTGCTGGTGCTCACCAATGACGGAAATCTGGCCCATCGTCTGCTCTCTCCGAAGAAGCATGTGCCGAAGACCTATTATGCGAAGGTAGCCGGCTGTGTACAGGAAGAGCATATTGCCCAGTTTGCAGAAGGGATCTCCATTGGAGACGAGAAGCCCACACTGCCGGCCAGACTGGAAATCCTGTCTTCCGGTGAGAGCTCAGAGATCCTGCTCACTATCACAGAGGGCAGGTTTCATCAGGTAAAGCGCATGTTCCAGGCCATCGGATGTGAGGTGACTTACTTAAAAAGAGTTTCCATGGGCGGGCTGCAGCTGGATGGATCGCTGGCGCCCGGAGAGTACCGTACTCTGACCGAAGAGGAAGTTGCGCTGCTGCAGAAAGGAAATCCGTAACAATCATTAATAATTTCCACAAAACTCTTGATTTCTTATGGGTTTTCCGTTATTATTAAAATTCAGATACGAGGAGATGTACCCAAGTGGCTGAAGGGTCCGCACTCGAAATGCGGTAGGTCGGTTTACCGGCGCGAGGGTTCAAATCCCTCCATCTCCGTTATAACGGCCCTAAGGCAGAGTGGAACCGTGGATTGCTTCGTCTCTTCTGTGAGACGGAGTTTTTTTGTGTGATAGGGTGCGCCCAGCTAAGGGCTTGAAATTCGGTGGGTGAAAGTCCCACTGTGT
>UQMI01000025.1 GCA_900542045.1 uncultured Blautia sp.
AAGCACAGGGAGAAGAAGCGCCAGACGGCAAAACAGCCGGAGGAATAAGCAATGCGCACCGGGCGGCAGGAACAGAACCCCTGCCGCCTGTTTCATATGGAGGTAACAGCACTATGGCAATCCACACCCTATCAATCGACTTAGAGACCTTTTCCGATGTCGATTTGAAAAAATGCGGCGTGTATAAATACGCCGAGTCCCCTGATTTTGAAATCCTGCTTTTCGGCGTGTCCGTGAACGGCGGTGAGGTCACCGTATATGACCTGGCATCCGGCTACACCGTACCGGAGGGGATCATCCGGGCGCTTGCAGATGATTCTGTTATTAAGTGGGCGTACAATGCATCCTTCGAGCGGGTCTGCCTTTCCGTCTGGTTGAGACGGAACTATCCGCAGCACTTCTCCTCCTACAGCATAGAGGAGGACACTGTCCGAAATTACCTTGACCCGTCCTCCTGGCGCTGCTCCCTGGTATGGGGCGCATACATGGGGCTGCCCCTCTCTCTGGAGGGAATCGGCAAAGTCCTGAAGCTGGAAAATCAGAAGATGGCTGAGGGAAAGGCGCTCATCCGCTATTTCTGCGTCCCCTGCAAGCCTACCAAGGCCAACGGCGGCAGGACGCGCAACCTCCCGGAGCATGACCCGGTGAAGTGGTCAACCTTCATCGCGTATAACAAGCGGGATGTGGAAACCGAAATGGCGATCCAGCAGAAGCTGTCGAAATTCCCCGTGCCGGATTTCCTATGGGAGGAATACCATCTCGACCAGGAGATCAACGACCGGGGCATACAGCTTGACATGGCGCTGGTGGAACAGATCATCGCCATCGATGAGCGTTCCAGGGAAGAACTCTCCGCAAAAATGCGGCAGCTTACCGCCCTGGAGAACCCGAACTCCGTCCAGCAGATGAAGGAATGGCTCACAAAGCACGGCCTTGAGGTGGACTCCCTGGACAAGAAAGCCGTGAAGGAGCTTCTGAAAACCGTACCGTCGGAGCTTGCCGAGGTGCTGGAGCTGCGCCGGCAGCTTGCCAAGTCCTCTGTGAAGAAGTACCAGGCCATGCAGAACGCCGTATGTGCGGACGGCAGGGCAAGAGGGATGTTCCAGTTTTATGGCGCGAACCGCAGCGGCCGCTGGGCGGGCAGGCTGATCCAATTGCAGAACCTTCCACAGAACCACATGGCACATCTGGAGGACACGAGAAGCCTTGTCCGTTCCGGGGATTACGCCTTGCTCTCTGCACTGTATGACTCCGTGCCGGAAGTCCTGTCGGAACTCATCCGCACGGCATTTGTGCCGAGGAACGGGTACAAATTCATCGTTTCCGACTTCTCCGCTATCGAAGCCAGGGTGCTTTCCTTTTTGGCCGGCGAATCCTGGCGGCTGAAGGTCTTTGCGGAGAACGGCGACATCTACTGCGCCAGCGCCTCCGCCATGTTCCATGTGCCGGTGGAAAAGCACGGGCAGAACGCCCATCTGAGGCAGAAAGGCAAAATCGCCGAGTTGGCCCTGGGATACGGCGGATCGGTGGGCGCCCTCAAATCAATGGGCGCTTTGGAAATGGGGCTTGCCGAGGAGGAACTCCAGCCCCTTGTGGATGCGTGGCGTACCTCCAATCCGAACATCGTGCAGCTTTGGTGGGATGTGGACCATGCCGTAAAAACCACCGTCTGCCAGCGGCTGGACACGGAAACGCACGGCATCCGGTTCCGTTACCGCAGCGGGATGCTGTTCATCATTCTGCCTTCCGGTCGGCAGCTCTGTTATGTGAAGCCCAAGATGGGGACAAACAAGTTTGGCGGCGATTCCGTCACCTATGAGGGCGTTGGCAGCACAAAGAAGTGGGAGCGCATCGAATCCTACGGCCCGAAATTCACGGAGAATGTCGTTCAGGCGATTTCAAGAGATATCCTCATGTATGCCATGCGGACGCTGTCCCACTGTTTTATCGTCGGCCATGTCCACGATGAGTTAATCATTGAGTGCGGCATGGATGTCTCCCTGGATGCCGTATGCGATCAGATGGGAAGGACGCCGCCGTGGATAGAGGGGCTGAATCTCCGGGCGGACGGCTATGAAACCATGTTTTACAAGAAGGACTGAAAAAGGCGGTGCCTATCGTAATGATAAGCACCGCCCGCTTTTTAACGGTTGAAGATATCCTTTACCAGCGGCTGCACCAGGCTGCGAATTTTCTTAATGTCATCCGACACCGTCCGCTGCTTGATGCCAAGCTCGTCCGCCATTTCCTGCTGGGTGGCTCCATCGTAGAGTAGGCGGAAGATCCTGCCGTACTTCGGCTTGATTTCTGTCAGCATGGCGATAAGGTCTTCCAGAATGGTTTCATAAATCACATCATCCTCAAATGACCCTTCAGCAATCGGCTCCGCACCCTCATCCATCAGTACGGAGAGCGAAGCTGGCTTATTCCGCTCACGGCTAGCCTCTGAGAAGTGCTTGCACTCCTCACAGCGGTTGCTTTCCGGGCAGCGGATGAGTCGGCCGTTTTTGCCTTTGACCATACAACGGCCATCCCGGTCCTCGCGTTTGATCTCTGCCCAAATTGGAGCCATGTACGCCTTGTACTCTTCTTCGGTAGCATCTACCATGACCACCCGGCACTTGCGGTTGCCGATGCGACGCCAGGTGACATCCTCCTGCTTGATGCCAAAATCGCGGATGACCTCATCGGTTACTACCATTGGGATCTGATACTGCTTGTCCTGCTTTTTACTCTGTTTTGCTTTCATTTCGTGTCCTTTCCGTCCGGGTCAAAGGACGGTGGGACACAAAAGAGCCTGCGGCTGAAGACACCCACAGACTCCGCCAATCCGAAAATGAACGCCAAAAGTCAACGGTGGGGCATCTTCACTCGGAGCGCAGTCTTTATCACTGCGTCCAAGGTCTTATGCATCCCATCGTCCTAATGGCCATCTCGGACTATTGAGATTTATTTCTGGATGTCAGTTCTGCAAATGCGAAAATAAACTCGCTTTTACAGATGTGAATTCTGGATTAGGGGTAGAATGTTTCACACAGTTGTGCTATAATTAGAAATCATCTCTCCATGTCCCGAAAACACATTTCCGACTTCCCCGTACCCCCTGTTTTCAGAAGGCACGTCCCTTATCTAAGGGCTGAATCCATTATAAAATACATGGTCGGTTAAGGCGGGTTCCGTTGGGTTGGCATGGGTAGGCTTGGGTAGAAAGGATGAGGGTATGAAGTTTAAAGACTTTGCACATTTGCTGTATCCCAGCATCGGAGCCGGGAGCAGTACTCACGCCTTTACCCGTTCCTTATTTGAAGCAATCGTCACTGAAGACGGCTTGGATATTCTCAACGGGTACAATAATGAATCCTTTAAGGCGTATTACAACGGAAATACAAAGATCTCCGGCCTGGCAAGAAAAATCAGCCCCTATGTAGAACCATTTGGATTTTCCGAATACATCGGAAGTTTTCAGGATTGCGCTATTCAAGGGCTGTGCGAGGTGTTCCAGAAATATATCCCAGACATCAATTTACACAATGCTGCGGATAAGCTGGCGGACCTGTTCGCTTCCATCATCAGAGAGGCGGCTGCTGCCACAAGAAAATCGCCGGGGAAATCGGCGCAAACAGACAGCGATGCAGAATCTATAGAGGCGGAGGTCGTGGATGACGAAATGCCATCAGGTGCCGCCGGAGAAGACAAAAAAATAACCGTTATTCAGCAGCAGACAAATGTTATCCAAAACGGGGATCACAATGTCAATCTGACGAATAACGGTACAATCAATTTTCACTTTTGATGGAGGCGGCTTATGAATAACGAACTAATTCCGAAAACATCAATGCCTCCTGCGGCACAAAAAGTTGAGCAGACCGGCTCTACGAACGTCCATGTCACAAACCAGGGCGGCGGCGTGGTTAATATCAACTACAATTACCAACAGCCCGGCGGAAGTAACAGTGCCGAGCAGCTCATGGCAATACAGTCCTTCAGCAAGGAGTACTATCAGCTTCTTGTTACATGCGAAGAGGATGTATTTATCAATAATATTGTGACTGTAACTGCCAGCCGCGCTCTGAGCCAGCATCTTGTTCCGCCGGAAATTCTGGAGCGTTGTTCATCCCTGTCCGATGCAGGAGTTGCGGAATTAAAAACATTCCCAGCCCTTATCTGTCGGGAAAATACTGAACTTGGGGGTAAAACCGATCCAAACCAGTGGGCGGTCTATGGCTACATTAGAAGGGTCAAAAAAGAAGGAAAGAACATTAAAGTTGCTTTCCAGCCCATATCCGCCATTAACCAGCAGCTACTGTGCGCAAAAAAGAACGCCATCTATTTTGATCTTAATATGGACTGCGCTATCACGGATTTGAACTTCAGTGCATGGTCCGTACATAAGGTCAATCTTTTTGAGGCATTTGACGAGGCTGGGCTTACCGCCCTCCCAAGACCGAGCTAACAGGGAGGAATATCATGCCAGATAAATTACCCAGTGAAATTATACGGATTACTCTCGATGACGCCACATATAAAGGCACCGGCGCTGCCATTGCCCCAACTTACATCAATTATTTCTTTGGCAACAATGGAACGGGAAAAACAACCATAGCAAAAGCAATAAAAACCGGCTCTGGGGTAATCTATGCCCCTGGCAAAGCTGCTGCGGATTATCTCCCCCTTGTATACGACCAGGATTTTATTGATGCCAATATGAGGAACTACCACAATCTTCCTGGCGTTTTTACCATGAATGAGGCAAATGTAAAAATACAGGAACAGATTGACAGGAAGGCCGCTGAACAGAAAAAGGCACAAAAAATCTCTTCGGATGCTTTCGCTGAAAAGGATAAAAAAGCTAAAACGAAAGCTGCTTTGGAAAAACAGCTATATAAGGACTGTTGGGACAAAACAGAGGAACTGCGCACTGTATTCGAAGCGACTCAGGAGGGCAAGAAAGGGTCAAAACAGAAATTTGCCGAAGAGGTAAAACGCCACTCTCCCATACAGCATGATGTTGAAGAATTGAAGCGGATGTATGACTCTGTCTATTCTTCTACGGCAAAGCGGTATGGCAGATTTAGCGTAGTCAGTGATGTTTCTGCCCTTGACCGCATCTCTGGCTGTGACATTCTTTCCCTTGCGATTGTGAATACCTCAAACACGCCATTTGCAGACTTTCTGAAAGAAGTCGGGTCAACTGAATGGGTGCGCCAAGGCCATGCAGATTACCATGAAAAGGCAGGTGGAAAATGCCCGTATTGTTCCCGAGACCTCCCTCAGAATTTTGAAGAAATGCTGGCCGCAAGTTTTGATACACAGTATCAAACAAACCTTCAGAAGCTGGACGCTTTCCTGGCTGCTTATCGGGATATGGCAAATGCCCTGTTCGTCCCGTTGAGTCGGCTGCCGGATGAGGTTTACCCTGTAATCGACACAAAGCCTTATCACGACAAGCTCACTGCAGTAAAGGCAGTAATAGCCGAAAATATTGAAAAAATCAAAAGCAAGGTGGTGGAACCGTCTAAAATCATCGCCTTGGACGAGGTTGAACCGCTTCTCCAGGAGCTTTCGGACATCATCAGCAGCTTTAACCGCCTGATAGACGCCAATAATGATATTGTGTCCGCCGGGCCGAAAAAGAAAGCCGAGTGCAAAAAAGCCGTTTTTGAGCAAATCGCCTATACTTTAAAAGATGTCCTGGAAGCCTATGCGCGAAGCGAATCAGCCCTTGATGCAGAAATACAGGCGCAGCAGGATATCATAAATACACAGAAAGGGGTACTTGACCAGCTAAAAGAGGATCTGCGTATTTTAAATAGCCAGACCGTGGAAACTGAAACTGCGATGAAAAGCATAAACACCATGCTCCGCGACTCTGGATTCCAGGGATTTGAACTGCGGCCCCGGCATGAAGAAATCATCCGCCCCGATGGTTCTGTAGAGTGCGTTGTCCCAACCCCAGCCATCAATTACGAGGTCGTGCGCACGGATACAGGCAAGATTGCGGAGAACCTCAGCGAGGGAGAAAAGAATTTCATCGCGTTTCTATATTTCCAACAGCTTGTATTTGGAAGGGAAAGCGCAGACGGCGATACACGGGAGAAAATTGTTGTCATCGATGACCCCGTTTCGAGCATGGACAGCAGTGCGCTCTTTATTGTGAGTGCACAGATCAGGAAAATGATCGAAGTGTGCCGGAACAATGCAGATAACAGAAATCCTGTAGTTTCCGGGAACTTTATCAAGCAAATTTTTATTTTGACTCATAACGCTTATTTCCACAGGGAAGTCACCTATGCTTACGCCAACCGCTATGACTTTGTTTCCTTTTATCTGATTCGTAAAACGGACAACAAGTCCTCTATACGGCTGTGTGACTGTCCAAACCCCGACTGCCCTTCAGAGCGAATGAATGTAAATCCGGTCAAAAATTCTTATGCAGCTCTGTGGGATGAATATAAGGATGCTTCGTCCGGTATTCCCCTTATGAGCATTATCCGGAGAATCCTGGAATATTACTTTCTGCAGCTTTGCGGGTATGAGGGCAGTGACTTGCGAAAGAGGATACTCGAAGAGAATAAGGACGCCTTTACCCACGATGATTTTGGCAATGAGGATTTCTCTAAATTTGAACTGGCGTCCGCCATGCTTTCGTACATTGCCGCCAATTCGTCCGGCATAAATGATGGTATGCATTATGTGGACGACTGCATAGACGTCCAGCAGTGCAGAGATACTTTCCAGATGATTTTCCATCACATGGGGCAAGACCAACATTATGAAATGATGATGGGTATGAAATAATGAGGAGGCAAACAAGTGCATATCAGTTATAACAAGCTATGGAAACTTCTTATTGACAAGAACATGACTAAGATGGAGCTAAAAGATGCCGCTGGTATCAGCGCCGCATCTATTGCGAAACTTGGCAAAGGCGGAAACATTACTACAGACGTTCTTTTGAAAATATGTGAAACACTGGGCTGTCACATAGAGGACATCCTCGAAACAATTGACGATCAGGAGGAAAAATAAAATGGCTATCTATTACGAACAGTCAAAGGTTCTTCTCAACAACTCATACGAAAAAGCTGCCCAGGAACTTCCGGCAGCCGTGACTCAATATATCACAGACAATAAGGATGCGCTGGATACAATCTTTTCCTCAAAAACACAGACCTACCGCGAGGTCCTGCTGGGCTGCGCAGTAGCAAGGTATCAGGACAGGAGCTGCAATATCCGGCACCCCTATGTCAAACAGGGCGAGGACGCTTTTAATGGGCGTACTCTGGATGAGAAGGCAGTCAATCCGTTCCTGTTTTCAAAGCAGATCCCTTGTTCCAAAGGTCCTTATCTGGCGACTTTCCGCAGGAATGTTACTTTCACTGAAGATACAAGGGATGGATTGCGCGATAAGGAAGGCTTTGACGCTTTGCTGTCACTGATTTCCACCTTGGAGGCTGTGTCCGAAAGTGACGAGGTGGAAACGATCATCATTGCCTTATTGAAGTGCTTTATCGACCTCCGTGAGCAGTCGATTGTCCGACTTGTTCCAATCCGCCGACTCCGCATCGATCAGTACCGTATGTTCCTAAACAAACTACAGCATCGCCAGAGCGGCGGCCTTATTCCCATGCTCCTGACGGATGCCGTCTTCTCCACTATCAACGGTCAGATGAATGCGGGGTGGACCATAGAACGCCAGGAGATCAACGCCGCAGATGGTGCGACCGGCGCACCAGGTGATATTACGATTTACAAGGATGGAGCGATCTTTAAAGCCATTGAAGTTACTGAGCGGCCAATAGACGGCTCCCGCGTTGATTCCACTTTCTCCACAAAAATCACACTGAACAACGCCGCTGAGTACTTATTCGTTTATACAAACGACCTTCCAAGGGAAAATGCGCTGGAACGAGCAAAAGCGTATTTTGCGCAGGGGTATAATATCAATTTCGCTTCCATCACAGATTTAACCATCCACATCCTGCTTTCTGGAGATGAGGCATTTCGGACTGCATACAATGAAAGAATGTTTGAACTGTTCAATGCCCAGGATGTACAAGCAACGATTAAGGTAGCTTGGAACGATGCCTTGACCGAAGCAATGCAGGCATAAAAAACGGGAATGTGTACCACATTAAGGTAACACATTCCCGCTTTTTACGCTTGAAGATATTCAGCAACAGCCGATGCAACGGCTTCCGCCATTTTACAAGGCACTGCATTGCCGATTTGTTTATAAATTGCCGCCGGCTTGCCACAGAAGATATAATCATCTGGGAAGGTCTGAATCTTAGCCGCTTCCCGTATCGTAATTCTTCTAAGGCGGCTGGGAGCTTCCTTGTATTCCGGGGTAATCGTTCCATCCATCAAACCTTTGTGGTAGTTCTCGATGAAATTATCATCTGCCTCCCCATACAAGTAGTCTTCATCTATAAACGGCGTTTTATTCCCGCCCATAGAAGCCGGAAGGGTATTCGCATAGCCATCGATATCTATCGGGCGTCCCTGCCCATTAAAGTACATACCCGCATAAGGGGATTTACGCATAACCGGCCGTGCGCAAAAATTAATCTTTGCCACACAAGTCCGTGGATTCTCCTCACTGCCTGCTTTGCCAAGAGGTAACAAGATATCCCTGATGGGAGCAGCCTTCGTTTTATGATGTGTGATAAGCTGATGAAGACGCTTTTCATCAAACGAATCCCCTCGGCTTCCAACAAAGAATACGCGCTCCCGCTTCTGCGGCACGCCATAATCTGTGGCATTTAAAACAAAATAATGGCACGAATATCCAAGGTCAGAAGCCTTCTTCAAATAGCGTTCTCGTACATCTTTCCATTTACTCAGTTCGCCCAGGGCTTTTACATTCTCCATCACAAAAGCTCTTGGCTTGACTCTTTCAACGACATCCAGGAAAGTAAAAATCAATTTACTTCTGTCATCATCAGGGTCCATTTTCCCCGCTACTGAAAAGCCCTGGCATGGAGGGCCTCCAAATACAAGATCAACCCCCTCGTATTTGCCAAGAGAATCGATTACATTATTGATGTCATCGTTGACCATTATACAGTCTGGGTGATTGGCTCTGTAGGTTTCAGCAGCATCGGCAACCAGTTCATTGGCAAACACAACTTTTATCCCGGCATTCTCAAAACCGACATCCATGCCGCCCGCCCCAGAAAACAACGAAATGGCTCTTAATGGCTCACTCATCGGCTTTTTCTCCTTCTTTATCATGATGAATACGGAAAATCAATTCGTTTTCCTGCGCATTCAAATAAATATCAAAAGTGGTCTTTCCCTTTTCAACTCCCATATTAGAAAGGATTGCTTTCGGCATTCTTACTCGCATATCCTGCTGCAACACATAGGTATCAAGATAAATGCATGAATCTGTCACGGCGTCTTTCCTCCTTGCCCTTAATTCAGTCTAATTATAAACTGTTTTCAGTCCAGAGTCAAGCCTCTATACCACAACGAGAACAGTTTCTACATTTTAACGATAGCCCTACTCTGTAACGATAGCTTTTCTATCGTTACAGAGTATCATTGAAAAGAGCGAATCCCCCTGGCAAGACCGCTGTTCTGCCCCCGCCGCCACAGTGCCGAAAATAGAAAAACCGCCCAGAAACGGCGGATTTGCGGCATTTTTGAGAGTATGGAATTGTATCAATCTCGGCGTGGTTTTGTCCATTAAACTTATCAACTCCACATACCATTTATCCAACCTGTCAACTCAACACCCCCAATATCAAAATCAACCACTCAACTCTCCGCCATTTTTCACAGTAGACCAGTTTCCACTTACCTATAAAATGAAAAAATCCGGGAATCGAAACCTGTCCTCGGACAAGCCCCACCTCCCGGAAATGCCTTGTTTTCTACACTTTTTCGTTATTCTATTCTTTGACTTTTGACATCAATACTACGCACTCCACATGAACTGTTTCGCAGAACTGGTCTACGCACGTACACCGCTCCACCTGATAGCCATACTCCTGGATCATCTCCAGATCCCGGGCCAGGCTGGTGGCCTTACAGGAAATATAGATGATCTTGTCTACCCCGTATTTCAGGATTTTCGGAAGAGCCCTGGGATGACAGCCATCCCGGGGCGGATCCAAAACGATCACATCCGGTTTCTGGGGAATCTCATCCAGCACTTTCAGCACATCACCCGCAATAAACCGGCAGTTATCCAGCCCATTCAGACGGGCATTGGCCCGGGCGGCTTCCACAGCTTCCTCCACGATTTCCACTCCGATGACTTCCCGGGCCACTTCCGCCAGCAGCTGGGCAATGGTCCCGGTGCCGCTGTAGAGATCGAAGACCACCTGATCTCTGGTATCGCCGATATAGTCCCGGACAAGGGAATAGAGGATCTCTGCTCCTCTGGAGTTGGGCTGGAAAAAGGAGAAGGTGCTGATCTTAAATTTCAGCCCCAGCAGTTCCTCATAGAAGTAATCCCGACCGTACAGGATGCGGGTCTCATCGCTTTGCACCACATCGGCCAGTGAATCATTGAGAATGTGCATAATGCCCACGATTTCCCCTTCCAGAGGCAGAGCCAGCAGCGCCTCCTTCAAAGGTTCCAGATCGTATTCCTCCTGGGTCGTGGTGATCAGATGCACCAGGATCTCCCCTGTGCCCGTCCCCCTGCGCAGCAGGAGATGGCGCAGATAACCGGTGTGCTGCATCTTCCTGTAGTAGGTGGCTCCCAGCTTCTGGAAATACTCCAGCACACAGCACAGGATCCTGGTCATATCTTCATGCACCAACTTACAGTCCGATGCGGTCAGCACATCGTAGGTGCTGCCTTTTTTGTGCAGTCCCAGAGTAAGGGGACCGTCTTTCCAGGCATCCCCGAAGGAAAACTCCATCTTATTGCGGTAGGCAAATTCCACGGGACTTCCATGGATCCCTTCAAATACATAATTTCCCCGGACTGCTTTGTCCATCAGCTCCCGGATCTGCTGCTCTTTCATTTTCAGCTGTTCCTCATAGGGCATGGTCTGGTACATGCAGCCGCCGCAGGCAGGAAAGATACTGCAGACCGGATCCCGCATTTCCAGCGGAGATTTCTCCAGCACTTCCAGAATACGGCCTTCCGCCCTCCCGCTTCGTTTCTTATTGATCACGAAGCGGATCTTCTGGCCGGGTATGCCGTTTTTCACAATGACCGGCTGCCCGTCCACGAACACCTTCCCCCGGTTGGGATACTCTACTTTTTCTATGATACCTTCGTATATTTCACCTTTTTTCACACGCATCCTCCTGTTGACATCCTGCGCCCCCGCGGAGTGTTTTTATGTGCTGGGAAAGCCGAAATGAAACGTTCTGCTTTCCTGTCGCACAAAAGAATCCTGCACCGCAGGATTCTCCGCCTGCGGCGGGTTGCTTTTGGCAACATGCTTCCTTTCCGCCGCAGTGCGATCCCCGCGGAGCGTTTTTTGTGTGATAGGAAATTCAGAACAGAACATTCTGCTTTCCTATCACACAAAAATAGCTTCGGATCAATCGGAACCGAAGCTATTAGCACCGCTGTTAAACTTATGGGAACAAATCCCGACTCACACAGACAATAGGCCGAACCGACACCTGCAGCCGACATTTCACCGGCAGCGTCCTCCTGCCCGGACTGTCCTGTCTGCGTCTATCTTATTCTTCGTCTTCAAAGTAATCGTCAAAATCGTCATCAAAATCATCTTCGAAATCTTCCAGATAATCCGGAGCGAAGAAACGATAGACTGCATACGCAATACCTGCTACTGCTGCCACTGCGCCTACGATTGCCAGTACCCATAAAATTGTATTCTTATTTCTCTCTTCTTCTCTCTTATTCAAAGCCGTAAGTAATTCTTCCACACGATTCATTTAACGCACCTTCCTCTCTCTTGGTTACAAAACCATATCGCTGATTATTGGTATTATACCACCATCCCGAAGATTTTACCACACTTTTTAGTAAAAGAGTGCTCTGGTTTGGGTATTTCTGCCAAAGGGACTCTGTCTCCGGAATTTTTATATTTTTTTCAGCTTCGCGAAACTGGCAAACATTTTCTTAATGCCCACTTTGTCAAAGTCCACTGTCACTTCGTAATCCTTACCGCCGTCTGTGATCTTCTGTACGATTCCCACGCCGAACTTCACATGCTGTACCGTATCGCCCTCTTCATAATCCAGGCGATCTGCTTTTGTCACTGTAAACTGCTTCGGGGAAAATGCCCTGGCCTGAAAAGCTTTCTTCATCTGCTGGTAGCTGCTGGGCACTGCGGGCCGCGGCTGTTCCCGATCCGGTCCGGTTTCTCCGATATCTACCAGCTCTCTTGGGATTTCCCGGACAAACCGGGAAACTTTGTTGTACTGGGTCTCTCCGCGGATCACCCGCTGTCTGGCGCTGGTCAGGGTCAAATCTTCCATGGCACGGGTAATCCCCACATAACAGAGACGCCGCTCCTCTTCCAGGTCCTCCCTGTCATCTGCCACAATGGATAAATAGCTGGGAAACGTTCCGTCCTCCATACCGGCCAGGTATACATGGGGAAACTCCAGGCCCTTGGCGCTGTGAAGGGTCATCAGCAGTACCCGGTCTCCGTCTTCCACCGTATCAATATCTGCGATCAGAGCCACTTCTTCCAGAAATTCGCTGAGTTCCGGCCGTTCCGTGCTTTTTTCATAATCGGCGATCTTGCTGAACAGTTCGTTGATATTTTCGATCCTGGCCCGGGACTCTTCCGTATCTTCCGCTTCCAGTTCCTTTACATAGCCGGTCTGTTCCAGTACTTCCTCCAGAAGGTCTTCCAGGCTGAGGTATTCCTGCTGGCTGCGCAGGGTCTGAATCAGATTCACAAATCCTTCGATCTTGGAAGCGCTTCTGCCCATTCCCGGAATCTCCCGCACCTGTTTCAGGGCAGCATAGAAACTGATGCCCTGCTCCAATGCATAATCCTGCACCCGGGCAATGGTCGTGGCGCCGATCCCTCTCTTTGGCACATTGATGATCCGGCGGACAGACAGGTCATCCATATCATTGTCCACTGTCTTCAGATAGGCGAGCACATCCTTAATTTCCCGGCGGGAATAGAAGTTAATTCCTCCGATGATCCGGTAAGGAATATTTGCCATGACGAATTTTTCTTCGAACAGTCGGGACTGGGCATTGGTTCTGTATAAAATGGCGCAGTCACCATAACTGCATTTTCCTTCCCGCACTTTTTTTGCGATCTCCCCTGCAATAAATTCGGCTTCTTCGTATCCGTTGAGGAACTGGCAGAAATGCACCTTTTCTCCCACAGGGTTCTGGGTCCAAAGGGTCTTTTTCTTGCGTCCCTGGTTATTGTCAATCACTGCGTTAGCCGCGTCCAGAATATTCTGGGTGGACCGGTAATTCTGTTCCAGCTTGATCACATGGGCATCGGGAAATACTTTCTCAAATCCCAGGATGTTGCCGATATTAGCTCCCCGGAATTTGTAAATAGACTGATCATCGTCTCCCACCACGCACAGATTCCGGTATTTGGCGGCCAGCATCTCCACAAACTGAAACTGCACCGTATTGGTATCCTGGTACTCATCCACCATGATATAACGGAAACGTTCCTGATAATTCTCCAGCACATCCGGATGATACCGGAACAGCTCCACCGTCTTCACCAGAAGATCGTCAAAATCCAGAGCATTGTTCTGTTTCAGGACTTTCTGGTATTCTTTGTAGACTGCGGCGATCCGTTTCTGATTATAATCTCCCCTGGCGTTTTCCTCGTATTCTTCCGGGGTGATCATCTCATCTTTGGCAGCGGAAATAGCCGCCATCAGAGAACGTTCCTTATAAATCTTTGTATCGATCATCAGTCTCCGGCAGATTTCTTTTATGACTGTCTTCTGATCATCTGTATCGTAGATCGTGAAATTGTTGGAAAAGCCCAGACGGTCTATGTAACGGCGCAGAATCCGCACACAGGTAGAGTGAAATGTGGTCACCCATACACTTTCCGAACCAAATCCAATGAGCTTATCCACTCTCTCCCGCATTTCGCTGGCTGCCTTGTTGGTAAAGGTAATGGCCATGATGTTCCAGGGATTGACCCCTTTTTCTTCCATCAGGTAGGCAATCCTGTGGGTCAGCACTCTGGTTTTTCCCGAACCTGCGCCTGCCAGGATCAACAGCGGCCCTTCTGTATGAAAAACCGCTTCTCTCTGCGGCTCATTTAACATATCATATATGGTATTCATTCTGTTCTCCATTCTTTTCCTTTCTGGAGCAGCCGTAAAGCTGCCTGTATCCGCTCTATTATAACACGACCTGGCCGTCTGTTGACAATAATTTTTCCAGACCCCGTCAGCAGCATGCTCTGCACTGTTTCTCCGGACATTTCCGAGCAGCCGGAAAACCGCCGGCTTCCAGAGTGTTCACCCTGTCTGCCGACGGCTGTTCTGTTCAATATTAAACTGCTTCTTACAGCGCAGTCAGATGAATCTTATACGCCTGATAATCTCCCCGCATAGAGGGCAGAGGATAACCGCCGTTCATCAGAACCGCTCCCCTGTATACCTTTCCGGTCTCTTCCACCTGGTACTGTTTCTCCGGATCCAGTCCCTTCACCGGAACATAACGGAAAGGGCCGTTGAAGTTCGCCTGCTGGAAAACCACATGGATCAGCGCTTCTGACTGGTCTTCCGCCGCATATTCCCAGGCTACGAATGGATTTTCTCTGGCATCGGTGGTCAGGCGGTAATACAGGCCCTCCTGGATCAGCCAGTAATATTTCTTAAACTCTTCGATCTGCTCCCGTACCTCTTCCCGTTCTTCTTCTGTCAGCTGGCATGGATCCAGTTCATAGCCAAAGGTACCGGACATGGCCACATATCCTCTGGTTTTCAGCGGTGTGCTCCGTCCCGTCTGTTCATTGGGGCAGACTGACACATGGGAACCCATGGCAGAGATGGGATAGCCAAACGATGTGCCGTACTGAATCTGGAGCCGTTCTATTGCATCCGTATTGTCGCTGCACCAGATCTGGGGATGATAGTACAGCATTCCTCCGTCGAACCGTCCGCCGCCGCCGCTGCAGCCTTCGAATAAGATATCCGGATACTTTGCGGTGATCTTTTCCAGGAAATCATACAATCCCAGGATATAGCGGTGGAACACCTCACCCTGATGTGCCCCGTCCAGTTTGCAGGACCATACATCCGTCAGATGCCGGTTGGCATCCCATTTCACATAAGAAATATTGGCGGAATCCAGGACCTTGCACATGGCGTCAAAGATGTAATCCCGCACATCCTGTCTGGAGAAGTCCAGCACAAACTGGCACCGGCCCACACTGCCCCGGCGTCCGGGAATCTGCAGAGCCCAGTCCGGATGAGCACGGTAAAGATCACTGTCTTCCGAGATCATCTCCGGCTCAAACCAGAGTCCGAACTGCATTCCCATCTTGTTGATCTCATCTGCCAGATATTTCAGTCCTCCCGGCAATTTTTCCTCATTGACCGTCCAGTCCCCCAGACCGCTGCAGTCTGAGTCTCTCTTGCCAAACCATCCGTCATCCAGCACCATCATTTCCACGCCAAGATCTGCCGCATGTCTGGCAAAATTCAGTATTTTCTCCGAATCAAAATCAAAATAGGCCGCTTCCCAGCTATTGATCAGGATGGGGCGTCTCTCTTTCATATGCCGTCCTCTGCACAGATTTTCCCGGAAGGTCCTGTGGAAATTCTGAGACATTTTGCCAAGGCCCTCTCCGGAAAAACTCATCACCGCCTCCGGCGTATAGAAATCTCCCTCCGGATCCAGGACAAAGGCAAACTGCAGCGGATGGATTCCCATCACAAAACGGATCTCGTCGAACTGAGACACCTGGGCTTCCGCCAGGAAATTCCCGCTGTACAGGAAGGAGACCCCATAACATCTTCCGTAGTCTTCTTCTGCTTTGTGGTCGCAGAGGACCACAAAGGGATTGTGCTGATGGGAAGAATAACCTCTCACACTCCCCACAGACTGGCTGCAGTGCTTCAGCGGAACCCTTTCCGTCATCCGCTCCATTCCATGACGTCCGTAGAAATGGATCAGATCCATGTCGTTCTCAATAAAATCCAGACACATGGTTCCTGCTTTCAGAAGTTCCACAGCCTCTGTTCCATGGTTGATCACTCTGGCCGCTCTGGTGATCACATCGGTTTCTTCAAAGACACCGTAATACAGGATCACTTCCAGATTCCGGTGGGCGTCCTCCAGCGTAATTTCCAGAGTCTGTACCGTCTTGTCTCCCTGATACAGGGCAGGAAGTCCGGGGAGAGAATATTTTCCCTCCCGGATCTGATATCCCTTCACCTTCAGATCTGTAACCATGCTGCCATCGGCATATTTCACCTGGAGACAGTCTGTACGGTAATCACCGCATCCATATCCCGGAAATTCCATTGGCATGGTGTCCAGAGAAAACGTCCGGTCCTGGTGAGATTCATAAGGGTTTCCGGAAAACCCCCGGTCTGCCCGCATAAACCGGTAAGACATATCGGTCTCATCTACGCGCGATCCATAATAGGTATGCATCAGCCGTCCCATTTCCACCTTCATCTGGTAAGTGGAATGTCTGGTGTGTAATGTAAATAACATATTGGTTTCATTGATATGCACTGCCATATTTCAATCTCCCTGTTTTTATTTTCAACTATCCGGTCCCGGAGATCTTTTCCATCCTGTGTCCATGTGTCTCATGAAATCTCTGGTGACCCGTTATTTTACTGCGCCGTTTACCACGCCGTTTAAGATCTGCTTCTGGCATACCAGATAGAAGATCAGGATCGGAATCAGCGCCAGCAGATACGAGGCAAACGCCAGGTTATAATTCGTTCCGAACTGCGTCTGGAAATTCAGCTGGGCCAGAGGCAGCGTATTGGTTCCCGTACCGGACATGATCACCAGCGGAGTCATCACATCGTTCCAGGTTCCCAGAGCTGTCAGTACCGCAACTGTTGCATGCATGGGCTTCATGATCGGGAAAATAATACTCCAGTATGTCTTCCAGGTACTTGCTCCGTCCACTTTCGCCGCTTCTTCCAATGCCATGGGGATATTCTTCAGATATCCGGAATACAAAAGCAAATTCATTGGCATATAGAATACCACATACAGGATGATTACGCCAGCCCAATTTCCCAGTCCCATCTGAGAAGTCTGTTTTACCAGCGGCATCATCAAAATAGCGAAGGGCACGAACATACCGCTGACAATATATAAGTAAGAAAATTTATAAAACCTGCTGTGGGCCATATTTCTGCCAATGGCATATCCGGCCAGGGAATGCAGCAGGATCGCGATCACCACAGTTACGATGGTGATCAGAAGACTGTAGCCCAGGGAATGCCAGAAATCTGTCACCTCCATGGCTTCCACAAAGTTGGAAAAACTCCAGGAAGACGGCAGTGATAAAGCGCCGGCCACATCATTTGTCATTTCCGACGGCTGTTTGAAGGCAATAATGACCGCCATATACAAAGGAAAGAATATCGTTATACAGCCCAGGATCAGCAGGATCGTCACCGGCCAGTTTGTTCTCTCCGCTTTTGCTTTCTTCATCATAACTGCTCCTCCTTTTTACTCAGAAACTGAAGCTGGAATACAGAGATTACCACGATCACCACAAAAAAGACCACTGCATTGGCACTCTGGAAACCAAACTGTCCTCCGTCCATACCATTTTTGTAGATCAGATAGGAAATAGACTCTGTACTCTGAGCCGGTCCACCTTTTGTCAAAGACATGATCTGATCAAAAGCCATCAAAAAGTTCTTCATACACAATACCATGTTGATGGTAAAGAAAGGCATGATCAGAGGAAAGGTCAGGTTTTTAAATTTTGTCCATCCCGTGGCTCCATCAATGGAACCGGCTTCGTACACATCTTCGGGAACCGTCTGCAGACCGGAAATATAAATAATGGTATTCATGGCAATGGACTGCCAGGCAGCCACAATTACAACAGCAAACCAGGCTGTCTTCGTATCCGCCAGCATACTGCTGCTGAGGAAATCGATTCCAAGCGCCTGTCCTGCTGCCGGAAGGATGTACGTAAAGATAAAGCTGAAAATATAACCTACAACCAGGCCGCCCAGAATATTGGGAATAAAATAAATTCCTCTCAATGCGCTTTTTCCCCGGATCTTGCTGTTCAGCCCCAGAGCCAGAATCAGGCTGATCACATTTACAATAATTGTGGATACAATAGCAAACTTAAATGTAAACAGATAGGAATGCCCTACACGGCTGTCTGTAAACAGATCAATATAATTGCGGAGCCCCACCCAGTCATAGCTTCCATAACCTTTAAAATTTGTAAAACTGTAAATAAATCCCTTGATCAGCGGAAGTGTATTAAATGTAAAGAACAAAATCAAAATTGGAATCGTAATCAGCAAAAATGTCCGTTTTCTCTCATTTCCCTTATCCATCAGCATACTCAATTACCTCCCTCTGCCGATCCATGCTCTTTCTCATAAGCCTGAACCTTGGCAATGATATCGCGGTTATAGCGAACCCAGTCCGTATCAAATTTGGTAAGGAATGTATCCACATCACCATCCATCAGAAACGTCTGGATCATGGCATCCACTGCCATTTCCGCCGGATAATAATGATCCTGATAATCCGCCATTTTTCCTTCTTCGATATAGCTCTTCATTCCATCCAGCATGCCGGGCAGTGTAAAATCTCCCTCTTTGCAGGGAACCGCATTCTGATCATCCAGATAAATCTGCACGATCTCATCCTGCTGCAGGAAGCGAAGCACCTCATAGGCAGCTTCTTTTTCCTCACAGTCCGCCATAACACAGAACTGCAGGTCCACGCCGGAATTCAGGGTCTGCCCCTCACTGTCCTCGCTGGCCGGGAACACGAAGGAATCAATATCCATATCCGGATTCACAGACAGGATCTGCGGGACTGCGTAACTTCCGATACAGTACATGGCAGATTCGCCTCTGGCAAATGCCGTACAGGCATCGTTATAACTGTAAGCATACGGTTCCGGCTGCGCATAGGGCAAAAGCTGCAGCATTTTCTCTGCCACTTCCCGATAAGCTTCTGTAAATGTGGCATTTCCCGCATTCACCTGCCGGCAGATGTCGGCGTCCACCAGTCCCACTGCAATGGCATTCCAGGGCGCCAGACAAGTCCATGTATCTTTGAACCCGAAATACAGGGGCTGCTGTCCGGATGCCTGGATGGTATCCAGAAGTTCCATGAACTCATTCCAGTTTGAAGGAATCTCCCAGCCATTCTCTTCAAACATGGTCCGGTTATACAGAACACCGGCCGCATTGGCCACATAAGGCATCCCATAAGTTCCCTCCTCCGGCACAAATTCCAGATTTTTGATAATGTCCAGATAAGACTCCTTCACTTCCCCAAGGCCTTCATAGTCCGAAATATCCATCAGCATATCTGCATCCACAAAATTGGAATAATTAATATCTCCGCCGATCCCGATAATATCCGGCGTATCTTCTTTAATGAACCGGGTCTTCAGGACCGTCATGGCCTCATTGGGAGAATCAATCGTCAGATGGATATCTTCATGGGTCTCATTGAATCTCTCTTCGATCTCTTCAAATGCCTTTACTGCTTCCGGCTTGTACTGGACCAGTTCGATTTCAATTTTGCCGTCACTGGCAGAACCTTCTCCACAGCCACTCAAAACTGCACCGGCACCGATCAGCATTACTGCTCCGCATAGAACAGCCATTTTCATGTGCTTCATAGTCTTCTCCTTTCCCTCTCGGACTGCATTCCTTTCTTTCATTTCTGACTTCTCGAGTAGTCGAAATTACATAATTGCATTCTAGCATCCTGCCTTCGGGAAATAAATAAGTCCATGATTCTGTTTTATACCCAAATGCTGTTTATCCAGAATATAGTTGAAGTACAGACGCATTCTGGTATATAATAAAAGAAAACGACCCATTTTCGTAAAATATAAACATTTTTACTTTGATTTTTTTATTCATATTCCACAATCAATTTCTGCGAAAGGAGACAGAAATATGGCCAATTCCGTGTTTTCTTTGTTTTCCGATGATCAGTTCATGGATCTCACTTTATATCAATATGGATATGAACAGTGCGCCCCCCTTCACTCCTACGGACCTTATGTGCGCAATCACCATCTGTTCCACTATATTCTTTCCGGAAAGGGGACCCTGGTATGCAATGACGGGCCGGATCACCAGTCCACCTATCATCTGTCTGCCGGTCAGGGCTTCCTGATCGAGCCGGGAGTTGTGAACACCTATTATGCGGATCGGCTGGATCCCTGGGAATATACCTGGGTTGAATTCAGCGGACTTCGCATTTCCCAGTACATGCAGATGGCAGGACTCTCCTCCCAGTCTCCCATATTTACCCCTTCTTCGCCTGACTATGGCGAAAGCCTCAGAAACGAGCTACTCTATATTGCCAACCATAAAAGCGCCAGTCCCCTGAACATCATCGGCCATCTGTACCTGGCGCTGGATCTGCTCATCAGCGGTTCTTCCAACCGACGCAGACTCCAGGGCGGCTCTCTGCAGAAATTTTATGTCCATGAAGCCATTGTCTTTATCGAACAGAATTACATGAATCCCATCACTGTAGAAGACCTTTCCAGGCAATGCAAACTGGACCGGAGCTATTTTGGAAAGATCTTCCGGAAACAGCTGGGACAGTCTCCCCAAGAATTCCTGATCTCTTTCCGCATGGCCAGAGCCGCAGAACTCCTGGCCGCCACCACTATTTCCATCGGAGAAGTTTCCCAGCAGGTGGGCTATGCCAATCAGCTTCATTTTTCCCGCGCTTTTAAAAAAGTATACGGAATGTCTCCCAGAGACTACCGGCAGAAGCACAGGATCCTGTAAAATTCCCAAAAAACTCCGGTCTTTTTCTTACTTAACTACTTTACAGGTAGTTTTCAAAACTATATAATAGGGATACGAGGTGAGAAAATGACAATTGACACAAAAGACATGATCAACAGCATATTGAAAAGCATATCCAGAGTAGATTATATCCGCCCGGAAGACCTGCCGGGAATCGATATATACATGGATCAGGTAACCACTTTCATGGATGCTCAGCTGGCATCCACCAAACGCCATCCCGAGGACAAGATACTGACCAAGACCATGATCAACAATTACGCCAAGAATAACCTGCTTCCGTCCCCGGTAAAGAAAAAATATTCCAACGAGCATCTTCTGCTCCTGATTTTTATTTACTATTTTAAAAATATCCTGTCCATCAATGATATTCAGACTCTGCTGAATCCCATCACAGAAAAGTATTTTCACAGTGAAGATTCCTTTGATCTGACCCAAATTTATACAGAAGTTTTCAGCATGGAAAAAAATCAGATCGAATACCTGAAACGGGATCTGACCAAACGATATGAAGTCTCCCGGGAAACCTTTCAGGAAGCACCGGAAGAAGACAAAGAGTTCTTACAGCTTTTCTCTTTTATCTGTCTGCTCAGCTTTGATGTATATATGAAGAAAATGCTCATTGAAAAACTGATCGATGACATAAAAAGCCGGGAAGTCCAGGATGCAGACAATCCCAGGCGCAAACGATAAAAGAAGTCTGCACAGAATGGTTTCCTTTCCCGTGACAGCACGAAGGTGCTGCGGCATTCCTGCCTGCAGCACCTTCTTATGTTCTATTCTTTTTCTTCTTTTTCCTTCAGCCGTTTCATTACCATCTCATAACCATCATTGCCGTAATTCAGGGAACGGTTCACACGGCTGATCGTGGCTGTGGACGCTCCGGTCTTTTCGGAAATATCCAGATATGTGTTTTTTTCCATCAGCATCTTAGCCACCTCGAACCGCTGAGACAAAGACAACAGTTCGTTGATCGTGCACACGTCTTCAAAAAAAATGTAACACTCTTCCTTATTTTTCAGACAGAGAATCGCCTCAAACAGGTGGTCCACTGCCTCTGTTCTAATCTTCTTGCTCATGGTATCGTGCTCCTTCTCCTATACTCCCATTGTAATAGCAAGGTGATACAGCACTTCTGCATCACCCTCTATATGCCTCATTTTACCACATTAAAATATTAATACAAGAAGTTTCACTAAAATTTTATTGATTTTTAAGGTAGATTCCGAAATCGGAAAATTTATTCTTCCCTCTGACGACGGCAGATATTCAGATACGGATACACCGCTTCCCTGGAACGATTCAATACCAGTTCTTCCGGAAAGGCCAGTTCCTCCAGCAATGACACTGCATAAGAAAACTCTCCAACAGTCACATCCATATGAGCATCACTGTTCACCAGAATAGGTACCTGGTATTCCCTGCAGTAATTCAGCATACAGATATCATTTTCCCTGGTTCCCACCCGAAATCCCCGGGGATTCAGGGACGTATTGTTCAGCTCCAGCACTTTGCCGTATTTTTTCGCGCCCTCCACCAGAGCTTCATAATTTACCGGATAGCGGGAATCATCCGGATGGCCGATGATATCCACATAGGGATTTTCCATGACTTTCAGAAGCGCTCTTGTATTTTCCGCTTCTGTCCCCGGTCTGATGCAGGGCAGATGCAAACTGGCGATCACCACATCCAGATCTTTCAGATCCCGTGGCTTCAGATCCACGTTACCGTCATAGTCCATAATATTCAGTTCCGCTCCCAGCCACAGTTCCACGCCGTACCGCTGGCGGGGCACCACCCGGAAATTGGTAAAATACAGACTGCCGCAGCTGCCCGGCATCTGCGGAGCATGTTCTGTGATCCCCAGAATCTTCAGGCCTTTTTCCGATGCCGCTTTCCACATTTCCTGCATGGTGCAGTACGCATGTCCGCTGGCCAGTGTATGAGTATGTAAGTCCATAATCCATTCATAATCCATCTGTCTGTCCTCCGATTTTCTGCCTTTCTTCCATCAGGGCCTTAAAAATACCGGACGATTTTTCATCCTTTATCCCTGGCATCTCCATTATAAATCCAGCTTTCTCAATTTACAACGAAAAAACCTTTAACATATGACCCGCCCGCCGCAGTGGCTTTCACTGCCGGATTTTCTTCCCTTTCCCTCCTCCGTACCTGCCGCAACAGAAGCTTGCACTTCCCCGGGGTAAATGCTATTATGATAAGCGTAGACCTGTTGTCCGTGAAAGATTCAGGATCTTTTACAGGCAAAGGCATAAAATAAGAAAGGCGAGGATCACTTTATGACCACGAACGAAAAAGCATTACAGTTACATGAACAATGGCAGGGTAAGCTGGAAACGGTGAGCAAAACGCCTATCCGTACCAGAGAAGACCTGGCTCTGGCCTACACTCCCGGCGTAGCCGAGCCCTGCAAAAAAATTGCAGAAAACCCTGAAGATGTCTACAAATATACAATAAAATCCAATACCATCGCTGTTGTTTCGGATGGCAGTGCCGTTCTGGGCCTGGGCAATATCGGAGCAGCAGCAGCCATGCCCGTTATGGAGGGAAAAGCTGTCCTGTTCAAAGAATTCGGCGGCGTCAACGCATTCCCGATCTGTCTGGATACCCAGGATACCGATGAGATTGTCAAAGCAGTCATCCAGATTGCTCCCGCTTTCGGCGGCATCAATCTGGAAGATATCTCTGCCCCACGCTGTTTCGAAATTGAAGAACGGCTGAAAGAAGCTCTGGATATCCCCGTATTCCACGACGACCAACACGGAACCGCCATTGTGGTTCTGGCCGCCATCATCAATTCCCTTCGTATTACCGGCAAGAAAAAAGAAGACTGCCGTATCGTCATCAATGGTTCTGGCGCAGCCGGCATCGCCATTGCCAAATTGCTGCTGAACTATGGTTTCCGCCATCTGCTGCTCTGCGACAGCGCAGGCATTATCTCCAGCAACTCCCCACGACTGAACCCTGTGAAAAAAGAAATGCTGAAAGTCACCAATCTGGAAGACAAGAGCGGAACCCTGGCAGACGCTCTGGTAGGAGCCGACATTTTCGTTGGCGTATCCGCACCTGGAATGGTAACAGGAGACATGATCCGGGCCATGAACAAAGATGCCTGCATTTTCGCCATGGCCAATCCGGTGCCGGAGATCATGCCGGACGAAGCAAAAAAAGCCGGTGCCCGTATTGTGGGAACCGGACGCTCAGATTTTCCCAATCAGATTAATAATGTTGTAGCTTTCCCCGGAATTTTCAAAGGAGCACTGGAGGGACGGGCCAGACAGATTACCGAAGAGATGAAGCTGGCCGCAGCAGAAGCCCTTGCTGCTCTGGTAGATGATGAGCATCTCTGCGAAGACTTTATTATGCCGGAAGCCTTTGATCCCCGGGCGGCACAGGCAGTCAGCCAGGCAGTCAAAGCACACATCTCCCAATGAGACAATGGAATGGAAAACCCTATCACTCTCTGGACTTCTTTCTGCGGGAGCAGTTCGGTGAAAAAGTTTATAAGGTCACATTAAACGGCGGCATGACCTGCCCCAACCGGGACGGCACACTGGGAACCAGAGGCTGTATTTTCTGCAGCGCAGGAGGCTCCGGCGACTTTGCCGCCAGTGCTTCTCTCTCCATCACGGAACAGATTGAGAGTCAGATCCATCTGCTGGAAACCAAACGGCCCATCCAAAAATATATTGCCTATTTTCAGGCCTATACAAACACCTATGGAGAAATCCGCCATCTGCGCCGTATTTTCACAGAGGCACTTTCTCACCCAAAGATTGTGGCCCTGTCCATAGGCACCCGACCGGACTGTCTGGGCGCAGACGTACTGGCACTCCTGGAGGAACTCAACGACTGGAAACCTGTCTGGATCGAACTGGGACTCCAGACCATGCATGAAGACACCGCCCGCTACATCCGGAGAGGCTATTCCCTTTCCTGCTTTGAACAGGCGGCAGACGCTTTGGCACGGCGCCACATTTCCGTCATTGTTCACACAATCCTTGGCCTTCCGGGGGAATCTCCGGAACAGATCCTGGAGACCATGAAATACCTTAATCATCAGCCTGTATCAGGCATTAAGCTGCAGCTTCTGCATATCCTCCGGGGAACGGATCTGGCAGAACCGTACGAAAAAGGTCTGATCTCCACCTATTCCATGGAGGAATACCTGGATATCCTGATCGCCTGCCTGGAGCATCTGTCCCCGGACATGGTAATCCACCGTATTACGGGCGATGGACCAAAAGATCTGCTTCTGGCTCCGCTCTGGAGCAGCCGCAAACGTGAAGTCCTGAACCACCTGCACCACGAAATGAAACTGCGAAACACCTGGCAGGGAAAGTATTATAAATAGAAAGGAGTCTTTATGGCACAGCCTTTAACCTTATACAAACTGATCGTATTATACATGCTGGATAAAGCCACCTTTCCCCTGAGTAATTCTCAGATTTCCGAATTTATACTGGATCGGGAGTATACCAGCTATTTTCACCTTCAGCAGGCCCTCTCCGAGCTTGTAGACGCGAAGCTGGCAAAAATTGAGGTGGTAAGGAATACCTCTTACTATCACCTTACTCCAGAGGGAGAAGCCACTCTGGGATACTTTTCAGAAGAGATTTCCACCGCCATTCAGGCCGAAATTCTGGAATTCCTTACGGAAAAAGGATGCGAGATTCAGAAAAAACCGCTTACCACGGCTGACTACTACAAAGTCAGCAGCCATGAATATGCCGTACGATGCCAGGTAAAGGAAAAAAATTCCACCCGCATGGAACTGACCATTTCTGTTCCCTCTCAGGAGGCGGCAGAAACCATCTGCAACAACTGGGAACACCGGTGCGAAGACATTTATTCATATATTATGGAAACTCTGTTGTAAATTTCAAACATTATAGAAACACTGCTGTAAATTTCAAAAGCAATGAGAGATCCGCAGAGGGAAACTCTCATTGCTTTTTCTCTTTTATCCTGTTTAGATGAGCCTTCAGCTCTTTTTCATATCCCATATCACTGAGCTGATAGAATGTTTCTCCCTGGATCTCACTGGGAAGGTACTGCTGCTCCACATAATGGTTGGGAAAATCATGAGCATACCGATAACCAATCCCCCTGCCCAGAGCTTCGTGGCCGCTGTAATGGGCATCCTGAAGATGAGGCGGAACCGTGGTCTTTTTCAGCCGCACACTTTCCATGGCCTGATCAATGGCCATAACGGCGCTGTTGCTCTTGGGCGCACAGGCCACATAGGCGGCTGCCTGGGCCAGAATAATCCGCGCCTCCGGCATTCCTACCCGCTCTACGGCCAGAGAAGCAGAAACAGCCGTGGTCAGAGCCATGGGATCTGCATTCCCCACATCCTCTGCCGCACAGATCATGATCCTTCTTGCAATAAATTTCACATCTTCACCTGCGCTGAGCATCTTGGCCAGATAATAGACCGCCGCATCCGGATCGGATCCGCGCATGCTCTTGATAAAAGCAGAAATCACATCGTAATGATTATCTCCTCCCTTGTCATAGCGAATCACCCGTTTCTGGATACATTCGGACACCACCTCCAGGGTCAGATGCAGTTTTCCATCCGGACTCTTAGGGGTGGTGAGCACGCCCAGCTCCAGAGCATTCAGCGCTGCTCTTGCGTCTCCTCCGGCCATATCTGCCAGAAATTCCAGAGCATCTTCGTCCAGCACCGGATGGTAGCTGCCCATTCCTCTCTTCTCATCTGTTACAGCCCGGATCAGCAGCCTGCGGATATCTTCCCTTGTCAGCGGCAGCAATTCAAAGATAATCGAACGGGACAATAGAGCGCCGTTCACCTCAAAATAAGGATTTTCCGTGGTAGCTCCGATCAGGATCACCGTACCGTCCTCTACAAACGGCAGCAGGTAATCCTGCTGTCCTTTATTAAACCGATGGATCTCGTCGATAAACAGAATCGTCTTCTTCCCATACATTCCCAGATCGGTCTGCGCCTGCTTTACCACTGCTTCCATATCTTTTTTCCCCGCCACGGTGGCATTCATCTGGGTAAAATTCGCGCTGGTGGTATTGGCAATAACTTTTGCCAGAGTGGTCTTTCCGGTGCCAGGCGGCCCGTAAAAAATGAGAGAACTGAGCTTGTCTGCCTGTATTGCCCGGTAAAGCAGTTTATCTTTTCCTATGATATGCTCCTGTCCCACCACTTCATCCAGTGTGCGGGGCCGGATCCTGGAGGCAAGGGGCGCCTCCTTTTCCTGGGTAATACTTTTTGCATATTCAAATAAATCCATAGTATCCTCCTGTCAGTACCCGGTCTTTCAGGCAGAAGGCAACTGCCAGACTGCCTCTTTCACCGGTATCCTTCTCTCTCAAGATTATAACTCTTCCCTGCGGTTTATTCCAGCAGCATTTCTTCCACAGTCACAAACTGATAGCCTTCGGCAGTCAGATCGTCTATGATCCGGAGGGCTGCTTCCACCGAACTTTCGGATCCGTCATGGAGCAGGATAATGTCGCCTTCCTCCACCGTCTTCTCTACTCTCTGCACCACTGTATCTGCATTCTCCGTCTTCCAGTCCAGAGGATCCACGGACCAGAGCACCGGAAACATGGTCACCGCATATTCCAGCTCCCGTGACCATTCCCCGTAAGGCGGACGGATAAAAGATGTATACTGGCCGGTAATCTCACAGATCAATTCACTGGTGCTCTGGATTTCTTCCACAGCCTGTTCCCGGGATATTTTCGACAGCCGCACATGATTGTAGGTATGATTCCCGATCAGATGGCCGTCCTCGTACATGGTCTTTACCAGCTCTTCCTTTCCTTCAATATTCCGCCCCAGCAGAAAAAAACTGGCCTTTACATCCCGCTCTTTCAAACCTTCCAGCAGTGTCTCTGTATATATGGTTGGCCCGTCATCAAAGGTAAGGGCAATCTGCGGCGCCATTGTTTCCCCGGAAATCCCCGTATCTGCCTGTGCCGTTTCTCCCCGGTCCAGCAAGCCCTGCCCCCAGGTACACAGAATCAGCAACAGGATTGCCGCCAGAAAATACAGGTGCTCACCGCCTGTCTGTCTCTTCATACTATGCTCCGCATTCATCTATTCCATATAATATATGATGATGTGGGGAGTAAATAGCCCCAACAGTGATGCCTGCAGCTCATTTCGTGCTGTGAACTCCCATAATCCTGCTAAATATCCGGGATTCGAAGGGCCTGCCTACCGGCTGGCCTGACTGCATTTTCATACTCATCTCCCGTATCATACATACCGGCCTCTCCTTTTAAAGAATGTTCTCCAGAAGAGTCAGTCCTCTGCGGATGTCTTCCTCCCGTATACCGGAATAATTGATGATCAGCAGATGCTCGCCATAACTTTCCGCTCCATAGGTATAATCTTTCAGAGATTTCACACGAATTTTGTGATCGGCAATCCTGGCGATCAGTTCTTCATCCGTCAGTTCCGTATCCACCTGCAGCAGAAAATGCAGACCTGCATTCTCTTCCAGGATTTTCAGACGGGAAGCAATCCGGCTTTCCCGAATGGCGTGTATCATCTGATTCCGCTGTTTCCGGTAGAAATTCCGCATCCGATTGATATGCTGCTCAAAATACCCTTCCTCCAGAAACCGGGCCAGCGTATACTGCTCGAAACTGGAAACAGTACAGGCGTACATTCCCAGTTTTTCCCGGTACCGCAGGGCCAGACGGGGAGGCAGCACCATATAGCTGATCCGAATGGACGGCGCCATAGTCTTGGAAAATGTATTCATGTAGATCACTTTTTCCTGAAGATCAATACTCTGCAGTGTAGGAGCCGGACGGCTCTGAAAACGGAACTCGCTGTCATAATCGTCTTCTATGATATAACGCATCTCATTTTCCCCTGCCCAGGCCAGCAACTCCTGCCGGCGCCGTACCGGCATCACGATCCCCGTGGGGAAATGGTGCCCGGGACTGATATGGATCACCTCCGCATCACTGTTTCGCAGAGCCTCTACAGACAGACCGTTCTGGTCCAACGGAAGCCACCGGCAGGCCACATCATTGCTCTGATAAATCTGGGCGATTTTCTGATACCCTGGGTTTTCCACCCCATAAATGTGATTCCGGCCCAAAAGCTGAATAATCAGTGTATACAGATACTCGGTTCCTGCACCCACTACAATCTGTTCCGGATCCACTTCCATTCCCCGGAAGTCTCCAAGATGTCCTGCAATGGCCCTGCGGAGCTCATAGACACCCTGATACTGCAGGGGCTCCAACAGCCGGATATCCTGCTGGGACAGCACCTGCCGCATCAACCTGGACCAGAGAGAAAATGGAAAGCTCTCCGGCAGGATCCGGTTACCGGACAGATCCAGCAGATATTCCGGATCCCTGTTGTTCTGCCGGCTTTCTTCTATTCCTGGGCCGACTTCCGGCACTATCCGGCTTTCTTCCCCTGCTCCAGTCGCTGTTGTTCCTTCTGCACCTGTTCCAGACACCGTTATTTCTCCCGCTGTCTTTCTCCAGAGCAGCGGCTGGGTCTCTTCCTGCTCCATCCACTTCCCTGCCGCTCTTCCTCCCTCCAGCAGCACCTCACTGACAAAGTAGCCTTTCCGCTCCACAGCATACAGATACCCTTCCATCAAAAGCTGGGCATAGGCATTTTCCACCGTGATCACCGCCACCTGCAGATGACGGGCCAGGCTGCGCTTTGACGGTAGTTTTTCTCCTGCGGACAACTTTCCGGACAGAATATCCTGTTTTATTTTCCGGTACAGAAAATCATAAATCGGAAGTTCTCCCCGTTCTTCTATGGCATACGTAAGCATAACTTCTTCCGTCTCCTTTCATATAGTATCTGGTGCTCTGTCTGATCCAGCTCCATCAGATTTCAACTGATCTTATTCTGGTCTCACTCTGACCTTATTCAAAATAATTATTTTGAATCTTTTAATAATGCCAGCCATTATTATAATAGACATAGACAAAAAAGTAAAGAAAGAACGCTTTCCCGGAGCGGGACAGCGCAGGAGGTAAAATTTATGGATCAGGAACGTTACAAACTCAACAGAGAACTGGCACAAATGCTGAAGGGCGGTGTCATCATGGATGTGACCACACCGGAACAGGCCCGCATCGCAGAAGCGGCCGGGGCATGCGCCGTTATGGCTCTGGAAAAGATTCCGGCTGATATCCGTGCCGCCGGTGGAGTCTCCCGTATGAGTGACCCCAAAATGATCCGCGGCATTCAGGACGCTGTTTCCATTCCTGTTATGGCAAAATGCCGCATCGGCCATTTTGCAGAAGCTCAGATTCTGGAGGCTATTGAAATCGACTACATTGATGAAAGTGAAGTTCTCTCTCCGGCAGACGATGTGTATCATATTGATAAGACCCGCTTTCGCATTCCCTTTGTCTGCGGTGCCAGAAATCTGGGAGAAGCACTTCGCAGAATACAGGAAGGCGCTTCTATGATCCGCACCAAAGGAGAACCCGGCACCGGAGACGTGGTACAGGCTGTCCGGCACATGCGCCTGATCCAGAGGCAGATCCGCCACCTGGCGTCCGTTTCCCCGGACGAGCTCTATGAAGAAGCAAAAGCCATGCAGGTTCCTTATGATCTGGCAGAATACGTACATGCCAATTGCCGTCTTCCCGTGGTGAATTTCGCCGCCGGCGGCATTGCCACTCCCGCCGATGCTGCCCTGATGATGCAGCTGGGAGCCGAAGGCGTATTTGTCGGTTCCGGCATCTTCAAATCCGGCAACCCGGAAAAGCGGGCTCAGGCCATTGTAAAAGCCGTCACCAATTACCAGGACGCCAACCTCCTGGCCCATCTGTCCGAGGATCTGGGTGAAGCCATGGTGGGTATCAACGAAGCGGAAATCCAGTTATTAATGGCGGAGCGTGGAAAATAATGAGAATTGCAGTCTTAGCCCTTCAGGGTGCCTTTGCCGAACACTGTCAGAAGCTGTCCCGGCTTGGAGCCCAGACCATGGAACTTCGAAAAAAAGAGGATCTGCAGCACCCCTTTGATGCCCTGATCCTGCCCGGCGGCGAAAGTACTGTCATGGGAAAACTTCTGCGGGAGCTGGACATGTTCGAGATTCTGCAGAAAAAAATCCTGCACGGCCTGCCCACCTGGGGCACCTGTGCAGGAATGATCCTTCTTGCAAAAAAACTGGAAAACGATTCTTCTGTTCATCTGGGCACCATGGACATCACGGTAAAAAGAAACGCCTACGGAAGACAACTGGGCAGCTTTCATACCCTTTCTTCCTTCGGCGCTGACACCCGGGTTCCCATGACCTTTATCCGGGCTCCTTATATTTCCCATGCCGGTGAAACTGTGGAAATTCTGTCCGTTGTACAGGGACGCATCGTGGCAGCCCGACAGGATCACCAGCTGGTAACTGCCTTTCACCCGGAATTGGATGACGATGACCGGATCCACCGATATTTTCTGGAAATGGCAGCAACCCATGCATGACTCCCTGTTATTTTCTGGAATGGCGACAGGTTTGGCGTCCTCACCGAAAAATACAGATCAGCTTCCCATCATCCGGCCAGTCTCATAAGAATACAGCATGGCCTCCAGCCCCTGTTTGTCCATCTGACGATATTTCAGATGATAATTCAAATGCTGCAGATACTTCAGAAACCGCTTTTCTTCCTCAGGACTCATGGGCTCTGTCTCCTCCGGGATCAGAAGCTCATGGGCCAGAAATGTGGTAATAAATCCCTCATTGCAGAATGCCAGCTTGCTGTCCCAGATTTCCGGCCGGATCTGCAGCGGCTTTCTGCGCAGGATCCAATAAGCCTCATAGGCCAGGATCTTGGTTATATTTGCTTTATCTATCTTATGAAATTCTTTCAGACGGTAAATATCCGCAAAATAATCCATCACCACCTGCTGCAGAATCGGCTCACAGATAAAAATCTGCTCTTTCTGATTCCGCACGGTAATATATTCCAGCATCTTATCATATAAAAATCTGTATCGGTCGGTGATCTTTGTCTCGCCAAAATATTCTACGATCTCACCATAACTCAATGCATTCTCCCTCATCTGATTCCTCCAGCATCTGCAGTACTCGCTTCCCATTGGCAGAACTCAAAAATCCACAATAGGAAACATAATCTTTTTCTTCCAACTCTCCGGTAAACTGTACCGAGGTATTTGGCAGCACTTCCATGACCAGCGTTCCATCATCAATACGCTCCAGCAGCCGGACAGCGCCTTTTTCCGCTTCTACGGAATTCAGCATCTTTGATTTTCCCATCAGGTTTCCCATATCCATAACACTTTTTCTCCCCTAAAACAAAATCCGCATCTTTTCTTCCAGGCCAGGCCCCTGTTCTGTTCTTCTGTTTTCTGTGTCTTCCTGTTCTGTTTCCGCCGGTACTTCCCTGGCTTCCGTAAAATCTTCCTCATGATAAAAAGATATCAGCCGGTCCGCCGCAATGGCAAGACTGCTGAGAACGCCAATATATTCCTGCTTTTTTTTATTATTCTGATCATTTGGATATTTCATCCGGTGATCAAATTCCAGCCAGCCTTCCTCGAACAGCGTTCTCACCTGGATCTCAAAATATACTATTTTATATCGGATAATATAATGCACAGAACGATAATGGGATTTGGAATTATCCACTTTCAGATAATCATCCTGGTAAATTTCCCGGTCGTCTTCCGAAGTAATATAAGCCACAGGACGTTCCGCATGATAGCCGCACAGCCGCCCTGTGCTCTGACTCCCTACTTCCGCTGCATAGCGGTCATAATTTGTCACAATATCTTCTGCCCGGCGCACATATCGCTCCGGAAAATTCCCAAAAATCTTCATCAGGTCCCTGTGAACACTTTTCCAGTCTCTCTTATCCAGGATAATGATCCGCACACCGATCAGATCTGTTATGGTCTTAAAATAATTTTCTGCTGATATTCCCTCGTACTTTTTGGGATTGCGATATACATTCCGTATGATCTTCCCAATCAGGTGATCCGGTTTTTTGATCCTGCACCGAATCGAGTGTACTTCACTCGACAGCTCCTCATTCAAAATTCCCAGTATTTCCGTCCGTATCTTTTCCAATTCTGCCAGATAAGAAGAATAATTCTGGTGAATCTTCTTCAATTCTGCTTCAGGGATGGGACAGTTTGCAATACTTTTCTCCGACAGATTCAGATTCTTCTGGATCCGTTTCAAATCAAATTCCAAATTCTCTTCCTGCAGCCCCATTTTACTTTATTCCTTTTCCGTTCTTAACCGTATAATAGTTTATGATATCTCGATTCCAGCCGATTTTCAACTCTTTTATCGTCAACTTTTTGTAAATACTTCGACAAATCTGCCGTCCATCCTGCATCCTTTTCCCGAATTACATTATGTACCTGTCAGCCGGTTTTTCAATCTTCCCCGATTCCATTATGTACTCGCCAACCGGTTTTTCAATCTGCAATGATTACAGTATGTACCTGTCAGCCAGTTTTTGAATCTGTCTTGTATTCAGAACTGTTTTTTCCGTCTCAAAAGTGAGAATCAGTCGTTCACCGGGATAAATCTCATTTTCTTCATAAGCCTGTATTTTTCTTACGGCATTTTGTGCATAGGACGGATCATCCATCCTGCCATCGTGTTCCCAGTATATTTCCTGTCTGGTCTTCTTGGATAGAAATGTGAAATCCGGATAGACAATCCCGAAATCCTTCAAATACAATGGACACTCATATTTATACCAAATCCCATTCCGGTAAAAAAAGTCCGCCAGTATTTTTTCTGATTTTGATCGCACCCGTTCTCCCCGCTCGGTGAGGATCACAGGCATATCTGCCTGAAATTCTTTTCCTTTATACGTTTCAACCATCCAGCTGTTTAGCTGCTGTTCCCATGTGGGTTCTGCCGGCTGGATCAGTTTCTGCCGTTCCCAATGTTCCTGCAGAAAAATTTTTTCAATCTCATTTTCATCGTAATCTTTGAGGATCCTTCTGATCTGCAGCAGCCGCTTTTCAGCCAGTCTGAAGACTTTTTCATCATATGTTTTCTGGGCAAGTTTCCGAATCAGCTCCTTATCTTCTTTGGAAATATATTTCTTGCTTTTCTTCCCGTCCAGAATACAATGATAATACTGCACACATCCCTTTGTTCTAGACAACTGCAAAGTTCCCCGAGGAACCTCCTTCAGCTGCAGGGATGTCTTCTCCAGAATCCGTTCCAGCCTTTGCTGTTCCTGTAATAACATTTCTCTGAGATTTGCCATACGACATACTCCTTTCTTTTCTGATTTTGATAATTTTTCTGTAATATATGGGATTTTTGAGATTAGACATGTACCTCGGAACCTTTTCCTCGGCACTGAAGATGATTTCTTAATAAACACCTGTACTTCGAGACTCTTGGGTTAGGCACTGGAGATGATTCTCGTATAGACACCCGTACTTCGAGACTCTTGGGTTAGGCACTGGACGCGATTTTCGAATTGACACCTGTACCTCAGGACTCTTGGGTTAGGCACTGCAGACGATTTCTTAATAGACACCTGTACCTCGGCCCTCTTGGGTTAGGCACTGGAGACGATTTTGGGATAAACACCCGTACTTCGGGCTTCTTAGGTTAGGCACTGGAGACGATTCTCGTATAGACACCTGTACCTCGGCCCTCTTGGGTTAGGCACTGGTTGCGATTTTCGAATTGACACCTGTACTTCAGGCTTCTTGGGTTAGGCACTGCAGACGATTCTCACACAGACACCTGTACCTCAGGGCTCTTGGGTTAGGCACTGCAGACGATTCTCACACAGACACCTGTACCTCAGGACTCTTGAGTTAGGCACTGCAGACGATTTTCGAATTGACACCTGTACCTCAGGGCTCTTCACCCCGGCACTGAAGACGATTTCTTAATAGACACCTGTACTTCGAGACTCTTGGGTTAGGCACTGCAGACAATTCTCGTATAGACACCCGTACCTCGAGACTCTTGAGTTAGGCACTGGAGATGATTCTCTCATAGACACCTGTACCTCAGGGCTCTTCACCCCGGCACTGAAGACAATTTTGGGGATAAATGCCTGACTACAGCTTCCGACGCTGGCTGCAGACAGCCAACTGGCAGTACCGCAGAGATGTGAGCGGTTCCAAATGCGTCGTTTGCATGGGCGAGAACATAAAACTTTCGTTTATCGTAACAAGTTTTCTGCCCAAAAGCAAGAAAGATTCTGCAGTTTTATAAAATATTCGAAGTTCATGGCCCCTCCCCACTGCTTCCTTCTGGTCTGACGGTCCCAAAGTGAATCTGCCTCCCGGCAACAGTCTTCTGCTCCGCCGCAGTACAGTTCCTGGTCCACTTCATCCGGCACATAACAATGACTTTCTACTTCCTATGACTCCATTTTCGGAACACGAAAACACCGTCATATACAGCCCGTTAAAGCCAATCATCATACACAGCCGGCTAAAACCAAGCGTCATACACAACCGACTAAAACCAAGCATCATACGCAGCCGACTAAAACCAAGCATCATACGCAACCGACTAAAACCAAGCGTTATGCACAACCGGCTAAAACCAACAATCAAAAAATCCCCCCGGTACACGTTTCCGTGCATCCGGGGGGGGGAACTTTGCAGCTGGAGATTAACTCCCTCTATTGATACAGATCTGAAATTCACCGGATCCAGCAGCAGAAGCTGCCCTGCATCCGATGCAGTTCAAAATCAGTTTACGGCAGCAGCAATGCTGCCGATATTTCTGTTTCCCGACTGAACAATGCCAGGATTATGCCAGTTTTGTTTTTGCCAGTTCTGCCAGAGCCTTGAAGCCTTCTGCATCGCTGACTGCCATCTCTGCCAGCATCTTTCTGTTCATATCTACGCCTGCCTGCTTCAGTCCGTACATGAACTTGCTGTAGGATAAGCCGTTCATTCTGGCTGCTGCGTTGATACGTGCGATCCAAAGCTGTCTGAACTGACGTTTTCTCTCTTTACGGCCTGCATAGGAGCTTGCCAGAGCGCGCATTACAGACTGCTTTGCAATTCTGTACTGTTTGGAACGTGCTCCTCTGTAACCCTTAGCCAGTTTTAATGTGCGATTATGTCTTTTCTTAGCGTTCAATCCGCCTTTAATTCTTGCCATTTCTTAAATTCCTCCTGTTCTTCTATCTGAATGCTCTATCTTATAAATAAGGTAATGCTTTCTTCATGTTCTTTACGTTTGTAGCGTCTACAACAGTCGCTTTTCTCAGATTTCTTTTTCTCTTCTGAGATTTCTTGGTTAAGATATGGCTTTTATAAGCTTTATTGCGAACTAACTTTCCTGTACCTGTTTTTTTGAAACGCTTTGCTGCTGCTCTGCAAGTTTTAATTTTTGGCATGTTAATCTTCCTCCTTGAACTTTCAATATCTATTTTAACGTTTTTCAGTTAAAAACATGGTCATGCTTCTTCCTTCGACTTTCGGGGCCTTTTCAACCACAGCGATATCTTTCAGAAGTTCCGCAAAATCATCCAAAACATGCTTGCTGCTCTGCATGTGCGCCATCTCTCTTCCACGGAAACGCAGTGTAACTTTGACCTTATTCCCCTTGCTCAGGAACTTTCTCGCAGCATTGACCTTTGTATTCAAATCGTTGGTATCAATATTGGGTGAAAGTCTCACTTCCTTGACCTCGATGGTCTTCTGTTTTTTCTTCGCTTCTTTTTCCTTACGTGCCAGCTCGTATCTGTATTTACCATAGTCGATAATCTTACAAACCGGCGGTTTTGCTGTGGGAGCAATTTTCACTAAATCCAGTCCTGCCTCCTGAGCTTTAAACATTGCCTCCTTCGCTGACATGATTCCCAACTGCTCTCCGTCAGGACCGATCAGACGTACTTCTCTGTCTCTGATCTGCTCGTTAATCATTAACCCGCTAATAGTCTTACACCTCCATACCTCAAAAAAAATAGTGTCGACAGACAGACTATCCACACTACCACATAAAAACCCACAAACTCTCTGTGAGTATTTCGCAATATTGAACCATTAGTCGCCTCTGCGCTAAGGTGAGAGTGGATACTCTTCTTTCTTTACGTACTTAAGCAATATATCACAGTTCCAACCCAAAGTCAACAAAAATTTTTGCAAACCCAGCGGCACGGCTCCGGCAACACACATCCAACAGCACTGATCTAACAGCACCGCTCTGACATCCCAAACCCGGCAGCAATCATTCAGCCACACTACTCCGGCACCGAAGCTCCGGCCGTCTGCTTATGCACTCATGAGCACCACCAGCCGAAACTCTTCCTCTGTATAGGAAATATCCAGCGTGCCGTGGTATTTTTCCACTGCTGCACGCACAGAGGAAAGCCCCAGGCCATGGGAGCGGCTGTCTTCCTTGTCTGTGAGGAGCACGCCTTTCTTCTTCCGGATGGGGTTGGCCTTGGAATTTACGATCTCATAGCTGAAATACCCATTCTCTGTATACCTTGCCTTCACAGAAATCTTCCGCGCCGAAGGTTCCGCCACCTTTACGCAGGCTTCAATGGCATTGTCCAGAGTATTGGCGAAGATCGTACACAGAGAAATATCATCAATGCTCATAATGCCGTCAATACTGATATGGAAGAAACAATCAATCTGCTTCTCTACCGCCAGGTTATATTTGGCATTCAGCACGGTATTGATGATGCTGTTCTTACAGAACGGCCGGTTTCCTGACGCCATATGCCCTGTGAGCTGCTCCATATACTCCAGAGCCCCGGCAGTTTCTCCCTTTTCCACCATGCCTTCCAGCACCGCAAAATGATTGTTCATATCGTGGCGCATCCTTCGGATCGTCAGCTGGTTCTTTTCCAGCTCTTCGTAATAATCCTTCTGCAAACGCAGATTTTTCCGTTCCATATCGGCCAGGATCGTATCTGCCAGATACGAAGCCAGATAAATACTGCCGAAATTCGTCACAATACAGGCGAGCATGCAGGGATAGGCCCCGGGTTGGATAGATGGCGTAAAGACCGTCAGACTGAAAACAGCCGTCAGAGAAGCCAGACAGATAATATCCAGAAACAGCCAGGAGCGCTGATCCAGCAGTTCGCTGATCCGGCTGAACCGTTCCCGCGTCAGGCGATAGAACACAAACCAGAAAAGCAGGAGCAGGCCTTCTGACAGGCTGGAAAACCATGCATTCAGCAGCTGACTCCCATCGGTAAATGTAAAAAATAAAATAGTTCCCAAATTGTAATTCAGGAAATTTACTGCTGTGCAGATAGGATACAGCAGCATCACCACGGAAAGCTTCACATACCATTTTCCCTCAAACAGTAAAAAATTCATCCCCAGAAACAGGAGAAGGATCACCGTGATATTCACCGGATCCATGGGCTGGATCACCACACTGGGGATCATCACACAGAGCAACCAGGCCAGGATCCGCAGAATCACCGGTTTTCTGGGACGCATGATACAGGAAATGGTCCGATAAAAGAAATATCCCATGGCAAAATCAAAAGCGACTGCAAGCAGCCTGGCCAGTTCTTCCATTACTTCTCCCTCCTCAGGATGACCGCAGCATCATCTGTGCAAAAGCCACCGCCAGTTCCTGGCGGCAGGCACGGCTTACCGGAAGCTCTTCTCCGCCGCAGCTGCAGGCTGCGGTACTGATACCGCTGATATGATTCAGATTAACAAGATACCGATTGTGGATCCGGATGAACCAGTCCGGCACTTCCGTCTCCACATCGGAGAGACTTCCGTAGAACTCCTGGGTTCCCCTGGAAGTCACTGCACAGACCTTTTTCCGGTCACTCTTAAAATAATAGATTTCTTTCAGCGGAAGCCTTCGGATCCCGCTTTTTTGCTCAATGATATAATACTGTTCTTCCAGCTTCCGGGTTTCCTCCAGGGCCATCCGCAGAACCTCCCGGATCTTTTCCTCCCGATAAGGCTTTAATATATAATGAAACGCATGGACTTCATACCCCTGAAACACATAATCCGGATATGCCGTCACAAAAATAATCACAATATTTCCGTTGATTTTCCGCAGCTCTCTGGCAGTCTCCATGCCATTGAGCCCTTCCATTTCAATATCCAGAAAAAGGATATCTGTCTCTTCCGTCTGCAATCCCTGCAGAAGGGCATTGCCGGATCCATATTCCTGTATGGCACAGGGAATCCCCTGCAGCTGCATCTCTGTCTCAATTACTTTTTTCAGTGCATGCCGCAGATTTCTCTCATCATCACAGATACAAATATTCATTGCTGCTCTCCCCGTCTCGTAATTCCTGTCCGCGTATCTGAGGACCGTCCCTATTATAGCAGAAAGGAGGTGCAAAAAACAGTGGCCCTGCAAAACTTTCCAAAATCCATGTCAATCTTTCCCTTTCCCCAAATGGGATTTCGGGGCAGGCTTTTCTATAATAAAGACAGTTAAACAAAACATCAAAGGTTTACACAGGAGGGCAACAACATGCTGAAAGTTGAAAATCTGAACAAAACTTACCGCACAGGGAACAATACCTACCCGGTGCTGAAAAATCTCTCATTTCAGGTAAAAAAAGGCGAATTCGTGGCAGTCATGGGTCCCAGCGGCTCCGGCAAGACCACTTTGCTAAACTGTATTTCCTGTTTCATTCCTCATGATTCCGGAAAGATCATTTTAAATAGAAAAGACATCTCCGGACTCAATGAAGAACAGCTGGCCAAAATCAGAAACCGGCACCTGGGATTTGTCTTCCAGGATTTCATGCTGCTGGACGGACTGACCGTATTCGAAAACATCTGCCTTCCCCAGGTCATTGCCGCTAAACCGGCGGCGCAGATGGAAGCCAAGGCAGAAAAATTCTGCGAGGCCTTCGGCATCACCAAAATCCGGGACAAATATCCGGCAGAAATCTCCGGCGGTGAGAAACAGAGAACTGCCGTTGCCAGAGCGCTGATGAATTCTCCTTATATCCTTCTGGCCGACGAACCCACCGGCAATCTGGACAGCAAATCCTGCCGGGCTGTCATTGACGCCTTTCTTCAGGCCAAAGAACAGATGGGCGCCACAGTATTTATGGTAACCCACGACAGCTACGCCGCTTCTTTCTGCGACCGGGTCATCGTTCTCCGGGACGGAACCATCCATTCGGAACTGACCCGCCAGGGAACCCGCAGGGAATTCATGGATAATCTGCTGGAAGTACTCAGGGAGCTGGGAGGTGACGACGATGACAATGAATAAAATATTTGCCAAACTCCGTGAAAAAAACAAAGGGCAGTACCGGATGCTGGCATTCTGCATCTTTCTCTCCGTACTGCTGATCTCTTCCTTTGCCCTGATGTATCTGGGACCAACCGTACAGGATTTCATACAGGAAGGCGGAGATACCAGCAAAATGGCCATGCTGCTCATGGGTGCCACCGCTGTGGGCTGCTCTATTTTCACCCTCTATGCCTCCATGCTGTTTTTCCGGTACAAAAGCCGGGAATATGGAATTTTCCTGGCTTTAGGCGAATCCAAGAAACAGCTGAAAAAACTTCTTTTCAAAGAACTGGCCCTTGTGACTGCAGGCGCAGCTGCCGCAGGATTGATCGCGGCCATTCCGGCCTCCTGGCTGATCTGGAAACTGTTTGAAATATTCCTGGTTTCCACCCGGGAAATGCAGTATCGTTTCGGCATCACCGGATTTCTGGTGGGGATCGGATTTGCTGTTATCCTGGCACTTCTGCTGGGTATTGCTGCCCGGCGTTTTGTAAAACGCTCCAACATCATGGACATCCTCCGCACCCAGCATCAGCCGGAAATGGTGAAAAAGATTCCCGGCTGGACTTTTCCTCTTGGTATTGTGCTGATCCCTCTGGGCATCCTGCTGGCCCTGGGTATCCCCCAGATCTTCGTCTATGTTCTGGGACTGGGCGCTCCGGCCATCGTCAACCTGTTTTATCTTCTGTCTGTGGTTGGCATCTACCTGGTCCTGCTGAACATTGTGGCCAAAACCGGCTCAGAGAAAAGCAAAAAGAAATTCTACAAAAATATGGTATCGGTAAGCCTGATGCGCTTCTCTGCCCGATCCACCACCCGCAATATGTGCGTGATCGTACTTCTGCTCTTTGCCAGTATGTTTGCCTGCTTCTATGGAATGCTCTACACGAATTCCACCGGTTACCGGGATCAGGGGAATTCCAAAGGCTTTGCCATGCATTATCCCATCGAAGAAGAACAGATCACAGAAGAAGACATTCGCAGCACCGCCGAAGAATACCAGATGCAGGTAGAAGACTATGCCCAGGCCGAAGCCGCCAACCTGGTCATCTCCTATACTCATACCGACTACACGGATGACGGAAAATATGTGACCCTCAGTCAGGACGATGCAAAAAATGCCCTGTTCTTCTCCGCTTCCGCTTATGAGACCCTTACCGGACGGAATGCAGAAATCCCTCAGGGCAGTTACTGCACTCTGACTACTACCAATTATCAGGAAAATATCTGGTATTTCCTGGATGGCGTATACAGTGTCCTGAATCCGGACACCAACACCAGACAGGATCTCTCCTTCGCCGGTACTCTGGAATACGACAATCTGGCCAATATGAGCGATCCCTATGCCTATGTCTTGAATGACAGTGATTACAATACTCTGACTCAGGGACTGAGCGCCTCCTGGATGGAGCAGGTGGTATTGTTTAATGTGGCAGATCCTTCCAATTCTTATGACTTTGCCCAGGCTCTTTATACCCAGTATGTGGAACACGCCTCCGATCTTTCTGACCATGTCGGTTATTATGACCGATGGGAAGAGATCCAGGCCCAGAATGCCGGAGAAACTTATATGTATGGCAATCCTGTAAATATCAGTCTGGACAACACCCAGCTTCGGGGAAACTGGCGGTATGCCCCGGATTTCCTGATCCTTACCCAACAGGACGTCCTGCAGCTCTACAGTGTTTACATCCTGCTCTGCCTGTATATCTTTATTATCACGCTGGCGGCTGCATCCGTGATGACCTATGTACGGGGTATCTCCGTAGCAGCAGATAACCGGGACGTTTTTCTCAGCCTTCAGAAGCTGGGGGCTGATGCCGGCTATCAGCGTCGGGTCCTGAACAGTCAGCTTTCCAAGATCTTTACGTATCCCGGAATTCTTGGCTGCGGAGTGGGACTTCTCTTTTCCGTTATCATCTGCGGCACCAATGACCACAGATACACGCCTGATGAACTGATGAACCTGGGAATCCTCCTTGGAATCAGTCTTCTGGTCCTGGTATTTCTGTATCTCATGTACCGCAAGGTAAAAAAACAGGCCGAAACCATCGTGGGAATCCACGAATAAAAAACGTTCATTTCCATAAATGTATGCCCTCCGGGCACGACCAAAAGGGAGCCATCTGTACGATGGCTCCTCTTTGAAATTCTTATTTGCATTGAAAGGTTCCGCATCTGGTGTCCTGGCTGGAACAGGCATCTGTCCCTGCAATATCCACAGAACCGGCCGCGCACTGTTCATTTTCATTGTAGACACAGGAACAGGCCTTGCAGTCTACCTGAATGGTCTTGCAGCCACAGCTGCTGCAGCTCTGATTGGTAAACTGACTTCTCTCACGAAAGCTGGCACAGCTTGTTTCATCTGCAGCCGTTGCCTGAGCTCCGTCTACTTTAATATCTCCTTTACTGCAGAGATTGTCTGTGTTGTAATAACAGGTCGTTGCTGTACATCTTAAATTTGGCATGTCCATTTCCTCCTTTTCATTACGTCTTATCTGCCGTGCTGACACACGGCAATGATGGAATTCCCATAAGGTATGTCCATCCATATTCTGTACAGCAATTGCTTTTTTTATACTTGCGCCAACGTGTTTTTGTACAACAGGGAAGTGGGAGTAAGATGTCCACCGGACATTTTGCTCTCATACGGAGCGTTTTTATGTGATAGGGGGCAGAACGAAACGTTCTGCTTTTCCATCACACAAAAAAATACCCCTCAGCTTTTCTGCAGTTCCATATTCACAGTCTGCAGTCCGCTGCGGGGTATCTGATCAGGAGCCGGGTGCCTGACAGGCATCTGCCGCCCCTGTATTTTAATTCATTTTATTTGCGTTTCAGGAAGTCCGGAATCTGGATATCCTTCTTCTGCACGGTGCTGGTAGGCATCTTCGGAGAAGTAAAGGTTGTGTTCAGATTCGGTATGTTCAGATTCGGCATTCCATTGCTGCCGACAGCACCGGAAGTACTGCCTGTGCTTCTCTTATTGCTGAAAGAAGAATTGGACACTCTGCCGAAGGTCGGCTTATTGGCAGTATCCGTCAATCCTGTGGCAATTACCGTAATTCTGGCTGCATCGGCAACCGTATCATCATACATTGCACCAAAAATAATGTTGGCATCATCACCGGCCAGCTCCTGTACATAGCTTGCGGCGTCGTTGGCATCCATAAGTGAGATATCGCCGGAAATATTGATGATCACATGAGTTGCGCCCTTGATGGTGGTCTCCAGCAGAGGACTGGCCACTGCCTGCTGTACAGCTTCCAGAGCCTTGTCGTCTCCTCTTGCCTCGCCAATACCGATATGGGCAATTCCCTTGCCGGTCATAACTGTCTGCACATCTGCGAAGTCCAGGTTGATCAGAGCAGGCAGATTGATCAGGTCGGTGATTCCCTGTACAGCCTGCTGCAGCACCTCATCGGCCTTCTTCAGCGCTTCCGGCATGGTGGTGCGGCGGTCTACGATCTCCAGAAGTTTATCGTTCGGGATCACGATCAGTGTGTCTACGTTTTCCTTTAATTTCTCAATGCCGGCCAGGGCATTGTTCATACGGGTCTTGGCCTCGAACCGGAATGGTTTTGTCACAACACCAACGGTCAGGATTCCCATTTCCTTGGCTGCGCCGGCGATTACAGGAGCTGCTCCTGTACCGGTTCCGCCGCCCATTCCGCAGGTAACGAATACCATATCCGCTCCCTCCATCAGGTGTTTTACATCGTCAATGCTTTCTTCCGCTGCTTTCTGTCCTACCTCCGGCTGTGCGCCTGCACCCAGCCCTTTTGTCACTTTTTCACCGATCTGCAGAACAGTCGGTGCCTTACATAATGTCAAAGCCTGTTTATCGGTGTTCACTCCTACGAATTCAACACCGCCAATGGATTCCTCCACCATTCTATTCACTGCATTATTGCCTGCGCCACCCACACCGATCACGATGATCTTTGCAGATGATTCGGCTTCGTTTGTCATAATTTCTAACAACGTGCTTCCTCCTTCTTTATACCCGGTATTTATATTCCCCTATTGACTATTCAGCTTTCATTGTGTACATATAGGTATATTCTATATTTTTTTTTTTCATTTATCAACCGTTAATTTGGATTTTTTTCACTTTTTTCAATAATTTTCGCCATCGGCACCGGTATCTTCGCCATAATTCTCTTCGGAATTTTCATCCGTATCTGAATACGCATCACTTCCCCAGGTATTGTCCTGATAAGTGCTGTTTTCATAGACCTCCTCATCGCTTGTGCCTTCCTCCGTTCCATCTCCGGATCCCTGCGTCTCCCCGTAAGAATCCTCGCTGGAGCCATCTTCACTGTAGCTGTCTTCGGCATATCCGTCCTCAGTATAGGTCTCATCACCATATTCATTCTCTGTGTATTCCTCTTCCGAATACCCTTCTTCTGCGTTTGTATCTGACGTTTCTCCGGTATCCGTATATGTGTCTGTCTCTCCGGAAGTATCCTCTCCCGTATCTGTACCGGTATCTGTTTCCTCCTGTTCAAAGGTAATCGTCTTCACATCTGCTGTGACATTCTCCATATGGAGGATTCCTTTCTGTCCGCTTATCTTGGGCAGGATCGCGATCAGCCGCGCCATTTTATCTTCCAGATAGCTGTCCTTGCCCAGCATTACTGTGATATCTCCATATTCCAGTGTAATCGCATAATTCGCGTCAAAATAAATATGATCCGGTATCAGATCGTTTTTTTCAAATATTCTGGCCAGACTTACAGCTGTATTCAGCACACTTTCGTCCTCAATAGCCAGCTCATCCTCCAGAGCCACCGAATCCACTTCCAGTCCCTCAAAATACGGGATCTTTTCGTCTCGTTCCGTGGAACTTTCTATGATCTTTCCGGTCCTGTCAAAATACATATAGCAGTCCAGAAACGGAATACAGCCCACCGGCTGCTTTTCGATCACACTGATCGCAATGGTATTGCGATTTACCTGCCGCACTTCAAACCCTTCCACAAAAGGAACATCTTCCACAGAATTGCTGTAAAGCCCCGGTGCCAGCACGGAATTATAGGCCAGGGGGCCCCGAAGGACCATCTCACGGATTTCCTCTTCCGTATAGCGGTCACTTACCATTACTTCCACATTTTCTACACGGAAATATACAAAGAAAGCAATAATCCCGGCAATCACAAGGCCTGCCCCGCTTCCCAGCAGGATCCGTATGGTTTTTTTGTTCAGTTTCCATTTCTTATGGTAATTGGATGTTCGCATTCTGTTTCCTCTGTATTCTATGTTGAAATTCTTCCGCCCAGGCTGCAAAGGTCCTGACAAATGTTCTCATATCCACGGCTGATATAACTGCAGCCGTGGATCACTGTCTCTCCCTGTGCCGCCAGACCGGCGATCACCAGAGCGGCGCCTCCCCGCAGCTCCATGGCCGTTACCTCACAGCCAGTAAGCTCCGGTACGCCTGTGATACAGGCAGTCCTGCCATGGACACAGATCCGTGCTCCCATTTTGCCGAGCTCGCCTGCCACCTTATAACGGTCATCAAATATGTTCTCCACCAGACAGCTTTCTCCCCGGGCAACTGCCAGAACCGCCATCAGCGGTGACTGCAGATCTGTGGGAAATCCCGGATAAACAGCCGTTTCCAGATACGCCACCGGCAGCTTTGCCTTCCGGCTGTCAGCTATTAGTGTACCACTGTTCCTCTCATATTGTCCACCCATTTTCCCGTAGACACGCAAGAAAGCCTCCAGCTCCCCTGCCGGACAGTTTTCCAGAACGATTTTTCCCCGGGTGGCGGCCCCGGCACAGAGGTAAGTTCCCGCCACAATCCGGTCCGGCGGAATCCGGTATTCCACATCCCGCAGACGGGAAACACCTGTGATACGTATGGTTCCCGTACCGGCTCCTTCAATCCTGGCTCCCAGCTTTCTGAGAAAATCCTGCAGCCACCAGATCTCCGGCTCTCTGGCACAATTATGGAGATAGGTGGTTCCTCTGGCACAGACTGCCGCCAGAATCCCCTGCTCCGTAGCTCCCACGCTTGGGAAGGAAAAAACAACATGACAGCCTTTTAGACAGCGGGCACTGGCGTAAACACCTTCTTCTCTCTCCTCAATTCTGGCTCCCAGCTTCCGCAGCAGCATCAGGTGCAGGTTAATGGGCCGTTTTCCAATGACACAGCCGCCCGGATATCCAATACACCCTTCTCCCATACGACTTAAGAGAACACCCAGGAGGATCACAGAGGAGCGCATTTTTCCGGTAAATTCTTCAGCGACCTGTGTTCCCTCCACATTACGGCAATCCAGAAACAGAGAATTCCCTTCCCACCAGCTTACCACTCCCAGGCTTTTCAGGATCGCTTCCATACAAAATACATCATCTATTTTAGGACATCCGTGAAGCACTGTGATGCCTTCATGCAAAAGAGCGGCCGCCATGATCGGCAATGCCGCATTTTTCGACCCCTGTATGCATACGTTGCCATGCAGCGGTACTCCTCCCATAATCCGGAACTGCTCCACTCCCCACACTCCCAGCCATCCTCTTACCCTCTATTTTATGCAGAGCCGGATTTTTGGTGACGGCTCACACTCAGGGCCAGGCCCATCTCTCCCAGCAGGAACAGGACCGAGGTCCCTCCGTAGCTGATAAACGGCAGAGTAATTCCTGTATTTGGAATGGTATTGGTCACCACAGCGATATTTAAGATAACCTGAATCGCCATATGTCCCATGATACCGGCGCAGATCATGGCTCCCAGAAGATCCGAAGCATGGACCGCCGTGACCATCAGACGCCAGATCAGCAGTATGAATACAAGAATCAGCAGACTGGCACCCACAAGTCCCAGTTCTTCACAGATAATGGAAAAGATCATATCATTCTGCGCCTCCGGCACAAACCCCAGTTTCTGCAGGCTGCTTCCCAGTCCTTTTCCAAAATACCCGCCGCTTCCAATGGCATACAGGCCCTGAATGGTCTGAAATCCTTTTTCATAGGCTTCCGGATTCCTCCAGATTTCCAGACGCTCCAGGCGATAACTCTCCATGGCAAGAAAGACCGAGAGAAAACAGACCCCTGCCACACCGATTCCAACAAACTGCAGATAGCGGGGATTCGCAATAAAGATCAGTACGATCCCGATTCCCAGAATGATAATGGCCGTACTCAGATTATTGCTGCCCACCAGTCCCACAACCGGCAGCAGCAGGAACAATACTTTGCACATAAACCAAAAACCTGTGGTTTTCTTTGCAGTCGTGTCAATCCGCCAGGCCAGAAACAGGATCACTGCCACCTTGGCGAATTCTGATGGCTGGAAGGACAAAGGTCCAAGAGCCAGCCACCGCCTGGAGCCATTGTATTCCTGCCCGAAAAATAAAACAGCTGTAGAAAGCAGAATTGCCAACAGATAGCCCAGAGGCGCCAGAACCGCCAGTCTGTGATAGTCCATCTGGGAGACCAGATACATTACCATCAGCCCCAGCGCAGTGGCAAACAGCTGTTTTTTTAAATAGTACGCCGGATCATTAAATTTCACCCGTCCATTATAGGCGCTGGTACTGCTCAGAATCACAAGGCCAAAAACCACCAGAAGCAGGACCAGGATCAACAGAATAAAATCTGCTTTTCCTCTTGTCTTTTTTTCCGGCATGCAAACACACCTCAACAGGCCGTTTCTAAATTATATACGCCGGCATCCCAAAAAAGAATCCCGCCGCAGGATTCTCCGCCTGCGGCAGGATGGTCAGAACGAAACGTTCTGCTTCCCTGTCACATAAAAAACAGGCTTCGCCTATTCAACTCCCCTGCCCCTCAATCATGAGGGGTT
>UQMI01000026.1 GCA_900542045.1 uncultured Blautia sp.
AATAGACCATGCATAAAGAAGTGTAAAAGCTCTGTTCTTTCAGCTTTGTGTTATTTTAGTACAAATTGGTCTAAAAGTCAACAGAACAATTTGTCCGGTATCTTTTGCTCCCTGTTTTTAACGCAAGAGCAGCACGGAACAGACGGCAGTGCGGTCTTTCCGTCATGAGCCAGCGGCTGTTATGGACGGGGATCCACAGATGCGGCAGGGATACCGGCGAGGACACCACTTCCCGGACGAAGACCGGGCTAAAGCCCGGCATTTATGACATCGTCTTTACAGAGGGGAATGTCCATCATTGTTTTTTTTCAGCCGTTTCTGTATAAATTCTCAATTCCTGGTGGAACATATGGTTTTCCTGCTTCATGATCCAGTAGATATTGGGAGATTTTTTCAGAAGCTGTCTGACATTACAAAGGCCAATGCCTTCGTGCCCTTTTCTGATGGAAAAATGCCGCTGCTGAATTTCCTGTACCGTTGGTGTGGAAGCGGAGCAGGAATTCCGGATGATAATTATGGTTTTTGTTTCGTAAGCGTACCAGTATATTTCCAATTTTGACTCTTCGGTACATTGCGCGCCTTCAATGGCGTTATCCAGGAAGATTCCAAGTATGCGGGCCAGGCAAACGACATTGATATCCGGGGCACAGGCTGAAAAAGGAATGGTTAATTGCAGGTGAAGTCTTTGGCTTATCGCGTAATTGCATTTTCCAATCAGCAGACCTTTTATTTCAGGAATTTGAAGATTAGATAAACCGCTGATCTGTGCGTGGACTTCATTTAGTCCGCATCCGGCCGGCAGGATCTGTTTCCGGAAATAACTGGTCAAGGCATCATATTGCCGGGTCTTCAGATATTCATCCATGGTGAGCAGGATATTCATATAATCGTGTTTGAAAGAGCGGAAACTCTGGTTAATTTTTTCCAGTTCTTTTGTATAGACCGCCAGCTGTTCCTGATCATGCAGCTGCTGCTGTAACTGCGCCTCTTTTTTTGTAACGCGATAGATCAAAAAGAAGAGTAAATTGTTGCACAAAAAATAGCATCCAAACAGAAGGATACAAAAGTGTATGATTTCCGGAGGGTAATTCACATAATCTCCATATAGAATGTTCAGGGCCAGTATTGCAAAGCATAAAAAAAGGTTCAGCAAATAGACAGGCACAAGAGAGTTTTGATAAAAATTCTGCAGTTTGATGACACGAAACAACAGTATATGAGAGACGCGGGTTACCAGATATATGTATGGAAGATAGAAGATCAGATCCCGAAGATACTGGGCTGCTGTCATGTCGGAAACAGATATATGGAAAATGAAAAGGATGCCTGCCTGGGACAGGTAATCTGCCAGAATTGCCATAATATATCCGTAAAGAATCCCAAAGATATTCAAGAGCTTAAACTGCCTTTTATAGACAGCAAATACGAAAAAACCGAAAACATAAAAGAAGGTAACCCATTGCCCAAAAGGAATTCCGATCACGTAGGCAGTAAGGGTGAGATACAGGAACAGGGCAAAGCTGTGCTTTTTGCTGTGTTCGTAACAGCCGTTATTTCCAATAAAGAACATAGTGCAAATGCTGCTGATCGTTAACAGGACGGTGTACATAATCGGCTCCTTTTCTATTGGTTATAATTTAAGAAGATTTTGCACTCTGTTTTCAGAATGCTCGAACGGGGATACATCTGAAGTATAGCTATTATAATATAGTTAAGGGAAGGAAAATGCAGATATCGTATCTGTACACATTCGATTCGGAGAGCCTGTCATGAAAAAATAAATTGAGGAAAGCGGAAAGATACTGCAATGGGGCGGCCTCCGGTACTGCATAGAAAAGTCCGGTTTGGGGAGTATCCGATTGCGGAAAAACTGAGATTTTGGAAATCCATCGGGAAAGACAGGGGCAGGATCCGGGTATGTGTACACTTATGACGCAAACGTTCACAAATAGAGAAACGTGTTATAATTACTTAACAAATATGGAATGCAATTATAATACATTTGTTATTGCTTGTTAAGAGCAGTACGGAGCAGGAGAAAACCTGTCAGTTATGCCGGAGCATGATGAAGGGAAGCGCTTGGTTACAGAAGAGGAGGCGATGCCATTGGACTATGGATGAATATTGGAAAGACTGTGTTATGCGAGAATGTATAACGCGGCGCTTGTATAACGGGCTTCAGACCCGTATACAGCTGCCGGAGATTTGAAAGAGAGAAGGGAGTATATTAAATATGAAAAAACATTTCAGGAAACCATTTGCCTTTCTGCTGGTGCTGGTACTGGCTCTGTCGGTCACCACCCCGGTTATGGCAAAGACGGCCAGACAGCCTTATATTCAGAAGACTGTAAATCTGAAATTTGGCAGATCGGATCACGTTCCATTTTATTGGGCGAACAGTAAGAAGGCCACTTACACCAGTTCCAATCCGTCCGTTGCGGTACTGGAACCAAATAGTTCCGGAGTTTATGTGCATGCGGTCAATCCGGGAACGGCAACCATGACTACAACCTACAAGGGAAAGACCTATAAAACCAGAATTACTGTCACAAGAGTTCCCTTTGAAGAGGAGACGTTTTGGGTTAAGTGTGGAGCAGAAGACGGCCCTTTGCCGGAAGGAATGGAAATCAACTTTGAAAATATGATGAAATATTCTAAAGTGACATATTATCTTGAATGGGAAACGGTGCCGGGTGCCGATGGGTATGAAATCCGAAAGATTTCTCCCAGTGGAAAGATTAGAGAGGCTTCCTGCGCGATTGATGATCTGCCCAATGATTCCGGCTTCCAGTTATGTATGAACACCAAGGGAACGCCCTATTATCGGTTTGAGGGAGACCTTGCAGATCACCACGGCAAGAATGGGAATATAATCTATGGCGGCGGAATCCGTGCCTATAAGATCGTGAATGGAGAAAAGATTTATACTGACTGGCACAAGTTGGGAATCGATTATGGGTTTGGTCTGGAAAATGAATGATGGTATGTAGAGAGGATGGTGGAGAAGAAAAAATGACTTCATCCATCTGGGAGTGGTACCGGAATAGAGAGAAAAACGTGAAAGAGAGGAGTTTGAACATGAAGGGACAATGGAAAAGAATGTTTTGCGGGGTACTGGCTGCAGTCATGCTGACAGCGGCACCAGTGGCAGCCCATGCGGATACGGTAATAATCGCCGGGATCGAGACAGAAGTGGTGCAGACATTGCCGGGGAAGGCAACAAACAGCAAGATTAATACAAAATCCAAAACAGTCACATTGTATGCAGGGCTGACCTATACTTTCAAAGGCAATGGATTTAAGAGGGCAAAAGCCAACTGGAAGATCAGCAATACAAAATATGCCACGTTGAAAGTCGGAAAGACTGGCGCTGCTACCTTAAAAACCAAAAAAGCCGGAAAATTTACGATCACCGCATCTCAGGGAAATAAAAAGTATACCTATAAGGTAACGGTGAAAGAGGATTTCAAAAAGAGATTTTTGGAAACAGAGGCAAAAAATAATGTGATCACCTGGGATGCCCTGCCTGGCGCAGACGGATATCTGGTATGCCGGCAATATTTCTCAGAATGTGGTTATAATGAATTTGGCTGGAAAGATGGGGAGCAGATTGTTCTTGCAGACGTCAAGGCCGGTGAGTCCTTGTCTTATGATATCAGCAATGTAGAAAACTGGGATTTCTACTGGAGGAACAACTGGTTCCTGCGTGTAAAGCCCTATCAGATCGTGGGAGATGAAGTGGTCTTTGCGTCAGAGTACGCAGAAGATATGACGTTTAATACGGTAAAATTAAAATAGGCGGTTCAACGAGTGCAGAAGGAGGGGAGAGGAATCTCCCCTTTTTCCGTCTGGTTTAAACCTGCGAGATAGTATCTGCCTATGACTGAGAAAGAAAAGGAGTCTGGTAGCGATGAGAAATTGGTGGAAAGATCAAAAGACGCTGTTTCAGATAGGGATCGGAAGTTCTATGGGAATCGGGCTCCTGCTTCTTATTTTGTTGTCCACAGGGATCGGATTGCAATGGGAAAAGATCGACCTGGGCTATCTGGGGTACCAGAAGATCATTTTTATCGGAGATTCCCGGACGGCAGCGATGGAGGATAACAATCCGTATAAAGACATAGAGTTTGTGGCGGCCCGCGGGGAAGGTCTGCGCTGGTTCAAAGAAGAAGGATATGCGCAGCTCATGGAGATCCTGGAAAGGAATAATACTCCGCAGCCCATTGCACTGGTATTTAATTTAGGGGTGAATGATTATAAATCGAACAGTAAAAAATATATCTCTTATTTCCAGAAGATCGCACAGACGCTAACAGCGGGACCAGAACTGCTATCTTTTCTATATGAGCATCAACCCGGTTGAGGAAGAAAAGCTGAGGGGCAATACCGGATATACCATGCGCACGAATCAAGGGATCCAGACATTCAATCAGCGGTTGAAGGATGGGCTGGAGGGAGAATACTTCTGGCTGGATATGAATACGGCATTGAAGAAAAAAGGATTTTCCACAACAGACGGCCTGCATTACAGCGATGCCGCGACCGGTTATATATTGGCGCAGGGGATCCGGATGGTGGTGGATGCAGAATGCTATCCGCAGGAGTACTGCTGGAGAAGAAGAGAAGGGAACTGGTATGCCCTGGGCTGGGAAGACGATCGTGCCGTAAAAAATACATGGATCCGGGATGGAGAGGGCGAATTCTATCTGGATGAGGACGGACAGTTATTAAGGAATCAGGAAATTATGGATGAAGAAGGAAATATGGTTACGGTAGGGAATTCGGGGAGAAAAATGGAGATAAGTACTGGCAGTGAAGAAGTGCCTGTAATGGGAAGGGAGACTCTTATACACCATGCTGAGAGAAGTCTGAGGTGAGAGAGTTATTTGATGAGAGGCCGGGGGATCTGTAAATCCCCCTCCTACTCGATTGATCCTGCACTGACCCGGACAGTTATTTTGAGGATGTGCCTGCTTCGTTTGCCGCTGTCTGCAGGGGACTGATAATGCGTCCGCAGGCAATCTTGCTGCCGGAATTTCCCGCAGGCTGGGAAGTAAAATCATCTACGCTGCTGTGGATCACGACTGTCCGGCCAATGACTTCTTCCGGAACAAACTGATCCGTATAAAAGATCTAGAATGCATAGCCGTCATTTCCGAACAGGGGCGGCAGGTCGCCTGCATGACCCGGATGCGGACATTGTCTGGGATTATAGTGCGCCAGTGTGTCCGGAAAGGGCTGGGAGGGATCACTGCCCTGACTGCAGGAGCCGCCTTCGTGAATGTGGAAGTCGTGAATGCCAGGAGCACAGGAACGCATTCCGGCAGACGGAAGGCCCGTAACCTCAGCGGCCACCAGAGTTCCTCCCCAGAGAGGAAAGAACCACACCTCTCCGGAGAGCGCCGGGTATTGTTCAGAACCCCGGATCACAGCAAGAGCTTCTGCCGGCCGGTTCAGCAGCTGCTGCAGCATGGCCGGGCTCATCTGCATCCCTTTCGGCAGCCGGAACTGCCGGCCTGCGGATCGCAGGAGGCCTGACAGGGAGCGTCAAAGCTTGGATTGAAAGCGTAGAAGTTCTTGGCTTCCAGCTGTTCCTGAACGGTACGGAGGGCTTCGCCGAAACGCTGATAATGGACGATCTCTCTGGCCCGCAGGAACCGGATGGGGTCAGCTACCTCAGGGATGTCGCGGACTACCCGCAGGATGTTATCGTAAGTGGTGCGGGCTTTTTGCTCCGCAGCCAGGTTTTCATGGAGGTCTGTGATGGGATCTCCCTTGGACTGGAATTCACAGGCATTGAAGGGAACGCCACCGGCGGCCTGGGGCCAGACGGCAACGGTGTGGTCAATGTAGTACGGTCCCAGTCCGCTGTTTTCAATCTCCTCCATGGAAAGGTTGCGGGTCAGCTGGTGCACAATGGTGGAAACCATTTCAAGATGGGCCAGTTCTTCGGTTCCAATATCGTTGAGGATCCCCATGGCGATCCGGTTCGGCATGGTAAAACGCTGGGAAAGATAGCGCATGGATGCGCCAATCTCGCCGTCGGGACCTCCGTACTGGCTCATGATGAACTGTGCCAGTTTGGCATTTGGAGTTGTGATGTGAACAGGGTATTGCAGTCTTTTTTCATAATTCCACATAAGCTACTGGCATCCTCCTTTCTCTTCCCACGGGAAGGGCTGCTCAATCCACTGCCAGGAACGGCTGCAGGAATCGTCTGCAGTGTCTATGGTCAGCGGGCCGAAATATCTTGCGTATTCTTCCAGAGCTTCCTGCCGTGCCGCCGCATATTTCCGGAAAAAGGCAAGGGCTTCGGCGTCTTCCGGATGGGTATTCAGATAGAGGGAAATATCGTTTACCGCAAAACTCACTTCATTGATGTGTGCCAGAAGCTGTTTTCTGGATGGCATGGATGATCTGTCGGTATTCATCGATGCATGTTCCTCCTTCCGCAGAATGGCTTGCAGAGAGCCGGGAAAATAGTTCCTACGTGCAGTGCATAATGCAGGTCAAAGGGCTCCTGCCAGGATTGATAGGGGACATAGGCCATGGCCGGGATCATCTGATCCACATGCGCATACATGGAAGTTTTTTTCTGACAGGACGTGTGTTCGGCCTCGGAAGGGCTGCGCATCTGACAGGAAGGGCAGGTCCCCGGGGCGGGCTGCATGCTGCGGCCGCTCCGCCGGTTTGTCATATATCTTTCCATTATAGATCCTTTCTTAAATGACAAATATCAGGTTCCCTTTTATCTTATGTGCGAAACAGAAAAATGTGTGGCGGCCATATATAATATTAAGAAAGAACCGGGACTTTGAAGGGGCAGAAAAAAGGGTATTCACAGATTTTTCAAATCTTTGCCACAAAATCATCACAACCGGAATCTATACTCATAATCAAACAAAAGGATTTATCCTTTTTACATAAATTACTTTCTTTTTCATTTTTCGCCGGACCGTATGGTTCGGCCCTCCTTTTGTAAGGAGAATTTTTAGGGGTTGCATCTTCCGGGAAAAGTGCTATAATAATTTTCATGGAAGCATAGCTCAGCTGGGATGAGCGTTCGCCTCACACGCGAGAGGTCATGGGTTCGAGCCCCATTGCTTCCATTTTTTATTGTCTTTCAGGAAGGCAGAGGAGAATGGGAAGACCTGTTTTCCTGCATTCATAATATGTGAAAAACGGCAGAGATACCTGTGGCTGGTGTCTCTGCCATTTTTTGAATAAGGAAGATACTGGATCTGTCTTTTGGATTTTCGGCTGTTCCCAGACCTGGATAGCTGAAGGTAGCTTTTGTTTACGCCGTCCGCCACGGATGCGGGCTGCATCTGCCAGCCGTCACTGGATATCCAGCATCCGGTACAGGGTCTGCAGGATCCTGCGGTAAAACAGATACAGGAGGCTACCAAGGAGGGCGATGAGAAGAAGGTCTACGCCCATACTGAGAAATTCCCCTTTGGTGAAGCTGTAAGAGTTGAAAAACAGGATCATACAGTAAAAGGCGAAAATAGCAGCAGTTCCGATGCCGGTGGGCAGGAACACGACTTTGGAAATCTGGCTGCGGATGGATTTTTGCAGGTAAGGTCTGCCGGCGCCCAGATGTTTCAAGTCGGAGTAGACCTGCCGGTTGGCAAGGCCCACGGTCAGGGAGCGGGTATAAAGGATGACAAAGACCGCCAGCAGGCACACCAGGAAAATGAAGATGAATGTCATCAGAAAAACAGAAGTCTGCTGCAGCACTTCATTCCGGCTGACGCTGGCAAAACGGGGAATGTATTTCCAGCCGTTCCGGAAGTTAATGGAGTCCCTGTCTTCATAGGAAATCTGAAAGGTCTCGTCCGTATCCGCAAAATAGCTGCCGTTTTGGGCAATTTCCCGGTCTCTGGCAACCCGGTCGTAATAATAATTGATCTCACATTCCGGCGAGCTGTGGTCGATGATCTCATTTTCCAGCGCTTTGCAGAAAGTATAGGAATGCTCCGGATCGGAAAGATTGAAGCAGACCAGGTTTTCCTGCCAGTCCGGTGTCAGTCCCTGGCTGATGGAGGCGAAATCCGCGTCGTTCAGCAGAAGAGAATCGGTAAAGGCGGCATGGACTTCCATGGATTCCAGGAAGGAGACCGGGAGGATTTCTTTTGTCACATAGTTGGTGAGCCGGGTGATCTCGTCTCTCAGGTCATCGGAGCCTTCTGTGGTCAGATAGATGTAGGTTCCCCGGGGTACTGTGATCTGGGTTCCGGTCAGCATTTCCCAGGAGGAGGTAGAGAGAACGGAAATCTCGCCCACCATTTCATAGTAGGTATCCACATAGCGGTTATCTTCTTCCAGGGTCGTCACGAAGCCGTCATGGGCCAGGGTGGATACCGGGAGCTCTGCATAGTCCAGGACATCCTGGAAATAATCTTCTGCCAGTGTAAAGGTTTCTTCCCGGGTGATCATGTCTTCATCCATACGGTAATGATAGATGCAGTCATAGGGCTGGCTGGTGCTCTGGAGCAGAGATTCGGTTACCATGGTAGGAGTGTAGAACATGGCGAACAGGCCTCCGGCGGTCAGCAAAGTGACGATGCACATGTTGCGGACGGTCTGGCGTCCCTGAAATTTCATGATGCTGCGGGAAATGATGTTCTTATAGGAATGGCGGCGGCTCCAGCCCCGGATGACCGTATACAGCAGGAGCAGATACACGCCGGCCAGCAGCAGGAGATAGAGCAGGTTGACCGCGGCAGGCGGGTAACGGCGGAATACATTGATGAAAATATTGGGGGTCAGATACCCGGCAAAGCCGCCGGTGAAGATCAGCAGGATCCCCACCCATCCGTACCAGGAGCGCACGTCCCGGATGGGTTCGCTTTTTCTCTGTTCATTGATCACATCCAGAATGTTGGTGCGCCGCACAAACAGGCTTCCCTTGACAAACAGGACCAGGATCGTCATGGCCGAAAAAACGGCAGACCACAGGTACCCCGCAGGGCCCTGGGAAAACTGCATTTCTTCTGTATTTACCAGAAAAATCTGAAACAGCTTCCAGATACCGAGAGCCAGAGGTGTGGTCAGCAGTGTGCCCAGCAGGCAGGACAGACAGCCCACCCAGGCGATGTCGGTGAACAGCAGTTTCCGGATCTGGGATCTTCTGGCGCCCAGAGCTAGGAAGATGCCGCATTCCCGGGATTTGAACCGGAAGAACAGGCCGGAAGCGTAGTTTACAAAGATAATACAGCCGGCCATGGTCAGGTAGAAGATGAAAAACATCTGTTTTCGGGAGTCTCCGCCTTCCGGCAGGACATTTAATACGGTGTGGCTCTGCATGACCAGTCCGTAAGTGCCGATCAGGAGCACAGACAGAAAGCAGCAGAAGAATAACAGAAAATAATCTTTTTTGTTTTGTCTGCGGAGTTTGCCGTAGACTTTTCCAATGGATCGAAGCATTACAGCACCTCCTCATTACTCATTTCCCGGATGGCATCCAGCAGTTCACCCTGGAATTCTCTGCGGTCTCTGGTCTGAGACAGGGTGCGGAATACGGTTCCGTCTTTCAGAAGGATGACTCTGTCGCAGAAAGAGGCGGCGTAGCTGTCGTGGGTCACCATGAATATGGTGGCGTTCAGGGAGGACTGGGCCTGGAGAAAAGAATTGATGACGGCCCGGCTGGATCTGGAATCCAGATTTCCGGTGGGTTCATCTGCCAGGATCAGCAGAGGATGATTGATCAGGGCCCGGGCTACGGCTGTCCGCTGTTTTTCGCCGCCGGAGATTTCTGCCGGATATTTTTCCCGGATATGGGAGATCTGAAAAATATCGCAGAGATGATCGGCTGCCGTTTCCATGGCAGTGTCGGCGTGGCCGGCAATGATCCGGGGCAGCATGATGTTTTCCCGCACGGTAAGGCCGTCCAGGAGGAGAAAGTCCTGGAAGACAAAACCAAGCTTCTGGTTGCGGACTTTTGCCAGGGCCTCTTCGGACAGGCTGGCCAGGGATTCGCCGCCCAGGGTGATGCTTCCTTTCTGGAACGGGATATAACAGGAGATACAGTTCAGCAGTGTGGTTTTGCCGGAGCCTGAGGGCCCCATGACTGCCACGAATTCTCCCTGTTCGACTGTAAAAGAGATGCCTTTTAAAACATCATAGGTATGTTTTCCTGTCTGATAGGATTTGTGAAGATTTTCAATCTGCAGCATAATATTTCCACCTTTCTTTCTGAATTTAGCTGGGCTGCCTGGGCAGTCAGAAGAGTATTGCCGGAAGCAGCCTGCCGCAGGCTTCTGTTCCTGCGGCGAAGAGGAAGAATGCTGCCGGAAGCAACCCGCCGCAGGCGGAGAATCCTGCGTGGCAGGATTCAGTCTTAATTGAATTGTAGCGGCCTTTTTCCAGGGAAGCCAACAGGGATGTCAAGTTTGGTATCTGTGATGTCAAGTTTGGACAGAAAAGGGGAGAGGCGGCAGAAAAGGCGTTTCCCCCATTGGATGGCTGTGATAAAATAACCGTGATAAAACCATGTACGGAGATAAGGAAATGCCAAAGGAATACCTGCATGTACAGAAACCAGGTACGGAGTTAAGAAATGCTGAGAATAGGAATATGTGATGATGAGAAGCAGGGCCGGGAGGAATTGTATCTGATCCTGGAACAGATCCTGCATCGGAAAGAGAACGACTTATATATAGAAGAATTTGCTTCCGGGGAGGAAACCCTTTCTTATATGCTGGAGGAGCATACGGGGGAACTGGATCTGCTGTTCCTGGATATCGAGATGTCGGGCATGGGCGGAATGGAAACAGCCCGGCGGCTGCGGAGACAGGACAAAAAGGTGATCCTGGTCTTTGTCACCGGATACCAGGACTATGTATTCGACTGCTATCAGATGGATGCCCTGGATTATGTGATGAAGCCGGTGAAAGCTGCCCGGCTGCGGGCGGTGCTGCAGCGGGCCCTGGGAAAGCTGCACCAGCAGGACGCGGAGATGTATGTCATACAGAATACAGAAGGAATTTACCGGATTCCCAGGGAACAGATCCTGTATTTTTACAGTGAGAGAAGAAAGGTGACGGCAGTGACTGCCGCAAGAGAATATGCCTTCTACGGAAAGCTGGATGAGGTGGAGCAGAATCTTGGAAATGGATTTGTGCGGATCCATCAGAGATATCTGGTGCGGGCAAAAGCGGTGGACCGCGTGGAAGACGGTCAGGTGTGGATGGGCGATCAAAGCCTTCCCATCAGCCGGGGATTTCATCAGAAGGCCATGCTGGAGTTTGTGCAGGTGATGCTGGGAGGAGAATAGATGGAACTGGACGTGTTATGGGAATTTCTGGGGGACAGCCGGCTGTTTTTTTATCTGTATGCTGCGGGGCTGATAGCTGTTGTGGGGAAGATCCTGAAGAATTTTCTCACCTTAAAGGAGGGATGGATCTTCCGCATCCTGTTTTGCCTGTATGTGGTGATGGTCACCGTGATGGTTATCTTTGCCGGAGATGAGGTGAATATTCTGGGGGCGCTGTGTCTGGCCCTGGGAGGAGCAGCGGTACTGTTCCGGGATCCCTGGAGGAACCGGCTGTCTGTGGGACTGCTGTTTTTTGTGCAGGCAGTGTCCATCAGCGCCCTGGCGGACAAAATCTTTGAACCGCATCTGTGGATGGAACCTGCATGGGAGTATGTGCTGATTCCCCAGGATCTGTTCCGGCTGCTGCTCTGGACGGCGGTCTGGCTGGTCCTTCGAAGGCAGTTTACCGGAAGGCAGCTGCAGATTCCGGGGAATGTGTGGATCCTGATCGATATTCTGGCGGGGATGCCGGCAGCGGTGATTCTGCTGATCTTCATGACGGTGGATCCCTATGGGTCGCAGACAGTCCCTGCCTACGAAGGATTTATTTATGGAAGTATGGGAATTGCCGTGTTTACTTCGGCAGCTCTGTTTTATCTGACGCTGGTGCTGAATAGGAATGAACAGCTCAAGGAAGAGCAGAGGCTGTGGGAGATGCGGCGGATGCATTATGAAGATCTGGAGCGGGAGCAGCTTGCCCTGCGCAGGATGCGCCACGATACCGCCAATCATCTGCGGGCGCTGGCCGGGCTGGAAGGAGAACAGGCCAGAGAATACCTTCAGGAATGGATGGAGTCGCCGGCCATGCGTCCTTCCCGGCGTTTCAGTGAAAATGAAGTGGTCAATACGGTGATCTGCAGCAAACTGGAAGAGATGGAGCGGCTGGGCATATCCTGGAAAATAGAAGCGCCGCTGCCGGAGCAGCTGTCCATGGGGAAAATGGAGATCTGCAGTCTCTTTGCCAATGCCCTGGATAATGCCCTGGAAGCCTGCGGACAGGTGGAGGAAGGAAAACGGTGGCTCCATCTGAAAGCCGGATATACCAGGGGGCTTTTGATGCTGAAGCTGGAGAATTCCATGAAGGAAGCTCCTGAGCTGGAAAATGGAAAGCTGAAGACCAGAAAGCGGGAAAAAGACAGCCATGGCATCGGGTATGGGGAAATTGCGGATATCTGTGCAAGATACCAGGGCGTTTCCCGGGTTTCCTGGAAGGAGGGTGCCTTCACCCTGCTGTGTTCGGTTCCGCTGCAGAACGCGGGAAAAAACAGAATGTAAATTTTGTTAAAAATATGTTATACTATCTATCATCGGTGAAAATGAACCGGATCAGGTGGTAGAATAGATGAAAGACTTATTCCGACATATTCGATATTTGCTAAAACGAAACTGGGCCACGCTTCTTCTCTTTGAGATTGCCTATCGGGCGGCGATCTATATGATCGTGCTGCAGGTAGTCAGGGAAGCGGTAGATCTTTCTCTGTATGTCAGCGGTTACAGCAATCTGACAGCAGAGAACTTTCTTTTGTTCCTGAAACATCCGTTTACGATCGTGCTGCTGGCCCTGGTGGGTTTTTGCCTGCTGTTGCTGATCACGGTGGAGATCGCGTCCATGATGGTCTGTCTGCAGTACAGCAGTGAAGGCAAGAGCATTTATCCCAGTGACATGCTCCTGGTGGGAATGCGCCAGACACTGCGGCTGATGCGCAGGAAGCCTCTGGCCTGGATCTTCTTCATGGTGCTGACGGTGCCGTTTCTGCAGCTGCAGTTTCTGATCCGGGAAGTGTCCTATGTCAGGCTCCTGCAGTATACGGCACAGGTGATTTATGAAGCGGTACCTTATCCGGCCCTGTTGATCCTTGCCGGGATCCTGCTGGTGTATATCTCGTATCAGTTCACATTTTCTCTTCCCTATCTGCTTCTGGAAGAGAGGGATGTGATGGAGAGCATCCGGCGGGGAAAGGTGCTGCAGAGCAGAAATAGGGGACGGAATCTGGCGGCGGCTCTGCTGATCCAGGGCCTTGTGCTGGGAATTTCTCTGATCTTTTATTTCCTGTCCATGTCCGGAGCTGTCTGGACGGCCATACAGGAGGACACCAAGGGAGGAATCGTTTCTTCTCTGCTGATCTACAGCAACTGGGTGGATGTGGCCATCGGCCTGGTGGCAGGCGCTCTGAACACAGTGTTGGGCGTGGCCTTTTTCTATGCAGTATACCGGCTGCGCAGGAAACGGCTTCTGACGGGAAAGCTGGGGATCACACCAAAGCCCATCCGGCTTCCTCTGCTGCGGCGGCTGGGCAGAAGGCGCATGGCGGCTTTTGCCATGGGGCTGGTCTTTCTGGCGGAAATGGGATATATGGTGTATCTGGCCGGAAATGCCCGAAGTGTCTTTCCGGATGTATTGTCCGGCATCCAGATCACCGCTCACAGAGGCGGCGCCAAATATGCTCCGGAAAATACCCTGAGTGCCCTGGATTATGCCATGGAGCAGAACGCGGATTATGCGGAAATCGATGTGCAGGAGACAAAAGATGGGGTTCTGGTGCTGCTGCATGATAACAATCTGAAACGTACCACGGGAAAAGACCAGAATATCTGGGATACGTATTATTATGAAACGTGCGGGCTGGATGCAGGATCTTTTTTCAGCTCCCGGTTTGCAGGAGAGAGGATACCCACCCTGCGGGAAGCGGTGCGGCACTGCGGCGATGCCATGAATCTCATCATCGAGATCAAATACAACGGACATAACCCGGATATTGCGGAAAAAGTGGTGCGGGTCATCGAAGACTATGAGCTGGAAGACCGTGTGATCGTCTGTTCCATGCATTACCAGTACCTGCAGGAGATTAAGGAGCAGAATCCCGCCATCACCACCAGCTATGTCATGACTGTGGCCTATGGAAACATGAACAGTCTGGAATATGCAGACTGTCTCAGCGTCAAATATACGTATCTGAATCCCAGGTTCGTGGAGCGGGCCCATGCTGCCGGCAAGGTGGTGCACGCCTGGACTGTGAATTCACAGATTCTGACCGAACAGATGCAGCGGTACCAGGTGGACAATATTATTACAGATACGCCGGCGGCCGCACGTCAGGTCCTCAATGGAGAGTTCGCGGAAACTGTGAATTTTTTTGAATTATTGAAATATGTGCTTTGATTTTGCAGGGAGTATGCTATAATAAAAAAACACAGGGAGAATAAGCAGCAAAAATAAGGGAGTAAGTGATGACAGTGAATCAAAGGAAGACAATCCGGAGAAAAGCCGACTACTATGACTACAATCTGGTAGCGGTGGTAATCCTTCTGACCTGTTTTGGCTTGATGATGCTGTACAGCACCAGCGCCTATACGGCGGAGATGCGTTACGGCGATGATATGTACTTCTTTGGAAAACAGGCTCTGATCAGCGGAGTCAGTGTTGTCTGCGCATTGATCATATCCAGAGTGGATTATCATATTTTGAAGCATTTTACCACACTTTTATATGTGGCTGCGGCAGTCAGCATGTTATTGGTAAAGACACCTCTGGGCGTTGAGGTGAACGGCGCCAAGCGGTGGCTGGGCGTAGGATCCTTACAGTTTCAGCCATCGGAGATTGCCAAAATCGCCGTGATCGTGTGTCTGCCTTATATGGTCGTGAAGATGGGAAGGAAGATCGCGACCTGGAAGGGGATGGCCTTTCTTGCGGCTGCAGGAGGATTTCTGGGCTTTCTGGCATACTGGGCCACAGAGAATCTGAGTACTGGAATCATTATCTGCGGGATTACGGCAGGTATGATCTTTATTGCCCATCCCAGGACCAAACCATTTCTGATCGCGGCGGCAGCGTCCATGGCAGTGGTGGCCGGAGGCGTGGCGCTTCTGGTGGCCAACATCAGCGTCAGCGACAGTTCCAGCTTCCGTATACGCCGTATTCTGGTATGGCTGCGGCCGGAGGAATATTCGGACAGTTCTGCTTATCAGATCATACAGGCACTGTATGCCATCGGTTCCGGAGGATTCTTCGGAAAGGGGCTGGGAAACAGTACCCAGAAGCTGGGTGCGGTTCCAGAGGCGCAGAACGATATGATTTTTTCCATCGTATGCGAAGAACTGGGGATTTTCGGCGGCGCCATTATCCTGATCCTGTTTGCCTATCTGCTCTACCGGCTGTTTTTTATCGCGCAGAACGCGCCGGATCTGCTGGGATCGCTGATGGTAAGCGGAATTTTCATTCACATAGCCCTGCAGGTGATCCTGAACATCTGTGTGGTTATCAATCTGATCCCCACCACAGGTATTACGCTGCCTTTTGTCAGTTACGGAGGAACTTCCATCATGTTCCTGATGGCAGAGATGGGTCTGGCTTTAAGCGTTGCCAGGCGGATTCGTTTCCAGGAGACATGATGCGGAAACAGGCGAAAATATTTCAGAAATTATGCTTGACAAACATTACCATAGTATATATACTTTGAGTGTCAAAATAATAGCACAGCTGGTGCAGCAGAATAACCGCCAACGAATTTGCAAGCGTGTCCGCTTGAACCGTTGCTCGCAAAAATAAAAAATTAACATTTATAAAAGGAGAATGAACCATGTTAGAGAAAATGCGTGAAATTATTGCAGAGCAGTTAAACTGCGATGCCGATTCCATCACAGAGGAGACCTCTTTCAAAGATGATCTGGGAGCAGACTCTCTGGATCTGTTTGAACTGGTAATGGCTCTTGAGGACGAATATTCCGTTGAAATTCCTGCAGAAGAGTTGACGGATCTGACCACTGTAGGCGCTGTAATCGAGTATTTAAAGTCAAAGGGCGTAGATATGTAAGTAAGTCCTTTGGGTCTGTTTCTCCATGGGATGACAGCAAAGGTGCGGTTGTCCCATGGAGCTTTTTTTAGGATGATACTTTGAAAGCCAAACTATTTTTGGACAGGAGCTGTCCTGTCTGAAGACGGCATCAGAGAGAACATAGATTATGGAGAGTGAAAATGAGCAAGATAGCGTTTACTTTCCCTGGACAGGGAGCCCAGTATGTGGGCATGGGAAAAGAATTTTATGAGGCATATCCTGTCTGCCGCCAGGTGATGGACTGTGCCAGCCAGGTGACCGGCCTGTCCATGCCGGAAATCTGTTTTGAAGAAAATGATAAGATCAATATTACAGAGTATACACAGATTGCCATGCTCAGCGTGTCAGCGGCAATTTTAAAGCTTCTGGAAGAGAAAGGCCTGTATTCTCAGGTAAATGCAGGTTTGAGTCTGGGAGAATACGGCGCCCTGCTGGCGTCCGGAGTGATCTCTCTGGAGGACGCCTTTGCCCTGGTGAGAAAACGCGGGATCTATATGCAGGAGGCCGTACCGGTGGGAGGCGCCATGAGCGCGGTCCTGGGACTGGATGCGGCAGTGATCGAACAGATCTGTCAGGAGACAGAAGGAATCGTGTCCATTGCCAATTACAACTGTCCGGGACAGATTGTGATCACCGGAGAGGCAGCTGCCGTGGAGGCGGCTTCCGGGAAACTGAAAGAGGCCGGAGCCAGAAGAGTCCTTCCCTTAAAGGTCAGCGGTCCTTTCCATTCCGCCATGCTCACAGGAGCCGGAGAGAAGCTGAGAGAAGCGCTGAAGGATGTGGAGATACGGGAATTTTCCACACCTTATGTGACCAATGTGACGGCACAGTACGTGCGCAGGCCCGATGAGGTGAAGGAGCTGCTGGTACAGCAGGTATCTTCTCCTGTGCGCTGGCAGCAGTGTGTGGAGGCCATGATCGCAGACGGTGTGGATACTTTTGTGGAAATCGGACCGGGCAGGACCCTGACCGGATTTCTGCGGAAGATCAACAGGAATGTGAAAGGATTCCATGTGGAGAAGCCGGAAGACATGGAAATTCTGATGAAAGCACTGGCTTAAGAAGCCGGAGAAAAGAGGATATGGAAATGTTAGAAAATAAAATTGCTTTGGTAACGGGAGCAGGCAGAGGAATCGGACGGGAGATCGCCCTGACACTGGCCCGGGAAGGAGCCACTGTGCTGATCAATTACAACGGTTCCAGGGAACGTGCAGAACAGGTAAAAGAAGAAATTGAGGCGGCAGGAGGCAGTGCGTTCCTGTACCAGTGTAATGTGGGAGATTTTGCCGCCTGTGAGGAAATGGTAAAGACCATCATCAAAGAACACGGACGGGTAGACATCCTTGTGAACAATGCGGGAATTACCAGAGACAATCTGATCATGAAAATGAAGGAAGAAGACTTTGACGCAGTCATTGGGATCAACCTGAAGGGAACCTTCAACACCATCCGTCATCTGTCCAGATATATGCTGAAGCAGCGGGCCGGAAGGATCATCAATATCTCTTCCGTGTCCGGAATCCTGGGAAATGCAGGACAGGCCAACTATGCGGCCTCCAAGGCAGGCGTCATCGGACTGACCAAGACCATGGCCCGGGAACTGGCCAGCAGAGGGATCACTGTGAATGCAGTGGCTCCCGGATTTGTGGATACAGAGATGACAGAGGTGCTTTCGGATTCTGTAAAAGAAGCTGTCTGTGCCCAGATTCCTCTGGGACGCTTTGGAAAGCCTTCCGATATTGCCAATATGGTGGCCTATCTGGCTTCTGATAAAGCGGCTTATATCACCGGTCAGGTGATCAGTGTAGACGGCGGCATGAACATATAGAAAATGGAGGAGATTATGAGAAGAGTTGTAGTAACCGGAATGGGGGCTGTTACCCCCATTGGTCTGAATGTGGAAGAATTCTGGAATAATGTGAAAGAAGGAACCACAGGCTTTGGAGAAGTGACTCATTTTGATACATCAGAGTATAAAGTCCATCTTGCAGCGGAAGTAAAGGGATTCCAGGCAAAGGATTATATGGATCCCAAATCGGCCAGGAGAATGGCGCTGTTCTGCCAGTATGCAGTGGCAGCAGCCGGAGAGGCCCTGAAGGATTCCGGGCTGAATATGGACGAGGAAGATCCCTTTGCAGTGGGCTGCTCCATCGGCTCCGGCATCGGAAGCCTGCAGGAAGCAGAGACAGAGCATGAGAGACTGCAGAAAAAAGGCCCCAATCGTCTGGGACCTCTGATGGTGCCGCGGATGATCTCCAATATGGCAGCCGGCAACGTGTCGATCCAGTATGGCTTCCGCGGAAAGAACATCAACGTGGTGACGGCCTGTGCAACAGGTACCCACAGCATCGGAGAGGCATACAGAAGCATTCAGTGCGGCGATGCAGATGTGATGTTCGCCGGCGGAACGGAAGCCGCCATCTGTCCTCTGGGGCTGGGAGGCTTCGTGGCTCTGACAGCTCTGTCCACTTCCAATGATCCGAAGCGCTGTTCCATCCCCTTTGATAAGGAGAGAGACGGCTTTGTCATGGGCGAAGGCGCCGGCGTAGTGGTTCTGGAAGAGTTGGAGCATGCGAAAAAAAGAGGAGCAAGGATCCTGGCAGAGGTAGTGGGATACGGTGCGACGGCAGACGCTTACCACATTACCTCCCCCATCGAGGATGGGTCCGGTGCGGCAAGAGCCATGGAAAATGCCATGAAAGAGGCAAATGTAAAGCCGGAAGATATTGCATATATCAATGCTCATGGTACCAGTACCCATCACAATGACCTGTTTGAGACCCGGGCTATTCACAGAGCCTTTGGGGAGCATGCCGGAAAGCTGAAGGTCAATTCCACCAAGTCCATGATCGGACATTTGCTGGGAGCTGCAGGAGCTGTGGAGTTTATCACCTGTGTCAAGACCATTGAGGAAGGATTTATCCATGAGACAGTGGGCTATCAGGTGCCCGATGAAGAATGTGACCTGGATTACGTGACAGACGGACCGGTACAGATGGATGTGAAATATGCCATGAGCAATTCCCTGGGATTTGGAGGGCATAACGCCACTCTCCTGGTGAAAAAGTACAGTGAATAAGGAGGCAGCAGTTATGGAATTTGAGCAGATTCTTTCATTAATAAAGGCAGTCAGTGATTCGCATCTGACCCGGTTTTCCATAGACCAGGACGGAACCAGGATCGATATGGAAACGGACCGGACAGGAAAGGTAGTGGAGACCGTGGTGGCCAGAACAGAGGCGCCGGTATCTTCAGAAGCTGCGGAGACGATGCAGGAACAGGCCGGCGCAAACGAGGAAGAGATTCTCAGCGGCAATGTGGTAAAAGCACCTCTTGTGGGAACCTTTTACACCAGTGCATCTCCGGAGAGTGACCCTTATGTAAAAGTAGGAGACACCGTTGAGGCAGGTCAGGTACTGGGAATCGTGGAAGCCATGAAGCTGATGAATGAGATCGAATCCGAGTTTTCCGGAACCGTGACGAAGATATTAGTGGAAAACGAACAGGTGGTAGAATACGGACAGCCCCTGTTTGTCATCGAATAAGGAGGCAGCTATGAAACTGACGACAAAAGAGATTATGGAGATTATTCCCCACAGACAGCCGTTTCTGCTGATCGATACCATTGAAGAGCTGGAGCCTGGCGTACGGGCTGTGGGAAAAAAGTGCGTTTCTTACAATGAGCCGTATTTTGGCGGCCATTTTCCGGGAGAACCGGTAATGCCCGGTGTGCTGATCATTGAGGCACTGGCCCAGGTGGGGGCAGTGGCAATTCTCAGTGAGCCTGATTTCAAGGGGAAAACCGCTTATTTCGGTTCGATCAATTCTGCAAAGTTTAAAAACAAAGTAGTTCCGGGAGACGTACTGACTCTGGAACTGGAGATCATCCGGAGGAAAGGCCCCATTGGTGTGGGAAGCGCCAAAGCGGTAAAACAGGACGGGACAGTGGCAGCGGTTGCAGAGCTGACCTTTGCCATCGGATAAGATAGAGGAAGGCGATACCATGTTTGATAAGATATTAATTGCAAACCGGGGGGAGATCGCGGTGCGGATTATCCGCGCCTGCAGAGAGATGGGAATCGAGACAGTTGCGGTCTATTCAGAGGCGGATCGGGATGCTCTGCATACCCAGCTGGCCGATGAGGCCATCTGTATCGGTCCGGCTGCGCCCAAGGAAAGCTATCTGAATATGGAGCGGATCTTAAGCGCTACCATCGCCACCGGTGCCCAGGCGATTCATCCGGGCTTTGGTTTTCTGTCGGAGAACAGCCGGTTTGTGGAAATGTGTCAGAAGTGTCAGGTGGCATTTATCGGGCCTTCCGCGGAGGTCATCCGGAAAATGGGAAATAAGGCGGAGGCCAGAAATACCATGATGAAAGCCAGAGTGCCGGTTGTGCCGGGCACGAAGGAGCCCGTCTATTCTGCAGAAGAGGGAAAACGGGCGGCAAAGAAGATCGGATATCCCATTATGATCAAAGCTTCCTCCGGCGGAGGCGGCAAGGGCATGCGGATCGTTGAGAACGAAAAGGAATTCGAGGAAAACTTCCGGATGGCCCAGCGGGAATCCGTCAATGCCTTCGGAGACAATACCATGTATCTGGAGCGCTATGTGAAGCGCCCCCGTCATGTGGAAGTGCAGATCATTGCCGATAAATACGGACATGTGGTCCATCTGGGAGAGCGGGACTGCTCCATCCAGAGGCGCCACCAGAAGCTGATCGAGGAATCTCCCTGCGACGCGCTTTCCGACAAGCTGCGGAAGAAAATGGGAGAGACAGCGGTACGGGCCGCCAAAGCAGTGGGTTATGAGAATGCCGGCACCATTGAATTTCTTCTGGATGAATCCGGAGAATTCTATTTTATGGAGATGAATACCCGGATTCAGGTGGAACATCCGGTAACAGAGTTTGTTTCAGGCGTGGATCTGGTAAAAGAGCAGATCCGTGTGGCGGCAGGAGAGCCTTTAAGCTTCAGCCAGAATGATATTCAGATCAGGGGACATGCCATCGAGTGCCGGATCAATGCAGAGGATCCTGTCCGGAATTTTATGCCCTGTCCGGGTACCATTGAAAATATGCATTTGCCGGGAGGCAATGGGGTGCGCATGGATACGGCCATTTATAACGGCTACACCATACCGCCCAATTACGATTCCATGATGGTAAAAGTGATCGTTTATGACAGAGACAGACAGAGCGCGATCGATAAGATGATCAGTGCGTTGGGAGAAGTGGTTATTGAAGGTGTACAGACCAATATTGATTTTCAGTATGATATACTGAATCAGAAGGATTTTCGGAAGGGAAATATTACCACCCACTTTATCCCGGAACATTACGGAGAATGAGACACTATGAAGAGTAAAAAAGGAAGCGGAAGAACATGGTCTGTTTCCTGCAGTGTCCGGAAAGGAGAAGCATGCCGGAATTAAGGAGCTTTTTTAAAAAACCAAACTATAAAGAAAAAGGGCAGTCTGCTTCCAATGTGCCGGAAGGACTGTGGATCAAATGTCCTAAATGCGGGGCGATGCTGTATAAAGAAGATGTGGTGCAGAATCATTATGTATGTCCGAAATGTCAGGGATATTTCCGGATCAAGGCAGGGACACGTATCCGGATGGTGGCTGACGAGGGAAGCTTTGTGGAATGGTACCAGGATCTGGAAAGCAGCAACCCTCTGGATTATCCCGGATATCCGGAAAAGATTCAGGCTTTGCGGGAAAAAACCCATCTCCATGAAGCAGTGCGGATCGGAGAAGCTTCCATTGACGGGATCCCTGTGATCCTGGGAGTCTGTGATGCCAGATTTCTTATGGGAAGTATGGGATATGTGGTAGGAGAAAAAATTACCCGGGCTTTTGAAGAAGCCACCAGACGGCAGATGCCGGTAATCCTGTTCTGCTGTTCTGGAGGAGCCAGAATGCAGGAGGGAATGGTTTCCCTGATGCAGATGGCAAAGACCTCTGCGGCCATTGCCCGGCATACCGATGCGGGACTGCTGTACATTCCTGTGCTTACTGACCCAACCACAGGAGGCGTGACGGCCAGTTTCGCCATGCTGGGAGATATTATTCTGGCAGAACCCGGAGCCCTGATCGGTTTCGCCGGACCCAGAGTTATTGCCCAGACCATTGGAGAAAAGCTGCCGGAGGATTTTCAGCGGGCGGAATTCCTGGTGGAGCATGGGATCATTGACGGCATTGTACCAAGAGATCAGCTGCGGAATACCCTGGCATGGCTGGTAAAATTTCATACTGTGAAGAATCCCTGGGGAGTATTTCCACAGGAATCGCCGGTGGTGCAGCAGGAGTTTAAGAAAAAAAGAAAAAGAGGCAGAAAATCTGCGGATATGAATGCCTGGGACAGAGTGCAGACGGCCAGGAGCAGCAAACGTCCCACCAGCCTGGAGTATATCTATGAAATTTTTGATCATTTCCTGGAGCTCCATGGTGACCGGGCGTTCCGGGATGACGGCGCTGTAGTGGGCGGTATTGCCTATCTGGACGGCCAGCCGGTGACGGTGATCGGAATTCAGAAGGGAAAAAATACAAAAGAAAATATTATCCGGAATTTCGGCATGCCGTCTCCGGAAGGATACCGCAAGGCCCTGCGTTTGATGAAGCAGGCAGAGAAATTCAGAAGACCTGTTATCAATTTTATTGATACACCCGGGGCATTCTGCGGCGTGGAAGCCGAAGAACGGGGACAGGGAGAGGCCATTGCCCGGAATCTGCTGGAAATGTCCAGGCTGACGGTACCGGTACTTTCCATTGTAATTGGGGAAGGAGGCAGCGGCGGAGCACTGGCTCTTGGCGTGGCCAATGAAGTGTGGATGATGGAAAATGCAATGTATTCCATTTTATCTCCAGAAGGTTTTGCCTCTATTCTGTGGAAGGACAGCAAGCGAGCCCATGAGGCCGCTGCGGTCATGAAGGTGACTGCCGCCGATCTGAAGGAAATGGGAATCATCGACCGGGTGATCGAGGAAGAAACCCTGGCCGGAGAAGAAAATTTGGCTGAATTATCCGAGTATATGAAGCTGCAGATGAAGCGTTTTCTGAAGCGGCAGGAGGGAAAAACTGGTGAGCAGCTGGCAAAGGAGAGATATGCCAGATTTCGGGTGATGTAGCTTTACGAAAGTCCTTTTTTGCGGTATAATAAAAAACAGGAAAAACAGGAAATAAAAAGCGGAGAGGGACATCTGCTTTACCTTAAATCGACAGCAAGACGTGAGAGAAGATGCTACAGGCAGGGCGGCCGCTAGCATCTTTTTGCATAAGTTTAAGGAGGGTTTTTATGAGTGCAGACAGTAACAGAGGGTACAGAGAAAAACTGGAAACAGTAAAAAAAATCTTATTTGGGAGCCGGTATCTGGTGTGCTTGAAAGGACGCAGCCTGAGCAATCTCTGCGGCTGCAGCAATTATTTTAATCCCCGGGATGCCTATGCGGTGGAGGCAAAATACGGCTATTCTCCGGAGGAAATTTTAAGCGCCAGCTTCTATAATACCCGGGTGGAACAGTTTTATGAATTTTACAAGAATGAGATGATCGCGGATCTTGGGGAGATTCCGGAAGGTATGAAGGTGCTGGCAAGGATGGAAGAAGCCGGAATCCTGAAATACATTATCACCAGGGATGTATTCTCTCTGGCAAAGCGTGCCGGATGCAGGAATGTACTGGAGATCCACGGCAATGTTTTTCATAATCAGTGTCCGCATTGCAAGGCAGAGTATCCTATTGAATACATACAGCAGTCAAAGGGCGTTCCCAAATGTGCCAAATGCGGCACCACGATCCGGCCTAAAATGTGTCTGGTGGGAGAAATGGTAGATAACGATGTGGTAACCCGGGCAGCAGAGGAGATGACAAAGGCTGATGTGGTGCTGATCATGGGATGCCATATGAATGATTATATGACTACGACTTTTCTTCGTTATTTTAACGGGGAAAAGGTGATATTGATCAGTCAGGATGAGCATTATCTGGATTACCGGGCAGATATCACACTTTACGGAAATCCTATGGACATTTTGGAGGACCTGGGTGTATAATGAATGGCGGTATCCATGGACACAAAAGATTTTGCTGGTTCTAAGGTTTTTTGCCCGCTTATGCGCAAGTTCAGCGGGATAGGATCTTTTGTCCCTGGTATCATAAGATTTTAAAATCCGGGAGAAGAAAAATGACAAAAATAAGAACGAGATTTGCGCCAAGTCCTACGGGGCGGATGCATGTAGGCAATCTGCGGACGGCACTGTATGCCTATCTGATCGCCAAGCATGGAGATGGAGATTTTATTTTACGAATTGAAGATACAGACCAGGAGCGTTTTATGGAGGGCGCGCTGGAAATCATTTACCGTACACTGGAGAAGACCGGCCTGGTGCCTGATGAGGGACCGGATAAGGATAAGGGATACGGCCCTTATGTGCAGAGTGAAAGAAATGCCTCCGGCCTTTATATGAAGTATGCTCAGGAACTGGTGGAGAAGGGCGCTGCCTATTACTGTTTCTGCGATAAGGAAACGCTGGAATCCATGAAGCGTGTGGTGGCAGGCAAGGAGATTTCCATTTATGACAAGCGCTGTTCCCGTCTGTCAAAGGAAGAAGTGCAGGCGAAGCTGGATGCAGGGGAACCCTACGTGATCCGCTTCAATATGCCTACAGAGGGGACCACCACGTTCCAGGATGAGATCTACGGTGATATTACTGTAAATAACGAGGAAATGGAAGACCTGATCCTGATCAAATCAGACGGATATCCCACCTATAACTTTGCCAATGTGGTGGATGACCATCTGATGGGGATCACCCATGTGGTACGGGGCAATGAATATCTGTCTTCCGCGCCGAAATATAACCGTATCTATGAGGCTTTTGGTTGGGAAGTGCCTACTTATGTGCATTGCCCGCTGATCACCAATGAAGAGCATCAGAAGCTGTCCAAGCGTTCCGGACATTCTTCTTACGAAGATCTGATTGATCAGGGATTTGTGACGGAAGCCGTAGTGAACTTTGTGGCTCTTCTGGGCTGGAGTCCCCAGGAAAACCGGGAAATTTATTCCCTGGAAGAACTGGTAAAGGTATTTGATTATCATCACATCAGCAAATCTCCGGCTGTCTTTGATATGGTGAAGCTTCGCTGGATGAACGGAGAGTATCTCAAAGCCATGGATTTTGACAGATTCTATGAGATGGCTCTGCCTTACCTGAAACAGGTTCTGAAGAAAGACTATGATTTGAAAAAGATTGCAGCCATGGTGAAGACAAGAATCGAGGTATTTCCGGATATTCCGGAGATGGTGGCTTTCTTTGAAGAAGTGCCGGAGTATGACAGCTCCATGTATGTACACAAGAAAATGAAGACCAATGAAGGAACCTCTCTGGCTGTGCTGAAGGAAGTACTGCCGGTTCTGGAAGCTCAGGAAGATTACAGCAATGATGCTCTCTTCGAAACCGTAGGCGGCTGGGCCAAGGAAAAGGGCTACAAGACCGGTTATGTGATGTGGCCGATCCGTACAGCTGTGTCCGGCAAGCAGATGACGCCGGCAGGAGCCACGGAGATCATGGAGATCATAGGAAAAGAAGAAACCTGCAGACGAATCCGCGCGGCCATCAAAAAACTGGAGGCATAGGAGCCGCGTGCAGTCTCAGGAAAATCGGACGAGGTTCGATGGGACACGAGGAAGGAGCGAAGCGGAAGTTCAGTTCCCGCTTTACAGAATGGATCAGAATTTAAATGCATCTCAGAAACGGGCAGTCGCCCACCTGTCAGGGCCCATGCTGGCTCTGGCAGGCCCCGGATCGGGGAAAACTTCAACTATTGCCAATCGAATTACATATTTGATCCAGGAATACAGGGTCCTGCCGGAGACGATTCTGGTGGTCACGTTCTCCAGAGCGGCTGCCAGGGAGATGAAAGAGCGGTTCCTGCAGATGAACCAGATCCGGGAAACGAAAGTGACTTTTGGGACATTTCACGGGATTTTCTATGGGATCCTGCGTCATGCCTACGGATTGAGCGGAAAGAATATCCTGGGGGAGAATCAGAAATACCAGATCCTGCGCATGCTCACGGAGACTTATGCTCCGGCGCTGCTGGAGGAAGGGGAAGCCCTGGAGGAACTGTCCCGGGAGATCGGCCAGGTGAAAAGCGCCCGCATGGATATTGCCCATTATTATTCCTCTTCCTATCCCGATGAAACTTTCCGGAAAATTTACCGGGGATATGTGGAAGAGTGCCGGAAACGCCGTCTGCTGGATTTTGAGGATATGCTGGTGATGTGCTGGGAACTGCTGAAGAAGCGGCCGGATATCCTGGCAGCCTGGCAGAAAAAATTTCAGTACATTCTGGTGGACGAAGTTCAGGACATGAATCAGGTCCAGTATGACATTGTGCGGATGCTGGGGGCTCCGGAGAACAATCTGTTTTTTGTGGGAGATGACGACCAGTCCATTTATCATTTCCGCGGCGCCAGACCGGAGATCATGCTGCATTTTCCCGAAGATTATCCCGGGACAGAGACCGTGCTGCTGAACATCAATTACCGCTGTACAGAGGAAATCCTGCAGAAAGCGGGGCGCCTCATTGCTCACAACCGGAACCGTTTTCCCAAGGAGCTGTCCACGCCGGGCAAGCACGGGGAACCGGTGCGGATCCTGTGCCTGCCGGATCCCAGGGAAGAGTGCCGGGTGTTTCGAAAAGAGCTCCTTGAGTATCTGGAAAAAGGCGGGGAGCCGGAGCAGGTGGCAGTGCTGTTCCGCACCCATATGGAGGCAGAGCTGCTGGTGCAGCAGCTGATGGAGTACAATATTCCTTTTCAGATGAAGGACCGGCTGCCCAATCTGTACCAGCACTGGATCGGCAAAAATATCCTGTCCTATCTGCGGATGGCCAGGGGCCCCATCAGCCGGGGGGATTTCCTGGCGGTGATGAACCGGCCGCTGCGCTATATTTCCCGGGAAGCCGTCTACGAGAAGGAAGTCTCCTTTGAGACGCTGCGGATGTTTTATGAAGAGAAAGAGTGGATGTGCGACCGGCTGGATGAGATGGAGCATCATCTGAAGGTGATGAGCCGTCTGCGGCCCTACGCGGCCATTGTCTATCTGCGCAACGCCGTGGGATACGAAGATTTTCTCCGGGATTATGCCCTGGAGAGGAAAATGAAGCCGGAGGAGCTGACAGAGATCTTGGACCGGCTCACAGAAAGCGCCAGGGAGGCTAAAAGCCTGGAAGCCTGGGAGCAGCAGATCCGGGAATATGAAGAAAGGCTGGAGGAGGAAGCCCGAAAGCAGGCGGACACGGCCAAAGGCGTGGTGCTGGCCACTTTGCACAGCGTGAAGGGACTGGAATACGACCGGGTCTATATTTTCAATGTGAACGAAGGCAGCATCCCTTATAAGAAAGCGGTGCTTCCCCAGCAGCTGGAGGAAGAACGGAGGCTTCTGTATGTGGGCATGACCCGGGCCAGAGAGCATCTGACCCTCTGCTATGTCACCAGCCAGTTTGAAAAGGAACGGGTCCGCTCCCGGTTCCTGGATGAGATGGAAGAGTGAGCGGCAGATGGAATGCAGGAAGGAGAGACAGGAGAATATGAAAGTTATCATTTATTTTACCAGATTACAGGAAGATCATGAGAAGAAGCAAGAGCATGAGGCAGGGCAGGCACTGCTGGCCTGTGGCCTGGAGAAGGAATATGGAATCACCCTTGCAAAAGAATCCATCGCGCACGGGGAACATGGCAAGCCGTACCTGAAAGATAGTTCCCATGTACAGTTCAATATCAGTCATTCTGACTGTCTGGCGGTCTGCGCTTTTGCGCCGGTGGAGATCGGCATTGACGTACAGAAACACAAGAAAGTCAGCTTTGTGCCCATACTGGAACGAACCGTGCCGGCGGAGCTGGCCCGGGAGATCCTGGATGAGGGCGAGGTGGAACCGGCTTTCTTCGCCCAGTGGGTCATGCGGGAAGCTTACATCAAATGGACGGGCGAGGGCCTTTCCAAAGACCTGCGGACCATAGACATGGACAGAGGATGGCACACCCTGCTGGATGTGGATAAGGGCTATAGCGGAGCCATCTGGAGTGAAGAGCCTCTGGAGGTGGAGTGGAGATATGTGCCTTGGGAGGAGTGTCTTTCACAAATTCAATAAAACTGCCTGAAATAAGAGTTATAAAAAAAGAGACAATTCCGCAGGGAATTCAGGATTTGAAAAAAGTCCGAATTCTTAGGAATTGTCTCTTTCTTACATATAAGGGCTAAGGGCTATTTCTGGATCCGGATGTATCGGTAGGTTGGTTTCAGTTTACTTACAGTTTTGGCGGAGCCAGCCCCTCCGCCGGCTTTCATTCGATAGCCTTTTCCCTGCGGTTTTTGCAGTAAATGCGGACAGCCTGTCTGACGAACGCCGCAGTGCCTTCACCGCCGGCCCTGTCGATGTTTTTTTGGAAACGTTCGTCCTCCACATACATTTCACCCAGCTGTTCCAGTATTTCCGGTGAGCAGGTATAATAATGGTTAGTGATAAAGGTGCGTATGGCGTGGATTTTTTCCTGCACTTCTGAAGAAGAGGGATCCTGCTGCCGGAGCGCTCCTGCTTCTGCAAATAGCTGTATGAACTGGCGGGATATAAGGTCAGAATGCAGTCCGGCCTTTTCTTTTTGTTCATATTCCTGGTATTCCCTGGTGGCACCCCATTTTTCCCGGGCTTCTGCTTTATACTGCTCGAGTTCACTGTTGTCGAAAATTTGAAAATCCATGGCGGTTACTCCTTTTTGCTGAATTTCACGGGCAAGGGAGAGTAAATTTCCCAGGCGTCTGTACTGCAGTTCCAGAAGATGGATCTGCTGCTCCAGTGCCTGGGCAGGATTAAAGGAAGGACTGTCCAGGATGGCCTGGATCTCCTTCAGAGGAAACTGCAATTCCCGAAACAGCAGAATCTGCGGCAGGCGTTCCAGAGCTGTATCGTCATACAGCCGATAGCCCGCCGGGGTTTTGGCTGTGGGCTTTAAAAGCCCGATGGCATCGTAATGATGAAGCGTGCGCACGCTCACTCCTGTGATTTTACTGATTTCTTTTACTGTTTTCATGATTTCCCTCCCGTGTAAGAGGATTATAAGCCATAACGCTGCGTCAGGGTCAACCGGATTTTTTATATTAAAGGAAAACAGAACGAAACGTTCTGGCTTTTTCGGATAAAAACGTTCCACTGTGAAATTTTTCTGCGGCTTCTTCCGGTTGCGTCTCCAGGAGAGATATATTATAATGAAAACTAAATTTGAGAAATTGGGAATGAAGGGCCGGAACCGGTTTGTGCCTGACAAAAGTGTCAGATGGAACGGCGTTACAGGCGAGGCGGATCGGCCCGGAAGTTTGAAAAGACTGCGGTGAGAAGGAGGACATTATGAGTTTAGCAGACGATCTGTTTATCCGGATGTGCCGGGATGTCATCGACAATGGCACCAGCACAGAGGGAGAGAAAGTGCGTCCCCGGTGGGAGGATGGGACGCCGGCATATACGATCAAGCGGTTTGGCGTGGTCAATCGCTATGATCTGCGAAAAGAATTTCCGGCAATTACTCTGCGGAAGACCGGACTGAAGAGCTGTATGGATGAGATCCTGTGGATCTATCAGAGAAAATCCAACAATATCCATGATCTGAAGCCTCATGTATGGGACGAGTGGGCGGATGAAGAGGGCTCCATAGGCACCTGCTACGGTTATGTGGTGGGAAGGAAGTTCCTGTACAAGGGAGAAGAGACAGATCAGATGGATTACGTACTTCGTCAGCTCCGGGAGAATCCCTACAGCCGCCGGATTATGACGAATCTGTACCAGTTTGAATATCTCCACAGCGGCGCTCTGGATCCCTGCTGTTACAGTATGACTTATAATGTGACAAAAGAGCGGGACAGTGAGAAGCTGGTGCTGAACGCAGTGCTAAATCAGCGGTCCCAGGATATTCTGGCGGCCAACAATTGGAATGTGTGCCAGTATGCCATTTTGCTGATGATGGTGGCCCAGGTCAATGATATGATTCCGGGAGAGCTGGTCCATGTGATCGCAGACTGCCATATTTACGACCGTCATGTGCCGGTTATTGAAGAATTGATTACCAGAGAAACCTATCCGGCGCCAAAGGTGTGGCTGAATCCGGAAGTAAAAGATTTTTATGAGTTTACCACCGATGATCTGTTTGTGGAGAATTATCAGGCAGGTTCTCAGGTGAAAAATATTCCCATTGCAGTGTAAGGAAGGAGACAACCGATGAATATTATTGTTGCAGTTGATCAGAACTGGGCCATTGGCCGGGATAATAAACTGCTGGTAAGTATACCTGCCGATATGAAATTTTTCCGGACTCAGACAACGGGAAATGTGGTGGTGATGGGCCGGAAGACTCTGGAGAGTTTTCCGAATGGGCTGCCGCTGAAGAACCGGACCAATATCGTTTTGACCAGGAATCCCGGATATCAGGTGAAGGGAGCCACAGTGGTGCATTCTCTGGAAGAACTGCTGGAAGAACTGAAGCAGTATCCTTCAGAAGATGTGTATGTGGTTGGAGGAGACAGCATCTACAGACAGCTTTTGCCGTATTGCGATGTGGCCCATGTGACCAAAATTGATTATGCCTATGAGGCAGACACGTATTTCCCCAATCTGGATGAAATGAAAGAATGGCAGATTACGGCATCCAGCGAAGAACAGACGTATTTTGATCTGGAGTATACGTTCCTGAAATACGAAAAGAAGGCTTAAGGAACATGATAACCACATTATTACTTCAGAAAATTGCGGAGCTTCTGCTCATGCTGCTGATGGGATATGCTCTGGTGAAAACCGGGGTTCTGCGTACGGATGACAGCATGATCCTGTCCAAGCTTTCTCTGTATCTGTTTTCGCCCTGTACGATCGTGATGGCTTTTCAGGTGGAGTACGATGCAGCTCTTCTGGGAAAGCTTGGATTTTCTGCACTGCTTTCCCTGTTGATCCATTTATTTCTGTTCCTGTTTGCCGGAGGACTCCGGAAAGTATTAAAGCTGGATACGGTGGAGGAAGCGTCGGTCATCTATTCCAATGCGGGAAATCTGGTCATTCCGCTGGTTTCCTATGTGCTGGGGGAAGAGTGGGTCATCTACTGCAGCGCGTTTCTGGCAGTGCAGCTGTTTTTCCTGTGGACCCACGGGGCGTATCTGTTCCAGAAGGGTGCCGGCTTTCAGTGGAAAAAGATTTTGCTGAACATTAATCTGCTGGCAATCGCAGCAGGCTTTCTTCTGATGATCCTGCGGATCCGGCTGCCCCAGATCCTGGGAGAGACCTTCCAGTCCATGGGTGATATGCTGGGACCGGCTGCCATGCTGATCACTGGTATGCTGGCGGCGGGTATTTCTCTCAGAAAGGTCCTGCAGAACCAGCGGATCTATCTGGTGGCCGTTTTGCGGCTTCTGGTGGTTCCCGGCTGTCTGCTGCTGGTCCTTAAGGGACTGATGGCTGCAGGGGTGATCGCCCATGGAAGCTATCAGATCCTGGTGACTTTTTTTGCCGTGATGACTCCGGCGGCATCGACCATTACGCAGCTGGCCCAGATCCACAACCGGAACGCCTCGTATGCAGGGGCGATCAACATCGTAACGACGCTGGGATGCATGATCACCATGCCAATACTGGTGTGGTTGTATCTGTTGTAGGAGAGGAGCGCAATTGAATGAAAATAGAAATTATAGGCCAACATTTTTCGGTCTGTAAAGTGGAGGATTTCCATTCGGTTAACTGGAAAGAGAGGACGGCTGGAAAGCATTTCGTTTCAGCGGCGTTCTGGATTTCTCTATGGTCGGCGTGCTGTCCCAGGCAACCTCGATTCTGGCAGGAGAGGGAATCAGTGTTTTTGCAGTGTCTACTTACAATACAGATTATGTGCTGCTGAAAGAAGGCCAGTTTGGCAAAGCGTTGGAATTACTGGAAAAAAATGGATATACAGTGGACGAAAAACAGCAGGAAAGTTCCTGTAAAAAAGCAAAGGGATAAAATATTCAATAGCAATCAAAAAAATGGAATGTTGAAACAGGGCCATCGGCTGATGCCGAACGGCCCTGTTTTTCTTAGGAACAAAGGGGCGAGTCCGCCTCACTTTCTTTCCTCTCAATCCGGGTACCGGTATGTCTTCCGTTCCTGCAAAAACAGCATGACCAGAAAAAGGATTACCGGGAATACAATGGCGGTGAGAATGCCATTCTGCATGGAGCGGCCGGAACCGGTGACAAAGCCCACAAGAGCAGGACCGGTGGAACAGCCCACATCGCCGGCCAGGGCAAACATGGCATACATCTGAGTGCCGCCGCCCCGACAGAGGATTGCGCCCAGGGAGAATACACCAGGCCACATCAGACCCACGGAGAATCCGCAGAGAGCACAGCCGGCCAGGGACAGCAGAGGCCAGGGCGACAGGGAGGTGAGCAGATAACCTAAGATGCAAAGAGCGCTGGTGCCAAGAAGACCTCTGCGGACATCCAGTTTTTCACCCTGCATGCCGGACAGCAGCCGGGAAAGCCCCATGAAAAAGGCAAAGGCACAGGGACCCAGCAGATCGCCCATGGTTTTGCTGACGCCCAGTCCTTCTTCCGCAAACAGGGAAGACCACTGGCTGACTGCCTGTTCGGAGGCGCCGGAACAGATCATCAGGAGAAACAGGACCCAGAAGATCCTGCGGCGGAACAGCGGAATGGCGGGAGCCATTTCATCAGGATGTCCTTCGTCGCCGGGAACACTGTAGATCGGGATCTTAAAAAACAGCAGGCAGGTGACCAGAGGAACGATTCCCCACAAAAGAGGCAGGAACCGCCACTGGGAAATGCCGGCAATGGCAAAAAAGGCAGTGGAAAGCAGGACAACGCCCATATGGCCCCAGCAGTAGAAGGAATGCAGCAGGCTCATGGCAGCTTCCTTATTATCGCCGGGGACGGCTTCCACCATGGGGCTGACAATGACTTCCAGGATGCCGCCGCCGATGGCATTGAAGGTCATGCAGAGCAGGATTCCTACATAGGGGTCAGGCAGCACGAAGGGCAGCCAGGCGAAGCTGGAAAGTCCCACAAAAGACAGCACGAAAGAGGAAATGCCCACGGCACGGTAGCCCACCCGCTTAAGAACAGATGGAGCAATGAAGTCCACCAGGATCTGGACACAGAAGTTGACGCTGATCAGAATGCTGATCCGCTCCAGGGAAATGCCGAATTCACGGTTGAATGTGGCAAAGAGCAGCGGGGGCAGATTGTTGATGATGGCCTGGGTCACATAGGCCAGATAACAGCTGTAAATGGTATGCTTGGCTGTGAATTTCATGGCTTCGGTTCTCCTTATGTATCAGAAACTAAGTATTCCGGGATATCAGATAATACAGGCTGTCTGATATTCCGATGTTTTTTATCTTACCAAAAGCGGAAATAAATAACAATTAAAAAATAAAGGAAATAGTTTCAGTTTTTTATAAGCGGAAATGGAGTCTCCCACTTTGGCAACTGGCACCCTGTAAGGCAAAAGCGACGGTTAGGCGTGGAAATACAGGTGTAAATCCAGTAAGCGGAAATGCCACCGTATAACAAAGCGGAGAAATACGGGTGCAATTCCAATAAGCGGAAATTCTACCGTACAACCGGGGGTGGAAATACGGGTGTAAATCCAGTAAGCGGAAAATCCACCGTACAACACCTCACAAAAATACAGTGGGAAATCCAGAAATCGCAATCTGGCCCGTACCAAACCGTGTCTGTAGACAGGTGAAAATCCAGAAATCGCAATCTGGCCCGTACCAAACTGTGTCTGTAGACAGGTGAAAATCCAGAAATTCCAAATTCTACCGTACCGCAACACTCAGATATACAGGTGCAAATCCAGTAAGTGGAAATGCCACCGTACAACTGGAAGTTCTACTGTCTCCTATAAGATAGACACGGAGAAAAACACTTCTGAATATATGTGAAGATCCAAATCCAACCTGTGGACTCGATCGGACAGCTTAAGCGTATCCGCTGCTGAGAGGAAGCTGCGGGACAGGGGCCATGAATTCCGAGTGTGATGCAGAAGTGCATAAAGATGCAGAATTGCATAAAGATGTAGAAGTGCATAAAAGTACCGGGAGCTGCCGCATCCTGATCCGAAGACCATGGATGCGGCAGCTCCCGGAGAAGCAGAACATTTGATTCTGCGTTGTCTGTTCCAACTAAATATTCTGCGTGGATATATGCATATGCAGCTTATTTGATCACACGGATCCATCCTTCCGGAGCCTCGATGCGCCCCATCTGGATTCCGGTGAGGGTGTCGTACAGTTTTCTGGTAACAGGACCCATTTCGTCCATACCGCTGGGCAGGCAGATCTCGTTGCCGTGGTCTACGATCTTTCCAACAGGAGAGATAACAGCAGCGGTTCCGCACAGACCGCATTCTGCGAAATCTTTTACCTCGTCAAAGTATACTTCTCTTTCTTCCACTTCCAGGTTCAGATATTCTTTGGCAACATAAATCAGAGAACGGCGGGTGATGGAAGGCAGGATACTGTCTGACTTGGGAGTAACTACCTTGCCGTCTTTGGTGACAAACAGGAAGTTGGCGCCTCCGGTTTCTTCTACTTTGGTCCTGGTCTTGGGATCCAGGTACATATTCTCGTCGAATCCCTGTTTGTGGGCGTCCACAATGGCATGGAGACTCATGGCGTAGTTTAAACCTGCTTTGATATGGCCGGTACCATGGGGAGCTGCCCGGTCAAAGTCACTGACCCGAATGGTAATGGGTTTTGCGCCGCCCTTAAAGTAAGGCCCCACTGGTGTGGTAAATACGCGGAACTGGTATTCATCTGCCGGTTTCACACCAATAACAGCATTGCTTCCGAACATGTAGGGACGGATATATAAAGTTGCACCGGAACCATAGGGGGGAACAAAAGCAGCATTGGCCTCTACGGTTTTTATTACTGCGTCAATGAAACGCTCTGCGGGAAATGCGGGCATTTCCAGACGAAGCGCGGAATTTACCATGCGTTCTGCATTCAGATCCGGACGAAATGTTACAATATGTCCGTCTTCGGTGGTGTAAGCTTTCAATCCTTCAAAAACAGTCTGCGCATACTGTAGTACACCGGCGCATTCCGAAATGGTTACCGTGTCATCGGTGATCAGTGCCCCCTCGTCCCAGGCGCCGTTTTTAAAATTGGATACAAAGCGGTAATCTGTTTTCACGTAATTGAATCCAAGATTCGCCCAGTCGATGTTCTTTTTTTCCATAATATTTCCTCCAATCTATGGCTGCTGCCGTATTGCTTTATCACATTTATCCCATTATAAGACTTTTCTATAGTAATGCGCAAGAATTTTATCGGATGAAATTGCGGAAAATAGAAAAAAATGCAGGGCTTCCGTTACTGACATTGCTTTTTTCACAGGCAGGCGATATAATGAAACATATAGTTTTGACAGAAATATGGGCAAGATCATCATTCGGAGGCATAAATGGATAATCGAAATCAGGGTTGGAATCAAATTGGAAATGAGATCAAAGATCTGGTGCAGGATGCAGTCAATTCCAGAGATTACAGTCAATTGAATGAAAGTATAACCAGAACCGTACGCCAGGCCATGGATCAGGTGAACCGGGGACTGCAGAATGCGGCTTCCAATATGGCTGGCGAAAGAAAATATGAGGAATATGTGGATCCGGATCCCAGGGAGCAGAGCAGAAAAAGGCCCAGGGACAACGGCGTGCCTCATGGAAGCCGGGCAGCAGAGAACGGGGAGCGAATCCGTTTTACAGACCGATGGGTAAATCAGCCAGTTCCCCGACGGGAGCAGGCCGGCCCTTTTGCCCGGGTAGCCGGTCTGCGTGCCAGAGCTTATGCACAGGCAGCGGCAGGAGGAGTTCTGACAGCCGGATTTGGCGTGGGATTTCTGATCGCGCTGGTGGCGCTGGCAGTGTCATCCAGTTCTGCAGGTACAGCGGTAGGAGCTGCAGTGCTGTTTTTGCTGGTGTGCGGGAGTCTTGGACTTTTGATCCGGGGACTGCGGAAGATTGGATTTCTGAACCGTTTTCGGCAGTATACAAGGATTTTGAAGGAACGGTCCTATTGTGAACTGGAAGATTTGGCGAAGAAAACGGGAAAAAGTTTGAAATTTATAAAAAAAGACCTGCATCGTATGCTGGATAAAGGATGGTTTCTTCAGGGACGTCTGGATAAGGAAGAGACCTGCCTGATGGTTACAGATGAAGCGTATGAACAATACCAGACAGCGCAGAAGCAATATGAGGAGCGGATCCGCCGGGAGGCGCTGTTCAAAGAGAAGGAAAAAACTCTGACGCCGGAGGCAGAGGCGATTCTTCAGGAAGGAAGAAATTATCTGGAAAAGATCCGCATCTGCAATGATCGGATACCGGGAGAAGAAATCTCCAGAAAAATCTCCCGGATGGAACTGCTGGTCCAGAGGATTTTTGAGCAGGTGAAGAAACAGCCGGAAGCCGCGGAGGACATGAAAAAAATGATGAGCTATTATCTTCCTACTACAGTAAAGCTCTTAGATGCCTATGCGGATATGGATGTCCAGCCGGTGCAGGGAGAAAATATTACTACTGCCAAAAAGGAAATCGAAGCGACCCTGGATACGCTGAATCTGGCCTTTGAAAAGCTTCTGGATGAAATTTTTAAGGATATGGCGTGGGATGTTTCCACAGATATTTCCGTATTGCATACGCTTCTGGCCCAGGAGGGCCTGACGAAGGATGATTTTTAACGGTACTATTTGCGGCCGTGATTTTAACAGAGAAGGAGAACGAAGATCATGGGAGACAGAAATGAATTTGCAGATGCGCCGGTGATGCCCCAGCTGACCCTGGAACCGGTATTGGACGAAAAAGAAGAGATCGTGGCAAAGCCGGAGGAACCGGAGGAGCCGCAGCTGGACGACAGTGTGCTTTCAGAGGAAGAACGTCAGATGGTACAGGCTTTTGCATCGCAGATCGATCTGACGAAAACAGAACAGATTCTTCAGTATGGAGCCGGTACTCAGAAAAAGATGGCTGATTTCTCGGAAGAAGCGCTGAAAAATGTGCGTACCCAGGATCTGGGGGCCGTGGGAGAACTGATCACGGATGTGGTGGCAGAGCTGAAGGATTTTGATGCGGAAGAGGAAAAAGGCCTGTTTGGATTTTTTCGGAAGCAGAGCAGCCGGATCGCTTCACTGAAATCCAAGTATGACAAGGCAGAGGTTAATGTTACGAAGATCACCGATGCCCTGGAAAAACATCAGATCCAGCTTCTGAAAGATTCGGCGGCACTGGATAAAATGTATCAGCTGAATCTGAACTATTTTAAAGAGATTACCATGTATATTATGGCCGGAAAACTGAAACTGCAGCAGGTAAGGCAGACGCAGCTGGCACAGCTGGAAGCGAAGGCCAGACAGAGCGGTCTGGCGGAAGATGCTCAAGCCGCTAAAGATCTGGACAATCTGTGCAACAGGTTTGAGAAAAAACTTCATGATCTGGAACTGACCCGGACGATTTGCCTGCAGACAGCGCCTCAGATACGGCTGGTGCAGAACAATGATACCATGATGGTGGAAAAAATACAGACAACGCTGGTAAATACCATACCTCTTTGGAAAAGCCAGATGGTACTGGCACTGGGGATCGCCCATTCCACGGAAGCGGTGAAAGCCCAGGCGGAGGTAACCAATCTGACCAATGAACTTCTGAAGAAAAATGCAGAAGCCCTGCACATGGCTACGGTTGAAACGGCCAGAGAAAATGAACGGGGAATTGTGGATATTGAAACCCTGAAGAATACCAATGCACAGCTGATCCAGACTCTGGATGATGTGATGAAGATCCAGAAGGAGGGCCGCCAGAAGAGAAAAGAGGCAGAGGTGGAAATGAGCCGTATGGAACAGGAGCTCAAAGAAAAGCTGCTGGAGATCCGAAAATAAAAGAAATCGTCAGATGCCGGATGAAAAATGGAAAACAACGGGGGAATTTTCCGCAAAAATCATGGTGGGGGATCTGCAGAAGCAAAATGGGAATCAGAAAGGATAGAAGAACATGAAACAGCGAAAAAAAACCAGGATCATAAAGATCGGAGACCGGGTCATTGGCGGAGGCAATCCGATCCTGATCCAGTCCATGACCAATACAAGAACAGAGGACGCGGCTGCCACGGTGGCTCAGATATTGGAACTGGAGAAGGCTGGCTGTGAGATCATCCGGTGTGCGGTACCTACTATGGAAGCGGCGCAGGCGCTGAAGGAAATAAAAAAACAGATCCACATTCCGCTGGTGGCGGATATCCATTTTGACTACCGGCTGGCCATTGCAGCCATGGAAAACGGCGCAGATAAGATCCGGATCAATCCGGGCAATATCGGCGGCCGGGAAAGGATCAAAGCGGTGGTGGACGCAGCACGGGAACGGGGAATCCCCATCCGTGTGGGGGTCAACAGCGGTTCCCTGGAAAAAGAGCTGGTGGAAAAATACCATGGCGTGACCGCAGAGGGACTGGTGGAAAGCGCCCTGGATAAGGTGCATGTTATAGAAGAAATGGGATATGAAAATCTGGTGGTCAGTATCAAATCCTCAGATGTTCAGATGTGCGTGAGAGCCCATGAGCTGCTGGCAGAGGTCTGCGATTATCCCCTTCATGTGGGGATCACTGAGGCCGGCACCGTATATTCCGGAAACATCAAATCCGCAGTGGGGCTTGGCATCATTCTGTATCAGGGGATCGGAGATACCATCCGTGTATCGCTGACCGGCGCGCCTCTGGAAGAGGTAAAAAGCGCAAAACAGATCCTGAAGACCCTGGGACTGCGAAAAGGCGGCATTGAGGTGGTATCCTGTCCCACCTGCGGGCGGACAAAGATCGATCTGATCGGGCTGGCCAATCAGGTGGAGACCATGGTGCAGGATATTCCTTTGGATATTAAGGTGGCAGTGATGGGCTGTGTGGTCAATGGACCTGGAGAGGCAAAAGAGGCGGATATCGGCATTGCCGGCGGCGATGGTGTGGGACTGCTGATCCGGAAAGGCGAAACCATTAAAAAAGTAAAGGAGGAAGAGCTTCTGGAGTGTCTGAGACAGGAGCTGCTGCATTGGAAAGAAATACAGGAGTGAGAGAATCCATGGAGAAGGAATTTTTTGACGTATTTCCCGGACTGAAGGTAAAAAAGGAGATGGAGGAATTACTGGAGCCTGCAAAAGTATCCAGGATTTCCTGTAATCGGGAAAAGACTCATCTGCGGATTTATCTGGTCAGCGACAAATGGATTCATAAAAAATATATTTACCGTCTGGAAGATGAAATGAAACGACAGCTGTTCGGGGGAATCCCCATGGAAGTTACAGTGATCGAGAAATTTCATCTTTCTGCGCAGTATACGCCGGAAAATTTTCTGGATACATACCGCGAGAGCATCCGACTGGAACTGCGCAATACCAATATGCTGGAGTACAGTCTGTTTCAGAGCGCATCCATTGCGTTTACCGGAAGCCATTCCATGCATCTGACGCTGCCGGATACGGTCATTGGACGGGAAAAAGGCGAGATGCTTATGGAATATCTGGAAAAGGTGTTCTGCCAGCGCTGCGGCATGGATCTGAAGATCGAACCGGAATTTATTCCTGTGAAGGAGAGTAAATACCGCAGGAATTCCGAGCGGATGATCGATCAGGAAGTGGAGCAGATCCGCAGGCAGGCCCAGAGTGGCGGCAGCGGGGAAGATACGGGCGCCAAAGAAACCCAGAAGACTCAGGAAAAGCCCCGAAACGGAAAGGAGCATTTTGTGGATCCCAAAGAAGCGGCAAGGCTTCGCAGAAAGGAACAGAATCCGGATCTGCTCTACGGACGGGACTTTGAGGAAGATGCCATTGCCCTGGAAACCATTACCGGAGAAATGGGCGAAGTGGTGATCCGGGGACAGATTCTGGATATGGAACAGAGAGAAATCCGCAATGAGAAGACCATTCTGATTTTTCCGGTGACGGATTTTACCGATACCATCATGGTAAAGATGTTTCTTCGCAACGAATATGTGGCTGAAGTAACGGAATCCCTCAAAAAAGGCAGTTTTGTGAAGATTAAGGGTGTTACCACCATTGACCGGTATGACAGTGAGCTGACCATCGGGTCTGTAGTGGGAATCAAAAAGATTCCGGATTTTACACATACCCGGATGGATACCTCGCCGGAGAAACGGATTGAACTGCACTGTCATACAAAGATGAGCGACATGGATGGGGTCACCGATGCAAAAGTGCTGGTAAAACGGGCTTATGAATGGGGACATCCGGCCATAGCCATTACGGATCACGGGGTTGTACAGTCATTCCCGGAGGCCAATCACTGCTTTGACGCCTGGGGCGGCTGTGTGCCCAAGGATTCAGATTTTAAAGTGATCTATGGCATGGAAGCTTACCTGGTGGATGATGATAAGGGGATCGTGTTCCACAGCAAAGGACAGAGCCTGGAGGGTACCTTTGTGGTCTTTGACCTGGAAACCACGGGTTTCAGCCCGGTGCAGGACAAGATCATCGAAATTGGTGCGGTGAAGGTTATTGACGGCAAGATCACAGACCGGTTTTCCACATTCGTAAATCCCAGGATCCCTATTCCTTACCGGATTGAGCAGCTTACCAGTATCAATGACAGTATGGTGATGGATGCGCCGGCGATTGAAGAAGTTCTGCCACGGTTTATGGAATTTTGCCGGGATTCGGTACTGGTGGCTCACAATTCTGAGTTTGATGTGAGCTTTATCGAGAAAAACTGTGAAGAACAGGGCATTCCGTTTGATTATACTTCTATTGATACAGTGGGGATGGCCCGGTTCCTGCTGCCGTCACTGAATCGTTTCAAACTGGATACCGTGGCCAAGACTCTGGGGGTTCCTCTGCAGAATCATCACCGGGCTGTGGACGATGCGGCCTGTACGGCAGATATTTTTGTGAAATTTGTGGGGATGCTCCGGGAGCGGGAGATCTACGATGTGGATACCCTCAATGAGCAGGGTGCCGTATCGCCGGATACCATCAAGAAGCTGCCCACCTATCATGCCATTATCCTGGTGAAAAATGACATCGGCCGGGTGAATCTGTATAAACTGGTATCCCTTTCTCACCTGAAGTACTATCACAGAAGACCCAGAGTTCCCAAAAGCGTATTCCGGCAGCATCAGGAAGGCCTGATCATCGGAAGCGCCTGTGAGGCGGGAGAGCTGTACCAGGCTCTGCTGCGGGACGCGCCGGACACAGAGATCGCCAGACTGGTGGATTTTTATGATTACCTGGAAATCCAGCCGTTGGGAAACAATGCGTTTATGATACGTGATGAAAAGCTGGATAAGATCAAGTCAGAGGAAGACCTGAAGGAACTGAACCGCAAGATTGTCCGTCTGGGAGAAAAATTTCAGAAGCCGGTAGTGGCCACCTGCGACGTGCATTTTATTGATCCGGAAGATGAGATCTACCGGAGGATTATTATGGCCGGCAAGGGGTTTGATGACGCAGACAGTCAGGCGCCTTTGTATCTGCGCACTACGGAGGAGATGCTGGAAGAGTTTTCCTATTTGGGCAGTGCCAAGGCAGAGGAAGTGGTGATTACCAATACTCACAAGATTGCAGATATGATCGAGAAGATTTCTCCGATCCATCCAGACAAATGCCCGCCTGTTATTGAGAATTCGGATCAGGATCTGAAGGATATCTGTTATAATAAGGCCCATGAAATATACGGAGATCCCCTGCCGTCTATTGTGGAAGAACGGCTGAAAAAAGAGCTGCATTCCATTATTTCCAACGGTTATGCGGTGATGTATATCATTGCCCAGAAGCTGGTGTGGAAATCCAACGAGGACGGGTATCTGGTGGGATCCAGAGGCAGTGTGGGATCTTCTCTGGCGGCCACCATGGCCGGCATTACCGAGGTAAATCCCTTGCCGCCTCATTATGTCTGCCCCGAATGCAAATACAGCGAGTTTGATTCGGAGGATGTGAAAAAATATGTGGGCAAGGTGGGATGCGATATGCCCGACAAGAACTGTCCCAAATGCGGCGCCAGGATGCGAAAGGACGGGTTTGACATCCCCTTTGAAACCTTCCTGGGATTCAAGGGAGACAAGGAACCGGATATTGACCTGAATTTTTCCGGAGAATACCAGGCCAATGCGCACAAATATACAGAAGTGATTTTTGGAACGGGCCATACCTTCAAGGCGGGGACTATTGGTACCCTGGCAGAAAAAACTGCTTTCGGCTATGTGAAAAATTATTTCGAAGAAAGAGGCCAGCGGAAGAGGTATTGTGAGATCAACCGGATCGTCAAGGGGTGTACGGGAATCCGGCGTACTACCGGCCAGCACCCGGGCGGTATCATCGTACTGCCCCACGGTCATGAGATCGAGCAGTTCACGCCGGTGCAGCATCCAGCCAACGATGTGAATTCCGATATCATTACGACCCATTTTGACTATCATTCCATTGACAGCAATCTGTTAAAGCTGGATATTCTGGGACACGATGATCCTACCATTATCCGTATGCTGGAGGATCTCACCGGGACCAATGCCAAAGATGTGCCCCTGGACAATAAAGAGGTTATGTCGCTGTTTTCCAGCACGGAAGCTCTTGGGATCAAACCGGAGGATATCGGCGGCTGTCCCCTGGGGTGCCTGGGCGTGCCGGAATTTGGAACGGATTTTGTTATTGGAATGCTGCAGGATACCAAGCCCAAGTGCTTTTCGGATCTGGTGCGTATATCCGGCCTGTCCCACGGGACCAATGTGTGGCTTGGAAATGCCCAGGAGCTGATCCGTCAGGGAAAGGCTACTATTTCTACGGCAATCTGTACCAGGGATGATATTATGGGATATCTGATCCAGATGGGAGTGGAGAGCAGCCAGGCATTTACCATTATGGAAAGTGTACGAAAAGGAAAGGGCCTGCGGCCGGAGTGGGAGGAAATTATGAAGGAAAACAATGTGCCGGACTGGTATATCTGGTCCTGCAAACAGATTTCCTATATGTTCCCCAAGGCTCACGCCGCCGCGTATGTAATGATGGCTTACCGCATTGCTTACTATAAAGTTTTCTATCCCCTGGCATACTATGCGGCTTACTTCAGCATCCGCGCCACCAGTTTTTCTTATGAACTGATGTGCCTGGGAAGAGAACGGCTGGAGTTTCACATGGATGAGATCCGGAAAAAGGGGGATGGAGCATCAAAGAAAGAGCAGGATATGCTCAAGGATATGAAAATCGTACAGGAAATGTATGCCAGAGGCTTTACATTTGCACCCATTGATCTGTATCGGGCGAAAGCCCATCGCTTCCAGATCGTGGACGGAAAATTAATGCCCTCTCTGGACAGTATTGAAGGACTGGGAGACAAGGCAGCGGATGCGGTAGTGGAAGCGGCGGCAGAAGGAAAATTTCTGTCTAAGGATGATTTCCGCATGCGGACAAAGGTGAGCAAGACGGTCATTGATCTGATGGCAGATCTGGGACTTCTGGGGGATATTCCGGAATCCAATCAGATTTCCCTGTTCGATTTCAGTATGTAGAATGGAGGTTTTTATGAAGAAGGAGGAGCTGCGTTATCTGCAGAGGCTGGCAGAACTGTATCCGGACATTGACAAGGCATCCACAGAAATTATCAATCTGCAGTCTATTTTAAACCTGCCTAAGGGGACAGAGCATTTTTTGTCAGATCTGCACGGAGAATATGAGGCCTTTTCTCATGTTCTGCGGAACGGGTCGGGAGCGGTACGCAAAAAGATCGACGATGTATTTGGACATACATTAAGCACGGCAGATAAGAGGGCCCTGGCTACGCTGATTTATTATCCGAAGGAAAAGATTGCTCTTGTCAAAAAAGAAGAAGAGGATATGGAAAACTGGTATAAGATTACGCTGTACCGGCTGATCGAAGTATGCAAAACAGTTTCTTCCAAATACACAAGATCTAAGGTGAGAAAAGCACTGCCCAAAGAATATGCCTATGTGATCGAGGAGCTGATCACGGAAAAATCCGAGGTGCTGGATAAAGGAGCCTATTATGATGCCATTGTCAATACGATTATTGATATCGGACGGGCAGAGGATTTTATCATAGCCCTCGGGGAGCTGATCCAGCGTCTGGTGGTGGATCATCTGCACATCCTGGGCGATATTTATGACCGGGGACCGGCGCCGCATTTTATCATGGACAAGCTGCTGGAATACCATTCTCTGGATATCCAGTGGGGCAATCACGATGTGGTATGGATGGGAGCGGCAGCGGGACAGAAGACCTGTATTGCCAATATTATCCGGGTCTGCGCCCGCTATGGAAATCTGGATATTCTGGAGGACGGATACGGGATCAATCTGCTGCCTCTTGCGACTTTTGCCATGAACGTCTATGGAGAGGATCCCTGTTCCTGCTTTAAGATCAAAGGGGAAAGCAGCGAAAGCCAGGTGGAGCAGCGGCTGACCATGGAAATGCACAAAGCCATTTCCATCATTCAGTTTAAGCTGGAGGGACAGCTTTACCGTCAGAGAAAATCTTTTCATATGGAAGACCGATGCCTGCTGCATCGCATAGATTTTCAAAATGGAACGATTACGCTGGAAGGAAAAACATATCCTCTGCTGGATACGAATTTTCCCACAGTGGATCCGGAAGACCCTTATAGTCTGACAGCAGAAGAAAATGAAGTGATGGAACGTCTGCGTTCCGCCTTTACCGGCTGTGAAAAACTGCAGCGGCATATGAATCTGCTTTTGAATAAAGGCGGCCTTTACCGGGTCTATAATGGGAATTTGCTGTATCACGGCTGTGTTCCCCTGAATGAAGATGGTTCCTTGAAAGAAGCACAGGTATACGATAAGGTTTATAAAGGGAAAGCGCTGTACGATGTTCTGGAAATATATGTGAGGAAGGCATTTTATGAGCTGGATCCAGAGGAAAAGGCCAGGGGAGAAGACATGCTGTGGTACATCTGGGCAGGACCCAATTCGCCTCTATTCGGAAAAGATAAAATGGCTACCTTCGAGCGCTATTTTCTGGAGGACAAGGAAACCCATGCAGAGAAGAAGAATGCCTACTACAGACTGCTGGAACAGGAAGAAGTAGCAGACCGGATTCTGAAGGAATTCGGCCTGGAAGGGGAAGAAGTGCATATCATTAACGGCCATGTGCCAGTCCACCACATGTCGGGAGAGAGTCCGGTGAAGTGCGGCGGAAAGGTGCTGGTCATCGACGGTGGTTTTTCAAAAGCCTACCAGAAGGAGACCGGTATTGCCGGGTATACACTGATCTATAATTCCTACGGACTGATGCTGGCAGCTCATGAGCCCTTCACTTCTGCGGAAGAAGCGGTAAAGCATGAGTCGGATATTGTATCTAAACGGGTGGCGGTCAAGCGGACTGCGTTAAGACAGCTGGTCGGGGATACGGATACCGGCGAGAATCTAAAGGAGCGTATCGAAGAGCTCAAGGAGCTGCTGAGTGCGTATCGTTCTGGATTGATCGTGGAGAAAAAATAAATTATTTTGTCCGGTGTACGGGAAGGGTGACCAGGAAACGGCTGCCCTTCCCGTAACTGCTTTCTGCCTGGATCGTGCCGTTATGGATTTTGACGATCCACTGGACCATGAATAAGCCTAGGCCAAAGCCTTCGGTCTGGGAACGGCTCTGGTCCACCCGGTAGAACCGGTTCCAGATCTTGTCCAGGGCTTCTCTGGGAATGCCGATCCCGTCATCTTCCACAGAGACAGTCAGGAAATCTCCGTCCTGCTGCAGATGGATCCGGGCCGTGCCGCCCGGCTTTCCATAGGCGATGGCATTGGATACCAGGTTCATGAGCATGCGGGTGAGCAGGATCATATCGCCTTCCATTAGGTATTCACCGCTGGCTTTTGTATATATGAGCCGGATATTCCTGGCGGCGGCTGCTTCTTCCATTTCTTCCAGGACGGTCTCTGCTATGACGGACAGATCGATTTCTTCGCTTTCCAGCTGGTAGCCCTGTTCTGCCCTGGCAATGGTCAGGAGCTGAGAAACAAGCCGGGACATCTGACTGGCTTTCTGATAGATCCGTGTAATCTCTTCCCGTGCCTCATTAGTCAGCTCCAGTTCCTCCAGACAGTATTCGCAGTGCCCCAGGATCACAGAGACCGGTGTCCGCAGTTCATGGGCCGCATCGGAAGAAAACTGCTTCTCCTGCTGCAGGACCTGCTCCAGGCGGGTCAGCATTTCATTGAAAGTTTCCGTAAGATCATAAAATTCATCCCGGATCTTTCCGGGGGTAATCCGTTTGGTGAGATCAGAGGACCGTTCGATCTCTCTGGCGGTACTGGTGATGGCAGAGACCGGCAGGAGTGCCCGTCGGATCATCCGGTAGCCGATGAAAGCGGTAAACAGGATCAGAAAAGGGCCCAGGATCAGAAGAAGGCGGGTCAGACGCTGGATCATCCGTGCAATGGAGCTGTAGGAATTGATGCCGCGGATCCAGTAGACTGTATCGCTGGAATCAGTAATCTGCAGATCATACAGAAACCAGTGGTCTTCCAGCTGACTGATCTCCTGGAGCTTCTCATTAGAAAATGTAACATTGGGCGGAAAATCATCCGGAAGGATGCCATTGAGAAAAGTCCCCTCCTGGTCATAGAGACTGAGCATGATTCCATCGTCGTAATAGGATGGCAGATCCCGGTGGTCCAGATAGGCCGGCGTTTCCGCAAATGCTCTTTCCAGATCGTAAACTTCATCCAGCAGCTCGGCTTTCATATTGTCGATGCTGTAATATTCCGATGACAGAAAAGCGCTGCCAAGGACCACAGCCAGTACGATAGTGAGAATTCCGGTATACCAGAAGGTAATCTTCCATTTGATGGATTGTGTCATAAGCAGTTCCTCCATAATGACAGAAATTCTGAATTAGCAGCTATTCTTTTTCAAGCAGGCGGTATCCCACGCCCCGGACCGTCTGGATCATTTTGAACGGAAAACCATCGTCTATTTTTGGTTCTTCCGCATATTTTGGTATTTATACATTAGGGCGATACATAAGTTTTGCTTCTAATAACTGACGGCTGCATCGGCCATACATTGTACGCTTTACCATTTTTAATTTATTATTTGTCCCTTCAACAAATCCAT
>UQMI01000027.1 GCA_900542045.1 uncultured Blautia sp.
AAAAGGAAGAATATGAGAATGAGGAAGGAGAGATCGATATGTGTCAGGCACTTTTAGATATGAGAGAAGAATGCATCTCCATTGGGGAAGAGAAAGGCATCTCTATTGGAAAACAGCTGACTAAGCAGGTCTTTCAGTTATGGATGGCCGGGAAGACGGAGAAGGAAATCGCTGAAATCTGTGAAGTTTCCGTGGAAGAGGTGAAGGACATCCTTTCGTAGCGGCAGGGAAAGCATCAGGATCTCACAGCTGCAACAGGATCAAATAAAAACGGGAGAGAAGAAACAGAAACGGCAGTACCGTACCTCTTGGGCGCGGTATCTGCCGTTTCTGCATTCTGCCAATCTGATTTTTAATTCCCTGGGAGATCTTTTTCGTTTGGAGTGTTTTCGATTTTTGACGAAGAAAAAGCCTGTAAAGATCGGAGATTATCTGTTAGAATAGAACGGAAAGCAGAGTACTATGGAAGGGATCGTATTGATTGATGAGATCGATGCCCATCTGCATCTGGAGCTTCAAAAGAAAATACTGGTTCCGGAAGAACGGGGCAATCGGGAAAATCCAGGTATCAGCCTTGAAGAGAGACTTTATCGGTGGTATAATAGAACAACTAGTATGCGGAATTATGTGCTTTTGGCAAAAAATAAAACAGAACATTTTGGAGGAAGAACATGAAGGGAATTATTTTGGCCGGCGGTTCCGGCACCAGACTGTATCCATTGACCAAGGCGGTGTCCAAGCAGATCCTGCCGGTATATGACAAGCCCATGATCTATTATCCCTTGTCCACGCTGATGCTGGCAGGGATCCGGGAGATCCTGATCATTTCCACTCCCAGGGATCTGCCGGTGTTCCAGGAACTGCTGGGAACCGGAGAGCAGCTGGGACTGAAGCTTTCCTACCGGGTGCAGGAGAGCCCCAGAGGACTGGCAGATGCCTTTATCATCGGAGAAGAATTCATCGGAGATGATCATGTTGCTCTGGTGCTGGGAGACAATATTTTCTATGGACAGAGTTTTTCCAGAGTGCTCCAGAGAGCGGCTTCTCTGGAAGAAGGGGCAGTGATCTTCGGCTATTATGTAAGAGATCCCAGAGCCTACGGCGTGGTGGAATTCGATGAGAACGGCAAGGCTCTTTCCATTGAAGAAAAGCCTGAGAATCCCAAGTCCAACTATGCGGTTCCGGGCCTGTATTTCTATGACAACGATGTGGTGGAGATCGCCAAGAATGTGAAGCCTTCTCACAGAAATGAGATTGAGATTACCAGTGTGAACAATGAGTATCTGCGCCGGGGAACCCTTCGGGTGGAGACGCTGGGCCGGGGATTTGCCTGGCTGGATACCGGGAATCATGATTCCCTGCTGGATGCGGCGGATTTCGTGGCGGCGTTCCAGAAGCGCCAGGGACTTTATATTTCCTGTATTGAGGAAATTGCCTATAAGAGAGGTTTTATTACGAAAGAACAGCTGATCGAGCTGGCACAGCCATTGCTGAAGACTCCTTACGGACAGTATCTGGTGGAAGTGGCTGAAGGTCTGGGCCGGTAAAAGACAGCGGATGGATTGCCAATATGCAGATGTCTGAGAAAAAGGAATAAATACACAAGCAGGTGAGGATAGGTTTTCTGGGAACTTGGAAGGCCTATCCCATTGTGCGTATAAGATACAGACAAAGATGAGAGAAAGGAGAGTGCATTTTTTCCGGAAAGGGAAGAAATGCCAACAGAAAAAATGGGAAAAATTACAGTGGAAACATGTGAGATCGAAGGATTGAAGGTGATCACTCCCACCGTATTCGGCGATGAGAGAGGATACTTTATGGAGACCTATAATTACAATGATTATAAGGCAGCAGGCATTGATCTGGAGTTTGTACAGGACAATCAGTCCAGCTCCAAAAAAGGGGTGCTGCGGGGACTGCATTTTCAGATCAACTATCCCCAGGACAAACTGGTGCGCGTATTAAGCGGCGAAGTATTTGATGTGGCTGTGGATCTGCGCCCCGGTTCCGAAACCTATGGAAAATGGTACGGCGTTCTGCTTTCTGCGGAAAACAAAAAGCAGTTTTTTATTCCAAAAAACTTTGCCCATGGTTTTCTGGTGCTGTCTGACTACGCAGAATTTGCCTACAAATGTACGGACTTCTATCATCCGGGAGATGAGGGCGGACTGGCCTGGAACGATCCGGATATCAACGTACAGTGGCCGATCCCGGAAGGAATGGAACTGATCATGTCTGAGAAAGATCAGAACTGGGGAAGCTTTGCGGAATTTCAGAAGAAATAAACAGGAGAGAAAGTTTGGAAGTGGACTTCCAAATCTGTCCTGATGACGCAGCAGGTGCGTCAAGAGGAGGAAAACATGGAAGAAAAGTCTTCTTTACTGAAGGACATTGTACAGAACAAACGACTGATTCTGTCACTGGCAAAAAATGACTTTAAGACAAAATACGCAGGTTCCTATCTGGGCATTACCTGGGCATTTATCCAGCCGGTAGTGACCATTATGGTATACTGGTTCGTATTTACTGTGGGGCTCAAAAGCGGAAATGTGATGAATTATCCCTTTGTGCTGTATCTGATCTCTGGTATCGTGCCCTGGTTCTTCTTTCAGGATGCGCTGAACGGAGGGACCAATGCGCTGCTGGAATACAATTACCTGGTAAAAAAGGTTGTGTTTAAGATCAGCATCCTTCCTGTGGTAAAGGTGATCTCCGCGCTGTTGGTGCATGTGTTCTTTATGGCGTTTGCGCTGATCATCTGCGCACTGAACGGCTATCCGCCCACCATTCATACACTGCAGATTTTCTATTATTCCGGCTGTGTGTTTGTATTTGCGCTGGCCCTTGCCTACAGCACCAGCGCCATTGTGGTATTTTTCCGGGATCTGACACAGGTTATCAACATCGTGCTCCAGGTGGGAATCTGGATGACGCCTATCATGTGGGATCTGAACATGCTGGCGGGCCATCCGCTGATCATGAAGCTGTTCAAGCTGAATCCCATGTACTACATTGTATCCGGCTACCGGGATTCCATGCTGGGACGTACCTGGCTGACGGAACACTGGCTCTGGGGCATCTATTTCTGGGTGGTGACTTTGCTGCTGTTCTGGCTTGGCACTGTGATCTTCAAACGTCTGCGGCCCCATTTTGCAGATGTGATGTAGCCGCAGGATACGGCATCTGAAAGAATACAGCCATGTACGGAATTTGTGTGTACGAAGGAGATCCATAAATATGAGTGAAACAGCGATTGAAATCAAGCATCTGGAAAAGGTGTATAAATTATATGACAAGCCCATGGACCGCCTGAAGGAATCCCTGGGTCTGACCCGACAGAAAAAATACAGAGAGCATTATGCCCTGCGGGATGTGTCTTTTGAGGTGGAACAGGGGCAGATGGTGGGGATTATCGGCACCAATGGTTCCGGAAAATCCACCATACTGAAGATCATTACCGGTGTGCTCAGTCCCACGGCGGGAGAAGTGAAGGTGAACGGCCGGATCTCCGCTCTGCTGGAGCTGGGAGCCGGATTCAACTACGAATACACAGGTCTGGAGAACATTTACCTCAACGGGACCATGATCGGTTTTTCCCGGGAGGAGATTGACGAAAAACTCCAGAGCATCCTGGATTTTGCAGACATCGGCGAGTTCATCTATCAGCCGGTGAAAACCTACTCCAGCGGTATGTTCGTGCGTCTGGCCTTTGCGGTGGCCATCAATATCGACCCGGAGATCCTTATCGTGGATGAGGCTCTGGCGGTGGGAGACGTGTTCTTCCAGGCAAAATGCTACCGGAAATTTGAGGAGTTTAAGAAACTGGGCAAGACGATCCTGTTCGTAAGCCACGACCTTGGCAGCATCAGCAAATACTGTGATAAGGTGGTACTGCTCAATCAGGGTGTGAAACTGGACGAGGGTTCCGCCAAGGAAATGGTGGACCTGTATAAGAAGGTTCTGGTCCATCAGGAAAATGCAGCCCAGGAGCAGGCAGCCGGAAATGGCGGCCAGGAGGCGCAGCCGGAAGAGAAGAAGCTGGTGCAGCCCTTTGAGCTGAATCCAAATGCCATTGAATATGGAGAAAAGAAGGCGGAGATTGCGGAATTTACCCTGCTGGATGCCCAGGGAACGCCCACCAATACCATCGAGAAGTTTACAGATTTTACGATCAAGATGCGCATCCGGTTCCATGAAGACATTGATGATCCTATCTATGCATTTACCATTAAGGATCTGCGGGGAACGGAGATCACCGGTACCAATACCATGTATGAAAAGGCATCCATCCAGCCCCAGAAAGCCGGGAATGTCCAGGAAGTGACATTCACCCAGCGGATGAACTTGCAGGGAGGAGAATACCTGCTGTCTCTGGGGTGCACCGGATATCATGACGGAGAATTTGTGGTGTACCACCGGCTGTATGATATCTGCAATATCACAGTTGTTTCCACGAAGAATACTGTGGGATTCTATGATATGGATTCCCGGATTGCAGTGGCCGATGAACCGGCGGAGTAAGAGGAAAAGTCAGGCGCCCTGCAGCAGGCCGGCGGGAATCCATGGGCCGGAGGGACAGAAGATCCGGGCCGGTGAACAGAGAGATCCTGCTGAAGACGGAAAGGGGAGAAAGCAGCGGATATGAAAGAATATATTGGAAAAGTATGCCTGGATGATACCTATTATCCGGGGGAAGATCTTTACAGTGATGGTGCTGTGGAAGATGAGATGCTGAAGCTTTCCATGGAAGTGGAAGAAGAAGAATTTAACAGAGAGATCGACCGGAGAAAAAGCTGGCCCATTCTCTACCATTTTTCTCACATCCGGGAAAATATTGCCAACTGGCTGCCGCTGAAGGATACAGACCGTGTCCTGGAGGTGGGAGCCGGCTGTGGCGCCGTGACCGGAGCGCTGGCTTCCCGGGCAGGGCATGTGACCTGCATCGACCTGTCCAGAAAACGGAGTCTGATGAATGCCCACCGGCATAAAAATTATGACAATGTGGAAATCCTGATGGGAAATTTTCAGGATATCGAAGCCAGTCTGACGGAAAAATATGATTATATCACCCTGATCGGTGTCTTTGAATATTCAGAAGGCTATATCGGAGGCCAGGAGCCCTATGTGGAGATGCTGCGGAAGATCGCCGCACATCTGAAACCCCAGGGGAAGATCGTCATTGCCATCGAGAACCGGCTGGGACTGAAATACTGGGCCGGCTGTACAGAAGACCACAACGGCCAGTTCTTTGAAGGGCTGGAAGGATATCCCACCACAAGCGGTGTCCGTACTTTTTCCAGAAAAGAGCTGGAAACGATCTTCGAGACTGCCGGATCGTATACCTGGGATTTCTATTATCCCTATCCGGATTACAAATTCCCCATGACGATCTATTCGGACAAATGGCTGCCGGGAATCGGGGAACTGCGGGAGGTGCGGTATAATTTCGACCGGGCCAGACTCCGTCTCTTTGATGAGACCAGAGTGTATGATACCCTGATTGCCAATGATCTGTATCCGGTCTATGCCAATTCATTTCTGGTGCTGCTCTCTGTGAAAGACCAGGGGCAGTCGGACATCCACGGCAAGACTGCAGAACAGCAGGCCAGGGAAGCTCTGTCCGGTGCGGCAGCCCGGCTGCAGGAGTCGAAAAAAGAGCCAGAGGAGAAGACAGCAGAAGCCGGCGATGGAGAAGCACAGATACAGCAGCAGGAGATGGACGGACCGTCCGGAAAAGCCGGGGAAAGCTCTGTGCAGGAACCGGAAAGTCCGGGAAAAGAAAGCGTTTCTCAGGAAAAACAGGAGGAACCGGGACAGATCATTTATGTGAAGCACTCCAATGAACGGGATCCCCGTTTTGCCATCCGCACAGAGATCTATGAGGACGGCAGCGGAAAGCGCACCGTGCGCAAGGTGGCGGAGACCCCGGCGGCGGAAGCACATATCAGCCGGATCCACAAAAGCTATCAGCTTCTGAAAGGACTGTACCGGAACACGGCCATTGAGATGAACCGCTGCTGGAAAGGCAATGGTTATGTGACATTGGAATATGTAACAGGAACAACTCTGGAAGAAATGCTGGATGCGTTGCTGGAAAATCAGCAGACCGACCAGCTGTGGGAGACGTTGAACAGTTATCTGGACGTGATCCGCAGTGCAGGGGAAGACCGGAAATTTTTTGTAAAGACGGACAGATTCCGGGAAGTGTTCGGAGATCCGGAACTTCCTGCGGGACTGCGGGCCACGGACGTGGCCAATGTTGACTGCATCTGCAGCAATCTGCTTTGGGACAGAGAGAAAGAAAAATGGCAGATGCTGGATTATGAGTGGACCTTCGCGTTTCCGGTTCCGGTGAATTTCCTGATCTACCGGATCCTGAATTACTATCTGTTCACCAGTACCATGCGTGCACCTCTGGCAGAGGGAAATTATTTCGCAAAGGCGGGGCTGACTCCGGAGGAATGCCAGGCCTATGAGCAGATGGAAGTACATTTTCAGAAATATATCACCGGTTCTCTGGTTCCCATGCGGGATATGTATGATGCCATTTCCCCGGGGATCCTCATTGATCTGAAAAGCGGTTCCTGGGAGAAACAGTGCTTCTCTGACTGTCTGCAGGTGTTTGTGGATTACGGAGAGGATTTTTCCGAGGAAAATTCCTGGCTGCTGCCCTGTCAGGAGGGATTTTACAGTGGGATTATTTCCATACCGGAAGGAGCGAAGCGGGTGCGGCTGGATCCTACGGATAAATGCTGCATTGTGAAGCTGCGCTGTCTGCGGGCAGAGAAGGTTCCCGGCGGAATCAGCCTGGACAAGAAAATCCTGGATCAGGATTTCCTGCCTTTTACCACCAATGGCTGGGAATATGGTACAGGGGCTTACTTCTTCAATACCCGGGATCCCCAGTTTGTGCTGGAGGAACTGCCGGCGGATACCAGAGAAATTGCTTTTGCTTATGAAGTCACTGCCTGCAGTGACGAGGTGGCCCGGATGATCCAGAGTCAGATGGAGGAAAAGCGCCGGATGGAGACAGAACTGGCCGTATGCCGACAGGAGCTGAAGCAGAAAAAAGAACTGATCCAGGCCATGGAGAATACGAAGGTCTGGAAGCTGTACCGTACCATAAAGAAGGATTGATTGGAGATTGGAATGAAGAAACTTCTGAAGAGTATTGATATTGCCCAGATGGAGCAGCATGGAGAATTTGTGTACCGCATTGAGGGCTGGACTTTTTTCAAGGATCAGAGACCCTTTCACCTGGAACTGCTGGCAGATGGCAAAGTACCGGTGTCCTTTACGATTACGGAAAAAACCCGTCCGGATCTGAAAAACGTATTGAAAAGTGTGACGATTCCTGAGAAGCCGGGATATACCATATTCATTCCCCAGATCGATGCGGTCATCGAAAATTATCAGACCCTGGATCTGTATGTGGTGACCGATGAGGGCAGGGAAAGCCTGTTTCATCGGACTGCAGAAGAGCTGCGCAGAGAATACGAATGGGTGACTCTGTTCTACAAGGTGGATACCCTGGATCTGCTGGGAAAGCAGATGGTGATCCAGGGCTGGGTGATCGATCAGTACGAACAGGATTCCATTGCGGTGACTGATGAGAAGGATCAGCCGGTGGAGTACCGGATCGAGCGGTTCGTGCGTCAGGATGTGAACGAAGGCTGCAAACTGGAAAACAAGGATTACAAATGTGCCTTTAACATTGGGATTCAGCGGGCAAAAATCACCGGGGAAGAACTGCATGTGAAGTTTTCCAACAAATATGTGACAAAAGAATTTGTGGTGAACATGAAGCAGTTCGACTATGACCAGTCCAAACGGGGAAGACTGAAGAAGGCTCTTGGAAAAGACAGAAGGCAGTTCAACCGGGACTACATCCGGGAGCATGGCTGGAAGGGATTTTATTATTATCTGCAGACCCAGATGGATCCCCATTATGCAGATTACAATCTGTGGCTGAAGCGCCACGGCACTTCCCGGAAGGAACTGAAGCGCCAGAGGGAATACCGGTTCCCCTATGAGCCGCTGATCAGTGTGGCGATCCCGCTGTATAATACGCCCCTGGAATATCTGCGTGAAATCCTGGATTCTCTGCTGGGCCAGACCTATTCCCGGCTGGAGATCTGTCTGGCAGACGGGAGCACCAAAGCGGAAGTGGGAGAATTCATTCAGAAAAAATACGCCGGGGAAGCCCGGATCAAATATAAGAAGCTGGAAGAAAACAGAGGAATTTCCCAGAATACCAACGAGGCTCTGGCCCTGGCTTCCGGAGAGTATATCATGTTGTCCGATCATGACGATGTGGTGGCGCCGGACGCACTGTTTGAGATTGTAAAAGTATTGAATAAGAACACGGATACGGATATTGTCTACACCGATGAAGATAAGGTGACCATGGATGGAAAGCAGTATTTTGAACCCAGCTTCAAGCCGGACTTTAATCTGGATCTGCTGCGGAGCAACAATTATATCTGTCATATTTTTGTGGTGAAAAAAACCATTATGGACGAGATTGGAGGATTCCGGAAGGAATTTGACGGGGCTCAGGATTTTGACCTGATTCTGCGCTGTGTGGAAAAAAGCAAGGTTATCGCCCATGTGCCCAGGATCCTGTATCACTGGCGGTCCCATCCCAACTCCACGGCGGAGAACCCCGGCAGCAAGATGTATGCCTTTGAAGCGGGACGAAAAGCCCTTCAGGAACATTATGACCGGCTGGGAATCCCGGCAGAGACGGAACTGACCCAGATCTTCGGCCGATACCGGACCAGGTATCTGGTACAGGGAGAACCGCTGGTATCGGTGATCATTCCCAATAAGGATCATGTGGACGATCTGGATAAGTGCCTGAAATCTCTGGCGGAAAAAACCAGCTATCGCAACTATGAGATCCTGGTGGTGGAAAACAACAGTCAGGCGGCAGAAACCTTTACCTATTACCAGCAGATCGAAGAGATGTATCCCAATCTCCGGGTACTGTACTGGCCCGATGCCTTCAATTATGCGGCCATCAACAATTTTGCGGTAAAAGAGGCCAGAGGAGATTATCTGCTGTTCCTGAACAATGATGTGGAGATCATTTCCCCGGGCTGGATGGAAGAGATGCTGGGCATCTGTCAGCGGGAGGACGTGGGGATTGTGGGAGCCAAGCTGTATTTCCCGGATAACACTGTGCAGCACGCAGGTGTGGTCATTGGACTGGGCGGCGTGGCAGGCCATATTTTTACCGGGATTCAGAGAAGAGAGTACGGATATGGCGCCCGCCTGGTAAGCACCCAGGACTACAGCGCTGTGACAGCGGCCTGTATGATGACGTCCAAAGAGATTTTCCGGGAAGCAGGAGGCTTTGATGAGGGATTCCGTGTGGCCTTCAACGATGTAGACTACTGCATGAAAGTGCGGGCTCTGGATAAGCTGGTAGTATTTACTCCTTATGCGGAGCTGTATCACTACGAATCCAAGTCCAGAGGAAAGGAAGAGACAGCGGCTCAGCTGGAGCGTTTCCACGGAGAAATTGACCGTTTCGAGAAGAAATGGCCGGAAATCCTGAGAAATGGAGATCCTTATTACAATAAGAATCTGACCCTGACCAGAGGAGACTGCTCCCTGCGGCAGTAGGGAACAGGAATACATCGGAAAAGTCGGAGACAGAGACGGATCCTCTGCTTCGGTGCAGGAACAGGGTATAAGAGAACAGAACGGAGGAAGTTATGGAGCGGGAAATCTTTGAAGTAAAAAGAGAGCGCTTTGATCTGACGGACAGGCGCCGGTATCTTCTGCAGGGAGACTGGCCAAAAGAGTATGAGGCCCGGGCCTATCTGGACGGTGTCCGGGTGGAAACGGAGATGGAGCCCTGGGAGAACAAGAGCGCCATGGAACGTTTCCGGGATCTGGATGCGGATCATGGAGAGCGGATCACCATGTCCGTCTATCTGCCGGAGAATGTGAAAGGCTGTAAGAAGCTGGAGATTTACGGGATAAAAGGAGATAAGAAAATTCCCTGGTTTTCCATAAAGGGAGCAGAGCTGGCCAGGAGACAGGGAAAACCCCAGTATTATATTGAAGAAGAAAAGATCAGCTTCCGGGACCATTCCTGCCAGATCCGGGGATGGGCGGCGGCAAAAGAGCATGTGGCCATCCGGGTCTTTGATGAGGACAAAAAGCCCATCGAATGCAATATTCAGATGACCAACCGCATTGATGTGACAGAGCTGTTCAAGGAATGTGAGATCGAAGCCAAATGCGGGTTCTTTATCGAACTGGCCGGACTGTCCACCAGACGGCTGTATCTGGTGTTCAAGGCCGGGGAGACCAAGGCAGTGCATGTGGTGGAACTGCAGCGGGGGAAGGTGCTGCAGAAAAAGGCAGGAGACTACTGGAAAAAGGGAATGCGTTATTATTCCAGTCACGGTGTCCGGGCCCTGGTGGGCAAGAGCTTTCACAAGCTGGCGGGTGTGACAAAGCGTCCCGTTACCTATGAGAAATGGCTGCCCAAACATCTGCCCGATGAGGGAGAACTGCGGGAGCAGAGGAATCATACCTTTGCCTATGCGCCGAAGATCAGTATCGTGGTACCCCTGTACAAGACGCCGGTCCAGTATCTGGAGAAAATGATCGCTTCGGTCCAGGCCCAGACCTATGGGAACTGGGAGCTGTGCCTGTCAGACGGCAGCGGAGAGGATTCTCCCCTGGCGGAAGTGCTGAAGAGCTGGCAGCAGCGGGAGAAGCGGATCCGGGTCATTTCCCATGAAGAGGCACTGCGGATCGCGCCCAACACCAATGCGGCCATAGAGGCAGCTACCGGGGAATTTGTGGCGTTTATGGATCACGATGACGAACTGCTTCCCCATGCGCTGTATGAGTGTGTGAAAGTGCTCAATGCCCACCGGAATGCAGAAGTGATCTACTCTGATGAGGACAAGATGTCCATGGATGGAAATAAATTTTTCCAGCCCCATTTCAAGCCGGACTTTAATATTGACCTGTTATGCACGGTGAATTATATCTGCCACCTGCTGGTGGTGAAACGGTCTCTCATCGATCAGGTGGGAATGCTCCGGGAGGAATTTGACGGAGCCCAGGACTATGATTTTGTGCTCCGGTGCGTGGAGGCCACCAAAGCCATTTACCATGTACCCAAGATCCTCTATCACTGGAGAAGCCATGAGGATTCCACTTCGGAAAATCCGGAGAGCAAGCTGTATGCCTTCGAGGCAGGCAAACGGGCGGTCCAGGCCCATTTCGACCGCATCGGCGTAAAGGCAAAGGTCTGCAAAGGCGAGTACCTGGGACTTTACCGGACCCGGTATCTGCGGGATCATGATCCCCTGGTATCCATTATCATTCCCAATAAGGATCATGTGGAGGACCTGAAGCGGTGCATTGGTTCCATAGAAGAGAAGTCCACTTATAAGAATCTGGAATATATCATTGTGGAAAATAACAGTACGGAAGATGCCACCTTTGCTTACTATAAAGAACTGGAGGTGGCCAATCCCAAAGTTCATGTGGTATACTGGAAAGATGAGTTTAATTATTCTGCCATCAATAACTTCGGCGTTTCCTTTGCAAAAGGAGAGTATCTGCTGCTTCTGAACAACGATACGGAAATCATCAACGATGACTGTATTGAAGAACTGCTGGGCTACTGCATGCGCCCGGATGTGGGAATTGTGGGAGCCAGACTGTATTACGAAGACGATACTATCCAGCATGCGGGCTGCGTCATCGGGTTCGGCGGCATAGCCGGACACTGCTTTGTGCAGCAGCCCAGAGGCTATACCGGATACTGTCACAGGATCATCTGCGCCCAGAATTACAGCGCCGTGACGGCGGCCTGTATGATGGTGGACCGGAAGGCTTTCGAGGCGGTGAACGGACTGTCAGAAGAGCTGAAGGTGGCGTTTAATGATATTGATTTCTGTCTCCGGGTACAGGAGGCAGGTTATCTGGTGGTATACAATCCCTATGCGGAGCTGTACCACTATGAATCCAAATCACGGGGACTGGAGGACACACCGGAAAAGGTGGCCCGGTTCCAGGGAGAGATCAAGACCTTTGAGGAACGCTGGCCGGAAATTCTCAGAAACGGGGATCCTTATTATAATCCTAATCTGACTCTGGAAAGCCAGGATTTCTCATTGCGGAGGATATAAATAGTGCATCAGAAGGAGGAAACGCACAAGGCGTACCATGATTGACGCAGCAGGTGCGTCAGAAGGAGGAAATGCACAAGGCATACCATGATTGACGCAGCAAGTGCGTCAGAAGGAGGAAAATATGCGGGTATTTGTAACAGGTGTGAAAGGCCAGCTGGGCCATGATGTAATGAATGAACTGGCCAAGAGAGGCCATGAAGGAATCGGCGTGGATGTGGAAGAAATGGACATCACCGATGAAAATGCAGTAGACCAGGTGATTAAGAAAGCGTCGCCCGATGCGGTGATCCACTGTGCAGCGTGGACAGCGGTGGATGCGGCAGAAGACAATGTGGAAACCTGCCGGAAGGTAAACGCCACGGGAACCGGCTACATTGCCAGAGTCTGCAGCGAACTGGATATCCCCATGCTGTATCTGAGCACAGACTATGTGTTTGACGGCGAGGGAACCCGTCCCTGGGAGCCGGATGATCCTGTGACCAAACCGTTGAATGTATATGGACAGATGAAGTACGAAGGCGAGCAGCTGGTGGAAAAATATTTGAAAAAGTTCTTTATCGTGCGTATCGCCTGGGTATTTGGCGTCAACGGAAATAACTTTATCAAGACCATGCTCCGTCTGGGCAGGGAAAGAGGAGCTGTCAGTGTGGTAAACGATCAGATTGGCTCCCCCACATATACCTATGATCTGGCCAGATTGCTGGTAGACATGATCGAGACAGACAAATACGGACGTTATCATGCCACCAACGAAGGGCTGTGCTCCTGGTATGAATTTGCTGTGGAAATCTTCCGCCAGGCAGGCATGGATGTGAAAGTGACTCCGGTGGACAGCACCCAGTTTCCGGCCAAGGCCAAAAGGCCTCACAACAGCCGTATGAGTAAAGATAAGCTGGAGGCCAATGGCTTTCAGAGACTGCCCTCCTGGCAGGATGCGTTGGGCCGTTATCTGCAAGAACTGGAAAAACAGGGTTAATATCACAAGATACATCAGATAAAGGGAAAGTTTGGAAGGAAGCTTCTGAATCTGCCTTGATGACGCGGAAAGTGCGTCAGAAAGAGGAGAATATGAAACAAAAAGAAAAGACGCGGTATCTGGAATGGGGATTTGTGGCGGCAATCCTTGTGTTTACCTTTCTGTGGGCGGCAGTACAGCCTTTTAATGCATCACCGGATGAGGAAATGCGTTACGACATTGTAGAGTATTTGTGTAAGTATGGCCGTCTGCCCCACGGGGGAGACCCGGAAATCCGCAATGAAATTTGGGGAATATCTTATGCTTTTAATCCGATCCTGTCTTATATGATATCGGCGGTCTTTGTGAAGATCGCCGGTATTTTCACCACAGATGGACAAATACTGATCGTGGCGGCCAGAATGACCAATGTGCTTTTTACCGCCGGAACAGCCTGGCTGACATTGAAGATCGGAAAACGGCTGTTTCCCAGGCAGGATACCCGGTGGCTTTTTGTGGTTCTGGTCACCAGTCTGCCGGGATTTCTGTTTGTGGGATCTTATGTCAATAATGATGCCATGGCATTGTTTTCCACTGCCTGGATTTGTTATGCCTGGGTTCGGTATCTGGATGAGGGATGGAGTATCCGCAACTGTATCTGGCTGGGGGCTGGGCTGGCAGTCTGTTTTCTTTCATATTATAATGCCTATGGCTGGATTCTGGTGAGTTTTCTGTTTTTTACGTTTACGGCATTGTTCTGCGAAGAAAAATCCTGGAACTTCCAATTCTGGCTGAAACGGGGCATTCTGGTTGCAGCAGTGGCTGTTCTGCTGGCCGGTTGGTGGTTTGTGCGCAATGCTATTCTCTATGACGGAGATATTCTGGGAATGAAGACTTCTTCCGAGTATGCCCAGAGGTATGCGCAGGAGGGATTTAAGCCCTCTGAACGGATGACGCCCAAGCGGCAGGGTATGAGTATCTGGAATATGATCTGGCTGCAGCCGGGAACCTGGAATCATAACTGGCTGCTCACGGTTCTGGTGAGTTTTGTGGGGACCTTTGGCTATATGACTGTATTTATGCCCTATACCCTCAGTAAACTTTACTGGCTGATCTATCTTGTGGGAGGTGCGGGGATTCTGCTGACGCTTCGGATGTTCGGCTTTCGGAAGTTTCACACATGGAACTGCACCACCATGACCGGCAGCGGACCGGTTCGGTGGAAGGCAGTGGGAAAAACGCTGGAATGGGACAAAGAGAGGATTTTTCACTGGGCCATGCTGGCAGCAGCGGTGATCCCGCCGATACTGCTTCTGCAGTATTCCTGGGCCAGTGACTTTCAGGCACAGGGCCGGTATCTGCTGCCCATGCTGCTGCCCATGATGTTTTTTGTGGTAAGAGGATATGAAAACCTGTTGGAACGTCTGGTAAAAAATGAAAAGATACGAAAATTGCTGTGTCTGGTCATCTGTGTCCTGCTGGTGGGAATGACCGTATACACGTTCGTTTTTGTGTTTTATCCGTCCTGCAAGCTACTCAGATAAAAAAGTATCGGTGTTCCGAATCTTTGTACCCGGAACACCGATACTTTTTTGCAGTAACGGAGTGTCAGCGCTTATCGTTTCTTTCTGGTGCTTACCCGTACAATGATCAGAACCAGTCCCAGAAGGATCAGCAGAATAAGTACTCCAATGATTATGTAGGGAATCATGGAACGGGAGGAATCGTCCAGCTGCTGGGCAGCGTCCTGTTCTTCTGCTTCATCTGCAGGAATCGGTGTCTGGGTTACTGTCTGTTCATTGCGGACCAGAAGAGCCGTGCCCACATAGGTGTCCTGACCAAAGCGGTAGGTACGACGGATGTTGTCACCTTCATCTTCTGACTCAAAAGTGAGGTCTTCCAGGGAAGTACCTGCAGGAACCAGAAGGGTGCCGTCTTCGATCAGAAGATCATCTCCTGCAGCGGGAATCTTTTCAAAGTTTTCGAAGCCGTAATTGAACAGATTGGTAGTATCATTGATCACACCGCCGATATCAGAACCCAGGGTGACAGCAATATAGGTGCAATCATTTCTGGAGGCGGCAGTTACCAGCGTGTTCTGAGACATGTCCGTGTAGCCGGTTTTGCCAACCAGGACACCTTCATAGTGATACTGTCCCGGCTGGATCAGAGGATGATGATTGGTAAGGGTACGCGGAGATGGATTCAGATTGGTAGCCGGAAGTTCATATTGGTACGTGCCGCTGATAGCAACAAAAGTTTCATTTTCCAGGCAAGCCTGCAGGATGAGTGCCAGATCATAGGCAGTAGTATAATGGTTTTCATCGGGCAGACCGGAGGCATTATTAAAATGGGTTCCGGTACAGCCCAGGTCTTCTGCCTTCTGATTCATCATAGCGACAAAATTTTCCACCGTGCCACCGATGTGCTCGGCCAGCTGTGTGGCCACTTCGTTGGCAGATTCCAGGAGCAGAGCATAGAGGCACTGCTCCACGGTCAGGACTTCGCCTACCTGCATGCCGATATTGGTGTTGTTTCCGTAGATCTCATTGATGCCGGTCTGGGTAAATGTAACCTGGTCGGTGAGATTACAGTTCTCAATGGTAAGAAGCGCCGTCATGATCTTGGTGGTGCTGGCGGGATAGCGCTGCTCATTCATTTTCTTATTGTAGACAACGATGCCGGTTTCTGCTTCCATCAGTACGGCGCTGAGAGAATTGGTCTTGGGACCTTTGGGCCAGCCGTCAATAAAATCTGTGCCGCCGGGAAGGCGCTTGATGGCTGCTGCCTGTACCGGTGCAGTCAGGAGAACGACCAGGCAAAGCAGGACAGAAAGGACAGCGTAAAATCTTTTCTTTTTCATGACAGAACCTCCTTATGATCTGATGACTTTCACTAACAGCAGAGCCAGAAGAAGCAGGATGACAGCGCCTGCTCCGCAGATGATGAAATAGGGTACGGGAGATTTCTCCTGGTTCAGCGTCTGAAGATATTCCGCATTGTCAATGGCGGTGGGTGTAGGTGATGCTTCCTGGGTTTGGGCCTGGATCACGCCCCGGCCGATCAGATGATCCTGATAATAGTATTCCTGGGCGATCCCTTCTTCCGTCTGATTTTCCGTAACCTGTATCTGGTTCAGGGTGACGCCGGTGGGAAGCATGGCATATCCTCCGGACAGGGTAGCGTCCGCATCGGAATACTGTACCCGCTGAAAGTTCTGAAAGCCGTAGTCCAGCAGGTTCATGGCATCGGCGGGCGTCTGGGCCGTGGTGCCCATAAGGACAACAGCAATGAGCAGCGTGCCGTTCCGTTCGGCAGCTGTTACCAGAGTGCTGCCGGAAGCCTGGGTATAACCGGTCTTTCCGGCCAGGATCCCCTCATACAGAGAAGTGCTGTTCTGGGCGGAAAGAGGAAAACTGTCGGTCAGGTTCCGGGGCGATGCTGTCATGTTAGTGGCCGGTATCGTATAGGAAACTGCGGAACTGATGGTCCGGAAGGTTTCATTTTCAATGGCTGCCTGCATGATCAGAGCCAGATCGTGAGCAGTGGAGTGCTGGTTCTCATCATGAAGTCCGGTGGGATTGGCAAAGACGGTATTGGTACAGCCAAGCTCCGCGGCTTTCTGGTTCATCTGTTCCACAAAGGCTTCCACAGAACCGGACACATGCTCTGCCACCTGCACACAGACATCATTGGCGGAAGCCAGCATGATGGCATAGAGACATTGCTCCATGGTGAGCTCTTCCCCCACCTGAGCGGCAATATTTACAGCGCCGCCGGAGGCCGCCGCCACTCCTGTCTGCGAGAAGGTGACGGTGTCAGACAGGGAACTGTTTTCCAGCGCCACCAGCATGGTCATGATCTTTACGGCGCTTCCCGGATAACGGACCTCATCTCCGGCCTGGTCAAACAGTACGGCGCCGGTGGTATCCTCCAGAAGATAGGCAGAAGGAGAGACAATCTCCGGCGCGGCAGGCCAGAGATCAGACTGGGCTGCGTCCTGGCTTTCTGTCTGGGCCGCCGCTTCCTGACCCTCAGCCGTGGCTGCAACGGTGACCGGCTGCAGAAGGGCCGCAGTCAGTGTCAGGGAAAGGGCATGTATTAAAAAACGATGTCTTTTCTTTTTCATGGGTAACCTCCAGAAAATATTGTATGGACCAGACTGCCGGACAACAGATCCGGAGGCAGCCTGTCAAACCACCTTATTATACCATATCCCCCTATTTCTTGCAAAATATATAAGAGAATGTTACAATGAAAAACAAAATAAGTAAAAGGACGGAAAAGTTCTATATGAGTAATTCGATTCAATGGAGCAGACTGCTGAAAAAGCTTTCCCCCTATACGATACAGAAGGGATTTCGGTATCTGAAGCATTATGGACTGCGGGAATTCTGGATCCGGCTGCAGGAACGGTTTGAGCCGGAGGAGGTGCCTTACGGACCCTGGTACGAAGCATACCGGCCCTCAGAGGAAGAACTGGAAAAACAGAGAAAAGCCCGCTTTTCCTACAAACCTCTGATCAGTCTGGCGGTTCCGGCATATCGCACGCCGGAACTGTTTTTGCGGCAGATGATGGATTCGCTGCTGGAACAGACGTATCCCAACTGGGAGCTGTGCATTGCCAACGGCAGTCCGGAGGATACGGAAATGGCGGCGGTGTTGCAGGAGTATGCAGGAAGAGATCCCAGGATCCGGTATGCTGACCTGACGGAGAATCAGGGGATTGCCGGCAATACCAACGCAGCCTTTGCCATGGCCCGGGGAGAATTCATCGGCCTTCTGGATCACGATGATCTGCTGGCGCCCAATGCGCTGTACGAGGTTGTAAAAGTTCTGAATACCTGCAGACAGGCAGATGTGATCTATACAGACGAAGATAAGGTCACCATGGATCTGTCGGAACATTTTCAGCCCCATCTGAAACCGGACTTTAATCTGGATCTGCTCCGTTCCAATAATTACATCTGTCATTTTCTGGTTGTCCGGAAATCTGTGGTGGACCGGGCGGGCGGGTTCCGTCCGGAATTTGACGGCGCCCAGGATTATGATTTTATTTTCCGGTGTACGGAAGCGGCATCGGAAATCTGCCATATACCGGAAATCCTGTATCACTGGAGAACACACAAGGCCTCCACAGCGGATAATCCTGCCAGCAAGATGTATGCTTTTGAGGCGGGGAAAAGGGCCATCGAAGCACATCTGGAGCGAATGGGCGAGAAAGGCACAGTCAGCCATACCCAGGATCTGGGCTTTTATCGTGTGAATTATCCGGTCCAGGGACATCCGCTGGTATCCATCATCATTCCCAACAAAGATGAAAAGGATACGCTGAAGGCCTGTCTGGATTCCATTTCCAGCAGGACCACTTATGATGCCTATGAGATCCTCATTGTGGAGAACAACAGCACCTCCCGGGAAATTTTTGATTATTATGAAGAGATTGCCAGGGACAGCAGGATCCGGGTCGTGAACTGGAAGGAAGGATTCAATTACTCTGCCATCAACAATTTCGGAGTGACCTTTGCCAGGGGTGAGTATCTTCTGTTCCTGAATAATGATGTGACTGTGATCACGCCAAAATGGCTGGAAGAGCTGCTGGGCGTGTGCCAGAGACAGCAGGTGGGTGCAGTGGGCGCCCGTCTGTATTATCCCGATGATACCATACAGCATGCGGGGATCATTGTGGGAATGGGCGGCGTGGCCGGCAACCTGTTTACCGATCTTCCCAGAGAGCGTACAGGCTATCTTCACAAAGCGGCGCTGCTGCAGGATATGAGCGCAGTGACGGCCGCCTGTGTGATGGTGGACCGGAAGGCTTTTGAAGAGGCCGGCGGATTTACAGAGGAACTGGCAGTGGCTTTTAACGATGTGGATCTCTGTCTGAAGATCCGGCAGAGAGGATATCTGGTCGTTTATCAGCCCTATGCGGAGCTTTATCATATGGAATCGAAAACCAGAGGAGAAGAGGACAGCGAAGAGAAGGTGCGCCGTTTTCAGTCTGAGATCGAATATATGCGGAGTCACTGGATTACGATCCTGAAAAATGGAGACCCTTATTACAATAAGAATCTTTCCCTGACCAAGTGGAATTATTCCCTTCGTCCTCTGAATGGAGGTAAGCCATGAAAGACCAGGCAGGTATGCAGCCGGAAGAGGCAATGAAAAAAACAATGCAGGAAGTTTCGGTGATCATACCGAATTTCAATGGAAAACATTATCTGGAAATCTGTCTGGAGGCGCTGGCATCCCAGACTGTGGGCTGGTTCTCCGTCTATGTGGTGGACAATGGATCCACAGACGGAAGCGTAGAATGGCTGAAGGCAAAGCATCCTCTGGTACAGGTGATCGCTCTGGAAAAGAATTTTGGATTCTGCCGGGCAGTGAATGAGGGGATAAAAGCCAGTAAAACGCCCTATGTGATTCTACTGAATAATGATACCAAGGTGCATCCGGATTTTATTGAGGAAATGATTGCGGGAATCCGCAGACATAAAAACTGTTTTTCCGGTCAGGCAAAAATGATCCAGTATCATGACCGGAGCCGTATTGATGATGCGGGAAATCTTTATAATGCTCTGGGCTGGGCTTTCGCCCGTGGGAAAGGTGTTGATGTGCAGAAGTACAGCAGAGAAGAGAAGATCTTTACCTGCTGTGCCGGTGCGGCGATCTACCGCCGGAAGCTGCTGTTGGAAATGGGAGGTTTTGACGAAGAACACTTTGCCTATCTGGAGGATATGGATGTGGGATATCGCGCCAGGATATGGGGATATGAAAACTGGTATTTCCCGAATGCTGTAGTCTATCATGTGGGAAGCGGCACTACGGGATCGCAGTACAATCAGTTTAAGACCCGTTACTCTTCCAGGAACAATGTTTATCTGGTATATAAAAACATGCCGTTTGGACAGATTGTTTTGAATTTTCCATTTCTGGCTGTAGGTTTTACAGTAAAATTTCTATTCTTTCTCCGGAAAGGGCTGGGCAGGGAATACCTGGCAGGGATCAAAAATGGTCTGCAGCTGTGTCGGAAAGAGAAAAAGGTGAAATTCGAATCGAAAAACATCATAAATTATCTAAAAATACAGCAAGAATTATGGGCAAATATTGGGAAAAGACTGAAATAAAGGCAATTTTTCAAAATTTATTCACAAAAATTTCAGAAATAAAAAAAGAATATTTTGTTGCCTTTTAAAGACAACTATTATATAGTATAGAATGTTAAAGCGTTCCCTCGGACCAAAGAGAACCGATTGGGGTGATTAGGATTGATAAAGGATAATCAAAAGTATTTTAATCGGATGCATGTGCTGATTGATGCTTTTGTGATTGCAGCGTCCTATGTACTTGCCTGGACGCTGAAATTCCAGACTCCTCTGTTCGATAAGAGCGGCGGCAGGCTCAGCTTTGAGCAGTATATGTTTGCCCTGCTGTTTATTGTGCCGGGGTACCTGGTGCTGTATCACGCATTTAACCTGTATACTTCCAAACGTGTACAGGGACGGAGACTGGAACTGGCGAATATTCTGAAGGCGAATATTCTTGGCGTGCTGCTGATCATATTCGCTCTTTATATGCTTCGTGAAATTGACTTTTCCAGAGGACTGATCTATATTTTCTGTGCCATTAACGTGGTGGCAGAGACCTTTGTCCGGAATCTGATCCGCTATATTCTTCGTGATATGCGCCGCAGAGGTCTGAACCAGAAATATATTCTGCTGGTGGGATACAGCCGTGCAGCAGAAGAATATGTAGACCGCATTCTGCAGAATCCGCAGTGGGGATATACCATCAGGGGAATCCTGGACGACAATGTGAAAGCGGGAACCACTTACAAGGGCATTAAGGTGATCGGCAGGATCGCGAATCTGATGGTGATACTGCCGGCAAACTGTCTGGATGAGATTGTGATCACTCTGGGTCTGAACGAGTATTATCGTCTGGAAGAAATTGTTGCGCTGTGTGAAAAATCGGGTGTGCATACAAAGTTCATTCCGGATTATAATAAGATTATTCCAACCAAACCATATACGGAAGATATATTGGGACTGCCTGTGATCAATATCCGCTATGTGCCGCTGACAAATACATTTAACGCTGTGGTCAAGCGTCTGATGGATATTGTGGGATCCATCGCGGGAATCATCATTGCCTCTCCGCTGATGCTGGTTATGTGTATACTGATCAAGCTTACTTCACCGGGGCCGCTGATCTACAAGCAGGAGAGAGTAGGTTTGCACAACAAGACGTTCTGGATGTATAAGTTCCGATCTATGGAGGTACAGCCGGAACAGGAAGAGAAGAAGGCCTGGACGGTGAGAAATGACCCCAGGGTAACCGGAATCGGGAAATTTATGCGCCGAACCAGTATTGATGAACTTCCGCAGCTGTTTAATATCCTGAAGGGGAATATGAGCCTGGTAGGCCCCCGGCCGGAACGGCCATTTTTTGTGGAAAAGTTCAGAGAAGAAATACCGAGATACATGGTGAAGCATCAGGTGAGGCCTGGTCTTACCGGGTGGGCGCAGGTGAACGGATATCGCGGCGACACGTCCATACGGAAGCGAATTGAGTACGACTTATATTATATTGAGAACTGGACAGTGGGATTTGATATCAAAATTATGTTTCTCACAATTTTCAAAGGTTTTGTAAATAAGAACGCGTACTAAAATACAAGGGGAAAAAAAGATGAAAAAGTCTGGAGTAGCGAAGAAAATACTATTTGCGTTTGAAATCATTATTTTGCTGGTTCTGATCGGAGGACTGTTCGTATACGGAAAGATCAATTCCAGTCTGGATAAGTTGAATACGACAGAAATAGATGAAAATTCTGTGGGCATCAACGAAGATATCGTACAAAGTGAACGGCTTCAGGGATATACAAATATTGCCATTTTCGGAATTGACAGCCGTGGTGAGGGTTCGGAGCTGAGTGCGGAGAACAGTGATGTGATCATAATCGCGAGTATCAATAATGACACAAAGGAAGTCAAGCTGGTTTCCCTGTATCGTGATACCCTGTTGGATGTGGGAAACGATTCTTACGAAAAATGTAACGCAGCTTATGCCTACGGCGGTGCCCAGCAGGCTCTGACCATGCTGAACACCAATCTGGATTTGAACATTCAGGATTATGTGACTGTAAATTTCGCGGCGGTTACGGAAGTAGTGGATTGTCTTGGCGGTGTGGATATTGAGATGACCCGGGATGAAGTGATCCATATGAATAACTATTGTGAAGGAACGGCGGCGGTTACCGGTAAGAGTTATGAGCCCATCGAAGTGCCGGCGGAGGATATAACGCAGACGTATCATCTGGATGGTACCCAGGCAACTTCTTATGCCCGTATCCGTTACGGCGGCGGAGATGATTATAAGAGAACGGAGCGCCAGAGAACGGTGATCACTAAATTGGTAGAAAAAGCCAAAAAAGCCAGCCTGTCTCAGCTGACTGAGATTATGGACCGGGTATTCCCTCTTATTGAGACATCTTTCCAGAAGAATGAGATTTTTGAAATGGGAGCCAGTATGTTATCCTACAATCTGGGCGAGTCCATGGGCTTCCCCAAGGGGTTTGTACCTGTAACCTTTGAGACAAAAGGATCCTGCGTAGTACCGGTTACTCTCAGAAATAACGTTGTGGAACTGCATAACTTCCTGTTTGGTACGGACACCGGATATGAACCGTCTGAGACTGTGTTGCATCGCAGTGAGGTGATCGTCAGTCTGTCCGGATACGATGAGACCTATTTTGCCAACAGTACGGATTCTGCTGACAGTACAGAGACAGACAGTTCCGGAACATACAGTACAGAATATTAAGATGATACCAGAAGCAGGATTTATCTGGTAGCTTTTCAATCATAACGGAACATGATATTTACGCAGAAAGAGATAAGAGGCTGCCGCAGATTGTGGCAGCTTTTCTATTGGATTTCTTTTACCAGCATTCTGATTTTTATACAGAAATACGCCGCAGACAGAGGAGGAGAGTATGGCAGAATATACAGACAGAAAAACCGTAGATGTGCTGATACCGACTTACCGGCCGGGAAAGGAACTGGAACAGCTTCTGGAGATGCTGGAACGGCAGACCTATCCCCTGAAACATATACGGATCGTGAATACAGAGCAGGAACTCTGGAATTTTGGAGTCGAGGAGCGGCACCCCCGGGTGCTTGTGCGGCATATTTCCAGAGAAGAATTTGATCATGGCGGGACCCGGGCAGCAATGGCCGGGGAAAGTGACAGTGATATCCTGGTGTTTATGACCCAGGATGCAGTGCCTCAGAATAAATATCTGATCGAAGAACTGGTGCGGGCACTGGAAGCGGACAATGTGCGGGCAGCTTATGCAAGGCAGCTGCCTGCCGTAGACTGTACGGAGGCGGAGCGTTTTACCCGGATGTTTAATTATCCTCCCAAAAGCAGGATCAAGACCCAGAAGGATCTTCCAGTCCTGGGGATCAAGACATTTTTCTGCTCCAATGTGTGCGCTGCCTATGACAGAGAAACATATCTGCAGCTGGGAGGCTTTGTAAAGCGGACCATTTTCAATGAAGATATGATCTATGCATCCAGGGTGATCCGTGGCGGATATGCCATTGCCTATGCAGCTTCTGCCAAAGTCACCCATTCCCATAACTATACCTGTTCCCAGCAGTTTCACCGAAATTTTGATCTGGGGGTATCCCAGGCGGAATATCCGGAAGTGTTTCAGGGAATCCCTTCCGAAGGCGAGGGGATCCGGCTGGTCCGGGCAACAGCCTCTCATCTGATCGCGCAGCATAAATGGATGGAACTGCCGGAACTGTTTTTCCAGAGTGTCAGTAAATATGCCGGCTATTTCCTGGGAAAGCGTTATAAGAAGCTTCCGGAAAAACTGATTCTCCGGTGGACAGCCAGTCCGAATTACTGGAGAAAAAGTCAAAAGTGACCTTCACTTATTTTTAAAAATTCCATCACAGTTTAAACACAATTGACTGATAGACTTAAGCTCATCAAAAAGAAAAAGGAAAACGAAATCGGATACGAAAGGAGCCAATGGCTATGAGTGATAATTATAAATGGGACGGTGACCTGTATCAGGGAAAACCAGAAGGAGAAAAGAAATACGAATACTACAAAGTAGGTGAGCAGAAAGACGGCAGTGAAGAACAGAAGGCAGACAGTGCCGCTGCAGAACAGGCAGCCGCTTCATCTGCCGCGCAGACAGAGAATACCTCTTATGGACAGAATAGCCAGAGCGCAGGCGTGGCAGACAGTACTTATGCGTCTGGGGCAGATGGCAATACAGCGGGCGGCAGTGCAGACGGTACGTCTTCTGCTGATTCCGCAAATACTCAGACAGCAACGGGGCAGAGCAGCGGCTATCAGGGAACGGCAGGAACAGGAAGTAGCTACCAGAGTACGGCAGGAGCAGGGAGCAGTTACCAGAGTACGGCAGACCAGAGCACCGGTCACCAGGGAACCACTGGCCAGGGCAACAGCTATCAGAGTTCTTCCTACCAGGGTGGAAGCTATCAGGGAAGCGGTTACAGAGCCAGTCATCAGGTACCTCCTGTACAGTCAGCCAAGACGCAGAGGGCAAAAACAAGAAAAAACGGCAATGGAAATGGAATGGGAAAGAAATTTGGAGTAACCATATCTCTGGCACTGGTTTTTGGACTGGTGGCAGGACTGGTTTTCCAGGGCGTCAATGTGATCGGCAGCCGTTATCTGGATAGTGGCAGCAGTTCACAGCCGCAGCTGCAGAGTACGGAGCTGGTACAGCAGACGGAAGAAGCCTCAAGCAGCGGAAGCTCCAGCGCAACCACAGTGTCAACAAATTCCGTGGCAGCTGTCGCCCAGAGTGTCATGCCTTCAGTTGTTGCTATTACTTCCGTCAGTGTACAGGAAGTGCAGAGCTTCTTCGGCGGTGTGCAGCAGTACCAGGGCGTGTCCAGCGGATCCGGTGTGATTGTGGGAGAGAATGACGAAGAACTTCTGATCGCCACCAATAACCATGTGGTGGAGGATGCGGAAGAATTGAGCGTATGCTTTATCGGCGACGATGTCGTTACTTCGGAAGAGATTCAGGAAAATCTGCAGAATAACGGCGGCCTGAATATGGACGGCGCAGTCAGCGCAAGCATTAAGGGTACAGATGCAGACAATGATCTGGCAGTGATTTCAGTGAAAAAAAGCGATATACCAGAAGAGACCATGTCAGAGATCAAGATTGCTTCCGTCGGTAATTCTGATGATCTGCAAGTAGGGGAACAGGTGGTAGCTATCGGCAATGCTCTGGGATATGGCCAGTCTGTGACCAGTGGTTATGTCAGTGCTTTGAACCGCCAGGTGACTTTTGAAAACAACAATACGGCATCTATGATCCAGACAGATGCAGCAATCAACCCGGGCAACAGCGGCGGTGCTCTGCTGAATATGCAGGGACAGCTGATCGGTATCAACACGGCAAAAGAAGCTTCTGATACAGTGGAAGGCATGGGATATTCTATCCCGATCAATACCGCGTCTCCGATTCTGGATGATCTGATGACCAGAGAGACCAGAGAAAAAGTAGATGAAAGCGAAAGTGCATATATGGGTATCAATGTAGCTGATCTGACCGATGAGACCAGCGAAATGTACAATATGCCGCAGGGGGCTTTTGTAGCCAGTGTAACCGAAGGAAGCGCGGCAGAGAAAGCAGGTATCCTTCAGAACGATATTATTACGGAACTGGATGGACAGACGGTAAGCGGCAGGGACGATCTCCTGAATAAACTGGAGTATTACAAAGCAGGTGAAACCGTAGAAATCGTGGTAAGCCGTGCCAATGCGGGAACTTATGAATCGCAGACGCTGACGATCACATTTGACAGCCGGCCGGCAGACGCGCAGTAAGCAGCAGGACATCAAAAGATATCGTGTGGAGAATTCGGATAATCTGTTCCACGGTGTCAGGCAGAAGAATAAAGGATGGTTATGCAGCAGGCAGGAACCCGGATAATGCAGAGAACGATGTGTTATCCGGGTTCTTTTCCCATGGAAAACAGAGGAATTTAGTTTAGGAAAACTTTATTTGTCACAATTATAGAATGTGTTATAATAAATAAAAGACAGGGGGAGATTTTGGGAACGGAACCGGAAAATCTCCTTTTAGCGGAAAGAGAGGACTGATTATGTCAGAAGATTACGAAAAACAGGAATTAGAGAAAGTGGAAGACGGCAGTGAAAGTACGTCAACTGATGATAACCAGTATGAGAAAGTGTGTTTCCTATGCAGACGGCCGGAGAGCAAAGTCGGAAAGATGATCGATCTCCCCAATGATATACATATCTGTACGGAGTGTATGCAGAAGAGCTTTAATGCAATGAACAACTCCAATATGAATTACGGCGAACTGATGAATAACATGCCCAATATCAGCATGATCGATCTGAGTAATATTCCCGGGCAGATTCCCCGAAGCCAGCAGGTTAAGAAAAAGAAACCAGGAAAAGAGAAGGCTCCGAAACTGAACATCAAAGATATTCCGGCGCCCCACAAGATCAAGGCAAGTCTGGATGAATATGTGATCGGGCAGGAACATGCCAAGAAAGTGATGTCTGTGGCTGTATATAATCATTATAAGAGGGTGGCTACCGATACCATGGATGAGATTGAGATCGAAAAGTCCAATATGCTGATGATCGGACCCACAGGAAGCGGGAAAACTTATCTGGTCAAGACCCTTGCCAGATTGCTGGATGTGCCTCTTGCCATTACAGACGCCACTTCTCTGACAGAAGCCGGATACATCGGTGATGATATCGAAAGCGTGGTATCCAAGCTGCTGGCAGCGGCAGACAATGATGTGGAGAAGGCAGAGCACGGGATTATCTTTATTGACGAGATCGACAAGATCGCCAAGAAGAAGAACACCAACCAGAGAGATGTGAGCGGAGAGGCCGTGCAGCAGGGGATGCTGAAGCTGCTGGAAGGCAGTGAAGTTGAGGTGCCAGTGGGCGCGAACAGCAAGAATGCCATGGTACCCCTTACAACAGTGAACACAAGAAATATTCTGTTTATCTGCGGAGGCGCGTTTCCGGATCTGGAGAATATCATAAAGGAGCGGCTGAACAAGCAGGCATCTATCGGTTTTCAGGCGGATCTGAAGGACAAATATGACAATGACGAGACGCTGCTGGAGAAGGTTACGGTAGATGATATCAAGGCATTCGGAATGATACCGGAATTTGTGGGACGTCTTCCCATCATTTTCACACTTCGCGGACTGACCAAGGATATGCTGGTTAAAATATTAAAAGAACCCAAGAATGCTATTTTAAAACAGTATCAGAAGCTTCTGGCGCTGGATGAGGTGAAGCTGGACTTCGAAGAGGAAGCGCTGGAGGCTATTGCGGAGAGAGCCCTGGAGAAAAAAACCGGAGCCAGGGCGCTGCGGGCCATACTGGAAGAATTTATGCTGGACATTATGTATGAAATTCCGAAGGATGATAGTATTGGCCAGGTGATCATTACGAGAGAATACATTGAAGGAACAGGAGGCCCAAGGATCCTGCTTCGCGGACAGGAGGTTCCGCGGCTGGAACAGAGGGCATAAGGGCAGAGTTTTTGTGATGGACCAGCGGAAATGGAGTATCCTGCTGTGCAGAGGTTCCGGTTTCCGCAGAAAGAACATGGATTTCGTGCAGAAAGGAGAAGCGCATTATGGGACGGGATATTTGGTATAATCTGGGAGAGACAATTTCAAAGACTGCGAAGGACATCGGAGAAAAAGCAGACATTTTTATTGAAGCACAGAAGCTGCAGAGTCGGGCCGGTTCGGAAAAACGTATGGTGGAAAAATGTCTGCGGGATCTGGGTAATATTGTTTATCGCCGTTTTGTGGATGGTGAGATAATGGACGAGGAGCTGGAGGCGGTATGTCAGGAGATTACCAGGCGTCAGACAGTGATCACCGGATACAAAGAAGAGTATGCGCGTCTGAAAGGACGCAAGATATGTCCGGGATGCGGAGAGAGTATTGATCGTTCAGCCGCATATTGTCCCAAGTGCGGTGCTGTCTGCTGGGAAGATGAGGAGCCGGAAGAAACTGAGACAGAACAGGCAGAGAGCCCTGAGGAAATGCAGGCAGAGCTGGGAGCCGGTGAAGAGGTACCGGTGCAGGCAGAAGACAGCGAAGCGGATGAGGGCAGCAAAGAGACAGAGAAACTGCAGTTTGCGGAGGAAGTTCCCCTGGAAGAGGAGCATCTGAGTCCTGTTCAGGAGGCCGGGGAACAGCCGGAAACAGAGGATACGCATACCGGAATCCAGTCGGTTTCAGAGTGTCTTTGTGAGGAAGAAGAAAAAAAATAAAAAAATTCAAATTTTTTCAAAAATTCTATTGACTTTTGCTTCAGAGTGAGGTATTATAATCAAGCAGTCGCGAGAGAGCGACGCAAACAAAAAGATGCAGGAGTGGCGGAATTGGCAGACGCGCAGGCTTCAGGTGCCTGTGGTCGCAAGATCGTGTGGGTTCAAGTCCCATCTCCTGCATTTCTTTTTATCCTGAGGAGACAGAACAATTCGTTCTGTCTTTTTTGTGTGTGACAGGAAAGAAGAACGTTCGTTCTGACTTTCCTTTAAGGATCGGTAGGTCAAAGGCCGGAGGAATTGCTGTCCGCTTCGTTCTCTGGAAAAGGAGTGTCTGGAAAACATTTCGAATACACAAAAAAAATGTCGAAAAAAATTTGGATTTAGTACTTCTGTGAGTTGAAAAATAAATGGGCTTATGGTAAACTTTTTAAGATTTAAAGAAAGGAAGATAGTATGAGAGCGTTCCTAATTTTAGAAGATGGACATGTATTTACAGGAACCAGCATCGGTTCCACAAGAGAAGTCATCAGTGAGATCGTATTTAACACCTCGATGACTGGTTATCTGGAAGTCATGACGGATCCCTCCTATGCAGGGCAGGCCGTGTGTATGACGTATCCCTTGATCGGCAACTATGGCATCTGTTATTCGGATCAGGAATCTGACCGGCCATGGATAGACGGATATATTGTCCGTGAATTATCAAGAACTCCCAGCAACTTCCGAAGTGAAGATACGATTTGGCATTTCTTAGAAAAACATGACATTCCCGGTATTGCCGGTATCGATACCCGTGCTCTTACGAAGATCCTTCGTGAGAAAGGTACCATGAACGGCATGATCACCGTCAACGAAAACTATGATTTAGATACCATTCTCCCCCGTTTAAAAGCGTATAAAACCGGCAAAGTTGTCGAAAAAGTAACCTGTCAGGAGAAGTCTGTGCTTCCGGGACAGGGGCCGAAAGTAGCTCTGCTGGATCTGGGGGCAAAGAAGAACATTGCACGTTCCCTGAATGAGCGGGGATGCCAGGTAACGATTTATCCGGCGCGTACTTCTGCCGATGAGATCCTGGCGGATCAGCCGGACGGCATTATGCTTTCCAACGGACCTGGAGACCCGAAGGAGTGTACGGAGATCATTGAAGAACTGAAGAAGCTGTACCGTTCCGATATTCCCATATTTGCCATTTGTCTGGGACATCAGCTGATGGCGCTGGCCAATGGCGCAGACACTTATAAAATGAAATATGGTCACCGGGGCGGAAATCATCCGGTGAAGGATCTGAAGACAGGAAGGGTTTACATTTCTTCCCAGAATCATGGGTATGTGGTGGATCCGTCATCCATGGACAGCTCTGTGGCAGTTCCCGCATTTGTCAATGTCAATGATGGAACCAATGAAGGGCTGGCTTATACCGGAAAGAATATTTTCACCGTACAGTTCCATCCGGAGGCGTGTCCCGGACCACAGGATTCCGCGTATTTGTTTGACAGATTTATGGATATGATGGGAGGAGAAGAGTAATGCCGAAGAATCCGGATATCAAAAAAGTATTGGTCATTGGCTCCGGTCCGATCGTGATCGGGCAGGCGGCAGAATTTGATTACGCAGGTACACAGGCCTGCCGTTCTCTGAAGGAAGAGGGAATCGAAGTTGTACTTCTGAATTCCAATCCGGCCACCATCATGACCGATAAAGATATTGCAGACAGAGTTTATATCGAACCGCTGACGATAGAAGTAGTGGAACAGCTGATCTTAAAAGAAAAACCGGACAGTGTGCTTCCCACCCTGGGAGGACAGGCGGGGCTGAATCTGGCCATGGAACTGGAAGAGGCAGGATTTCTGCGGGAACATCAGGTACGGCTGATCGGTACCACTTCCCAGACCATTAAGAAAGCGGAAGACCGTCTGGAATTTAAAAGTACCATGGAGAAAATCGGCGAACCGGTGGCAGCTTCTCAGGTAGTGGAGACTGTGGAAGATGGTGTGATCTTTACCAATTCCATCGGATATCCGGTGGTGCTCCGTCCGGCATATACGCTGGGCGGCTCCGGCGGCGGCATTGCCCACAATGAAGTAGAGCTCCGTGAGATCCTGGAAAATGGCCTGCGGCTGTCACGTGTGGGACAGGTTCTGGTAGAACGCTGCATTGCGGGCTGGAAAGAAATTGAATACGAAGTGATGCGTGACAGTGCCGGCAACTGTATTACCGTTTGTAATATGGAAAATATTGACCCGGTGGGTGTGCATACCGGAGACAGCATCGTAGTGGCGCCTTCTCAGACTCTGGGTGACAAAGAGTATCAGATGCTCCGGACGTCTGCCCTGAATATTATTACAGAACTGGGTATCACGGGCGGATGCAATGTACAGTATGCGCTGCATCCGGAGAGTTTCGAATACTGCGTGATCGAAGTAAATCCACGTGTGTCCCGTTCCTCAGCTCTGGCTTCCAAGGCCACTGGTTATCCCATTGCCAAGGTGGCTGCTAAGATCGCCCTGGGTTATACTCTGGATGAGATTCCAAATGCCATCACCGGCAAGACCTATGCCAGCTTCGAACCGATGTTGGATTACTGTGTGGTGAAGATCCCGCGCCTTCCCTTCGATAAATTCATCAGTGCCAAGAGAACGCTGACTACACAGATGAAGGCAACCGGAGAAGTGATGAGCATCTGCAATAATTTCGAGGGAGCGCTGATGAAAGCTATCCGTTCCCTGGAGCAGCATGTGGACAGCCTGATGTCCTATGACTTCACTGCCCTGTCTGTGGATGAACTGCTGAAACAGCTGGAAGTGGTGGACGACAGAAGGATCTGGGTGATCGCTGAGGCTATCCGGAAGGGAATCTCTCAGGAGACCATCCATGATATTACAAAGATCGATCTCTGGTTCATAGACAAGATCGCCATCCTGACAGAAATGGAAGAAGCCCTTCGTAGCCAGCCGCTGACCGAGGAGCTGCTGCGTGAGGCTAAGCGGATGGAATTCCCGGATCATGTGATCGCAGATCTGACTGGCAGAAAACCGGGAGAGATCAAGTCCATGCGCAAAGAATGGGGCATTGTGGCCGCCTATAAAATGGTAGATACCTGTGCGGCAGAGTTTGCCGCCACCACACCCTATTATTATTCGGTATACGGCGGAGAGAACGAGGCTGAGGCCACCAGAGACCGGAAGAAAGTCCTGGTGCTGGGGTCCGGTCCCATCCGTATCGGCCAGGGAATTGAATTTGACTTCTGTTCGGTACACTGTACCTGGGCTTTCTCAAAGGAAGGGTATGAGACTATCATTATCAATAACAACCCGGAGACTGTAAGTACGGACTTCGATATCGCAGACAAGCTGTACTTTGAACCACTGACACCGGAAGATGTGGAAAATATCGTAGATATTGAAAAACCGGACGGAGCAGTGGTGCAGTTCGGCGGACAGACAGCTATCAAGCTGACAGAGGCCCTGATCAAGATGGGTGTGAAGATCCTGGGAACTTCCGCGGAAAATGTGGACGCAGCCGAGGACAGGGAACTGTTTGATGAGATTCTGGAAACCTGTCACATTCCCAGACCCAAGGGACACACAGTCTATACAGCGGAAGAAGCCAAAAAAGCGGCCAATGAGCTGGGATATCCGGTACTGGTGCGTCCTTCCTATGTGCTGGGCGGTCAGGGAATGCAGATCGCCATTAATGATGAAGATGTGGAACAGTTTATCGGCATCATTAACCGGATTACACAGGAGCATCCGATTCTGGTGGATAAATATCTGGTGGGTAAGGAAATCGAAGTGGATGCTGTCTGCGACGGAGAGGATATTCTGATCCCGGGTATCATGGAACATATTGAGCGTGCGGGTATCCATTCCGGTGACAGTATTTCTGTGTATCCGGCCCAGACCATCAGCGACAGCGCTAAAAAGACCATTGAAGAATATACGAAGCGTCTGTCTCAGTCTCTTCATGTAATCGGAATGATCAACATTCAGTTTATCGTGTGCGGAGAGGATGTGTATGTCATCGAAGTGAATCCCCGTTCCAGCCGTACCGTGCCTTATATCAGCAAGGTTACAGGGATTCCAATAGTGCCGCTGGCAACTAAGGTGATTCTGGGACATAAGCTGAGAGAGATGGGATATACGCCGGGACTGCAGCCGGAGGCGAAGCATATTGCCATTAAGATGCCGGTGTTCTCTTTTGAGAAGATTCGTGGAGCAGATATCAGCCTGGGACCGGAAATGAAATCCACAGGCGAGTGTCTGGGAATTGCCGAGAACTTTAATGAAGCTCTTTACAAGGCTTTCCTGGGAGCGGGTATTAAGCTTCCCAAATATAAGAATATGATCATTACTGTCAAAGATGAAGATAAAGAAGAAGTGGTGGATATTGCCAGAAGATTTGAGGCTCAGGGCTATAAGATCTTTGCTACCAGAGGTACGGCAAAAGCACTGAAAGATGCCGGAATCCGGGTGATCCGTACCAACAAGCTGGAACAGCCTTCTCCGAACCTGATGGACCTGATCCTGGGACATAAGATCGACCTGATCATTGATACGCCTTCTCAGGGAGTGGAGCATGCCAAAGATGGATTTCTGATCCGCCGGAATGCCATTGAGACAGGGGTAAATGTGCTGACAGCACTGGATACCGCCAGAGCACTGGTGACCAGTCTGGAAAATACGGATCTGCACAAACTGACGCTGATCGATATTGCTACCATTGGATGACAGGATGATAGATAATAAAATGCAGGGCAGATTTCTCATGGGGAAATCTGCCCTGCTGTTTTGTGACTGGTAAGCAGAACGTTTTGTCAGAGGCAAGTATTTCATGACGCAATGCCGGAAGTCTGGCAGTATCAGGCGTTTAAGGCTACTTCATTGGCGGTCCAGATGGCATCCATGATATTTGCCGCCACTTCGGAATCGCCTACATTGTACAGGTTTTCCACTTCTCCGTATAATTCTTTGAAAAGCTGATTGTTTGCCGTGAATCCAATGGCTGCCACTACCGTATCTGCGGGAATGGTGGTCTGCCGGAAATTCCGGTCGATCAGCACAGCGCCTTCTTCATTGACGGAAAGAACAGAAGATTTGGTGATCTTTTTTACTCCGGCCTGGGTCATCAGATCCAGAAGCATGATCTTATTCATATGAGGCACCGGCTTTCCGGAAGTAAGTACGTCATCCAGCATTTCTACCACAGTAACATCCTTGCCCATCTGAGCCAGCCAGAGCGCTGTCTCACAGCCTACCAGGCCGCCTCCGGACATGACAACTTTCTGTCCGCATTCTTTCCGGCCCATCAGCACATCAATGGCGCTGATTACCTTGCCGCAGGGATCCGGTACCGGAAGTGCTTTGATGGTGGAACCGGCGGCAATGATGGTCACATCTGCTTTGGCTTCTTTTACCATGTCCGCAGTTACCTTTGTATTCATATGTACCTGTATACCCAGGATTTCCATCTGATTCCGATAATAATCCAACAGACGGCGGTCATCAAATTTGAAGTCCGGAACAGCGCCGGGGATAATGTTTCTGCCCAGCTGATCAGATGCCTCATACAGGCTGACATCGTAGCCTCTGAGCCGCAGGACTCTGGCTGCTTCCAGACCTTCTTCCAGATCACGTCCTTTTTCCACATAATCCTCATCTTCCAGGCCGCCCTGGTTCCAGTCTTTGATACAACTCTTGATAGAGTAACGCAGGCAGACCGGGAAATCCGGGCTGGTATATTCTTTAATGGTTTTTACGATCTCACAGGGAAGCGTCAGACGGCCGTTCAGATCGCCGCCGAATTTATCGGTACGGTGATTAAACATGGCGATGGTAAACTGATCCAGGAGGTAGCCTTCATGGACTGCGTGGATTTCTACGCCGTCGAAGCCGGCGCGTCTGGCGATGGCTGCGCCTTCACCGAATTTGCGGATACAGAATTCCACTTCTTCCGTAGTCATTTCCCGGCAGGTAACAGAAGGATCCCAGTAATTGGGAACTGCAGATGCGGAAACCAGAGGTTTGGTGGCCATATGCGGGGAAAGAGAAAGGAGAGCCCATGATATGGAACCCACGCAGATCCGAAAAGAGCGGCGGCAGACCCAGATACGCGACAGTATTTTTAATCACGCGATAAAACTGGCAGATCAGTATGGATACGAAAATGTGACTGTGCGGATGATCTGCAGCGAGGCAGGCATTTCTATCGGGATGTTTTACAGAAATTTCGATTCCAAAGGGGATGTGCTGTTATATTTTTACGAACATGCGGTACAGGCTTATGAGGAAACTTTACGTGAAACACTGATTAATTATCCGGCTCGGGAAAGGCTGATTCGGTTTTATGTTTGGATCACGGATTTTACTTCCAATCTGGGTCTGGAATTTGTGAAGTGTTTTTTCAGTACGCACAGAAAAGCGCAGAAATCGGATTTCCTGGATAACCAGGTGGCGGTTTTGGGAACGGAGCTTCTGGATAACGCGGTGAACAGAGGAGAGCTGAAATTGTCTTCCGGCCGTTCAGCTCTTGCAGTGACCCATGATATTCTGATCATAGTAAAAGGAATACTGTTTGACTGGTGTATTTCCAGTGAAACGTATGATCTGGCCGGATATACACAGGTATATCTGGATCGTGTGGTGGACAGCCTGTTATAAAGGGCAGGCAGAAAAACGGAATAAAAAATGATGCCCTGGGATATATGCCCGGGGTATTTTTTTGACCGCGGCACATGAATATGGTACAATAGTAAAACAGCGCTATTCCTGACAGAGGAGCCAGGGGTGTGAACGGGATTTCTGTGCCGGGGGATAGACAGTGACGGCGGATTGCCGGGCATAATGACAACAGAATCATTCGCTTTGGGCAGAAAGAGAGAAGAATTATGATAACGGAAAACAGAAACCAGGGAGAACTGCCATTTCTCCGGGAAGTATCTGAAAAGCTTCAGATACGGATCCAGCAGATTGATCAGTCTCTGGAGGAAGGCCAGAAAGAGATTGAGAATATGAATGATTATTACTGGGAAAGTTATACAGAGATGGACCAGTATGGTTACGAGAATTATGACAATCAGCAGGCTTTGCTGCATCAGATAAATACGAATCAGGAAAAACTCAGTCTGAAGCACCGGTTTAGGAAAATGCTGGATTCTCCGTTTTTTGGACGGGTGGATTTTTTGTTTGATGGAGAAGAGCAGGCGGAGACATTTTATATCGGTATTGGTAATTTTGCGGAAAAGGCAGGGATGCCGCCGCTGATCTATGACTGGCGGGCTCCGGTGTGCAGCCTCTTTTATGATTATGACCAGGGACCTGCCTCTTACCAGGCGCCGGCAGGAACTATGGAGGGAGAGATTACCTCCAAATGGCAGTATAAGATAAAAAAGGGGAAACTGGTATACGCCTTTGAAAGTGATACCAAGATCGACGATGAGATCCTGAAGGAAGAACTGGGAGAACATGCAGATACCAGTCTGAAAAATATCGTTCGTACTATACAGAAGGAGCAGAATGCCATTATCCGAAATACAAAAGACCGGATTATGGTGATCCAGGGAGTGGCAGGCAGCGGAAAAACTTCAGTGGCACTGCATCGGATCGCATATCTTTTGTATCATGACAGAGAGCATCTGAAATCATCCAATATGCTGATCCTGTCTCCCAACAGTGTATTTTCAGATTATATTTCTCATATTCTTCCGGAACTGGGAGAAGAAAATATCCAGGAAATGAGTTTTGACCTGTTTGCTTACCGGGAATTGAAGGATGTTGTCTATGACTGTGAGGACAGGTATCACCAGCTGGAGCGCATGATGGAACACTGGGATGAGCAGGAACGGGAACGGTTCCAGAGGAAGCAGTCAGAGTATTTTCTTGGGCAGACGGAGGGATTCCTGGCGGTGCTGGAAGACAGGCTCATGGATTTCAGGTCTGTAGAGTTCCGGGGAATGAAGCTGAGTGAACAGGAAATGATCCAGCTGTTCTATTTCAAATTTCAGGATATTCCTCTGCTGGCCCGAATGGACGCGGTGATGGAGTATTTTGCTGATGCGTATGAGACACTGAGCAACAGGGATCTTTCGGAAGAGGAGCGGCTTCTTCTGCAGGAGAAGTTTGATAAAAGCTATCTTACAAGAGATATTTATGTGATCTATCAGTGGCTGATGGAGGAATGCGGGTATCCGGGACTGCCGGATGTCCCCTATGAGAAACGCAGACTGCGGTATGAAGATGTATTTCCCATGCTGTACTTGAAGTATCGTCTGGTGGGAAACCGGGCTCATCAGAATATCAAACATCTGGTGATCGATGAAATGCAGGATTACTCTTACCTGCAGTACACGATCTTAAAAGAACTGTTTTCCTGTCCCATGACCATACTGGGAGACCGGAAACAGACCATGGACGGGAAAGAACAGGATGTCTGTACTTTTCTTCCGCGTATTTTGGGGAAAAATATCCGGAAGATCGTAATGAATAAGAGTTACCGTAATACGGTGGAAATCGCGGAATATGCGAAAAAGATACAGGGAGGCGGCCCTTCGGAACTGCTGCAGAGGCACGGGCAGCCTGTAACCGAGCAGGTGTTTGCAGAGAAGGACGCGCTGCTGAAGGCAGTGGCGGCCCGTTGGCAGGAGGCAAATGAAAAATTTGAAACAGCGGCGCTGATCACCATGACAGAAAGAGAAGCGCAGGAAGCATACCGCGGATTAAAGGAAATGGGCCTGGAGGTCTCTTATATTGACCGGGACAGCGATAAATTTCAAAAAGGGCTGAATGTTACCACTTTTTATATGGCCAAGGGGCTGGAGTTCGATCAGGTATTTGGTGTGTTTCCGAAGGAAGAGCGGCCGCTGTCACGGCAGGCCAGATATATCTGTGCCACCCGGGCCCTTCATCAGCTTTTTATCTATCTGAAGGAAGAGTAGAAGGTTTTGGTCCGATTTTCCTGCAACCTGCCGCAGGCAGAGAGACCTGTGCGGAAGAATCCTTTTTTTACAATATATGGCAGAGGAAGCAGGAAGTCAGTGTCAGGCAGACGGCTGCATGGATCAGCTGCCGGATGCAGGGAAAATAAAAAATGAGGGAGAAATCAATGAAGCGTATTTTGCAAAAATGGAATGAGATCAGTCTGGTAAAACGGATCATTGCCGGTCTGATCATCGGTATCATCCTGGGGCTGGCGATTCCCCAGGCTGCAGCTGTTTCGATTCTGGGAGATCTGTTTGTGGGGGCACTGCGGGCCATCGCGCCGGTGCTTGTGCTGTTTTTGGTCATGGGTTCTCTGGCCGGTCAGAAAGAAGGAAAAAAATCCAACATGAAGCGAGTTATCTTTCTGTATCTGCTGGGAACTTTTGTGGCCGGCTGTGTGGCGGTAGTGGCCAGCTTTCTGTTTCCGGTGACTCTGGAATTAGGAGATGCGGCTACGGAAGTGACGCCGCCTGGAAATGTGACGGAGGTGATCCAGTCTCTGCTGATGAACCTGGTTTCGAATCCGGTGGATGCTCTGGCAAATGCCAACTATATTGGAATTCTGGCCTGGGCCGTGCTTTTGGGGCTGGCACTGCGGAAAGCCTCTCCGGGAACGAAGAACGCCCTGTTCAATTTTTCTGACGCGGTATCCCAGGTGGTGCGGTGGATTATTAACTGTGCACCTTTCGGCGTTATGGGACTGGTGTTTACTACAATCTCCCAGCAGGGGATTGAAGCTCTGATCAGCTATGGGCATCTGATCGCGCTGCTGGTGGGCAGTATGCTGGTGGTGGCTCTGATCATAAATCCTCTCATTGTGCTGATCGCCATTCGGGAAAATCCGTATCCGCTGGTACTGAAATGTCTGAAAGACAGCGGGATCACAGCCTTCTTTACCAGAAGCTCAGCGGCAAATATTCCGGTGAACCTGAGACTGTGCAGGGAACTGGGGCTGGATAAGGACACGTATTCGGTATCGATTCCTCTGGGCGCGACGATTAATATGGGCGGCGCGGCTGTGACCATATCGGTTCTGTCGCTGGCGGCTGCCCATACTCTGGGTATTCAGGTGGATTTTGGAACGGCAGTGATTTTGTGCATTCTTTCCGCTATCAGTGCCTGCGGCGCGTCCGGTGTAGCGGGAGGCTCTCTTTTGCTGGTGCCGCTGGCCTGCAGTCTGTTTGGGATTTCCAATGATGTGGCCATGCAGGTGGTGGGCGTCGGGTTTATTGTGGGTGTGATCCAGGATTCCTGTGAAACTGCCATTAATTCGTCCACTGACGTACTGTATACGGCAGTGGCGGAGATTTCTGCCAAAAAGTCAGCGGCGCGCAGAGCAGCAAAGAGCCAAAAATAATAACAAATGGATTCGAATTTGAAGAGACGTGAAAGGACAGAGGAGGAGGAAAATGGAGATATTACAAAAGTAAAAAAATAATTGCGAATATATTTCCGAAATGTTAAAATATAAAAGATTTCTTACTGCACATTTCAGGAACACCTGAAAGATGTGTATAAAGGAAAGCATGAGCAACCTGGTACATACGGCAACGGCGGCCCTTCGCCAAAGCCTTTCTGCCAGACCTGTTTTCCGGGCGTGGATGGCCGCACCCTGCAATAATCGGATGTTGTCTTATTTTCTTTTTGGGTATCAGTATTTTGAAGACAGGAAAGTCCGCAGGGGTGCGTCCGGACAGGCAGCCGGTGACAGTTCGGCGGGATTTGTGCCAGGTGCTCTTTGCTTTACCGGCTTTCTTTGTCCATGGGCGGGATAAGGGCGTTTTGCTATTGACGGAAGCCGGTGGCCTGTCATATACTAATACGAACAAGACACGAATCATCTGGGTCGGAAAGGGGAAATTATGGACTTCATAGAAATATTAAAAGTAATTTTTCTGGGAATTGTGGAGGGAGTTACCGAATGGCTGCCGGTGAGCAGTACCGGACATCTGATCCTGGTGGATGAATTTATCCATCTGAATATGAGCCAGGAATTTATGAACATGTTTCAGGTGGTGATTCAGCTGGGTGCCATTATGGCGGTGGTGGTACTTTATTGGAAGAAGCTCTGGCCGTTTTGGATCCGCGGCAGAGAGCAGAATCTGGTGGACCGTTACATAGACCGGAATAAAATGATACTCTGGTTCAAGATTGTGGTGGCCTGTCTGCCAACGATCATCATTGCGCTGCCGTTTAACGACACCATTGAAGAGAAATTCAACAATTATGTGGTGGTCTCTCTGATGCTGATCATTTACGGTGTGCTGTTTATTGTGATTGAAAACTATAACAAGCACCGGAAACCGGTGACAGACAGTCTGGACACTCTGAAGTTTTCCACAGCCTTCTGGATCGGCTGCTTTCAGGTGCTGTCCGTGATACCCGGAACTTCCCGGTCAGGAGCCACCATCGTGGGAGGGATCCTGGTGGGAGCCTCCCGTACGGTGGCGGCGGAATTCACCTTTTTCCTGGGAATTCCCACCATGTTCGGGGCCAGCCTGCTGAAGGTGGTCAAATTCGGTTTCTCTTTTACCGGTGCGGAGATTCTGGTCCTGGTGCTGGGGACGCTGACGGCTTTTGTGGTGTCTGTGTTTGTAATCCGGTTCCTGATGGAATACATTAAGAAGCATGATTTTAAGGTGTTTGGCTGGTACCGGATCGTGCTGGGCATCCTGGTACTGGGATATTTTGCCGGCCGGTCTTTGCTGGCATAAGAACAGTGGGAGGTTAATATGGAGAAGAAATACGTAATGGCGCTGGATCAGGGGACCACCAGCTCCCGGGGAATTCTGTTTGACAGACAGGGAAATATCTGCAGTATGGCGCAGAGAGAATTTAAGCAGTATTATCCCCAGGTGGGCTGGGTAGAGCATGATCCCATGGAGATCTGGTCATCGCAGATGAGCGTGGCTGCAGAGGCAATGAGCAAGATCGGGGCGGATGCAGAAGATATTGCTGCCATTGGGATCACCAATCAGCGGGAGACTACTATTGTCTGGGACAAAAATACCGGAGAACCGGTTTATCCGGCTATTGTGTGGCAGTGCCGGAGAACGGCAGATATGATCGATGCCCTGGAGGAAGAGGGGTACGCCCAGATCCTTACGGATAAGACAGGACTGATACCGGATGCTTATTTTTCCGGGACCAAGATTGCCTGGATTCTGAAAAATGTTCCGGGGGCCAGGGAGAAAGCAGAAAAAGGCGATCTGCTCTTCGGAACGGTAGATACCTGGCTGATCTGGAATCTGACAAAAGGAGAAGTTCATGTGACGGATTATACCAATGCGTCCCGGACAATGCTCTTTAATATACACAAACAGGAATGGGATCAGGAAATCCTGGATAAGCTGGGAATCCCAGGTTCCATGCTTCCCCAGGTGAAGCCTTCCAGTTATATATACGGATATACCAGTGATAAGCTCATGGGAGGGCAGATTCCCATCAGCGGAGCAGCCGGAGATCAGCAGTCGGCGCTGTTTGGCCAGTGCTGCTTTGAACCGGGAGATGTGAAAAATACTTATGGAACAGGCTGCTTTCTCCTGATGTTTACCGGTGAGAAAGCAGTGACTTCGACGAATGGACTTCTGACCACTATGGCAGTCAATCCTGATGGGAGTCCCGGCTATGCTCTGGAGGGAAGTGTATTTGTGGCCGGCGCGGCTATCCAGTGGCTGAGAGACGAACTGAGAATCCTGGAAAACGCACCGGAATCGGAAGCGCATTGTCTGGCAGTACCGGATACGAACGGAGTTTATGTAGTACCGGCATTTACCGGCCTGGGAGCTCCTTACTGGGATCAGTACGCCAGAGGAGCCATTCTGGGTCTGACCAGAGGGGCCAACCGGGATCATCTGATCCGGGCTACGGTAGAATCCCTTGCCTATCAGGTCTATGATGTGATCAAAGCAATGGAAAACGATGCAGGGATGATGCTGAATACACTGAAAGTGGACGGCGGTGCCAGTGCCAATAATTTCCTTATGCAGTTCCAGGCAGATATCCTGAATGCTAAAGTGGTGCGCCCCAGCTGTATTGAAACCACGGCGCTGGGAGCAGCGTATCTGGCCGGACTGGCTGTGGGCTTCTGGAAGGATGCAGAAGAGATCCGCGGCAACTGGAAAGTGGGACGAAGCTTCCAGACCGGAATCGACAGCGAAACACGGGTAAAACTGCTGAAGGGCTGGAAGAAAGCGGTGCGGTGTACCTTTGACTGGGAAAAAGAGGATTAAACAACAGAAGATGAGCTGACGTTCTGCTATGGAGTACAGAAAAACAGGCAGCCGGACGCCTTGAAAGGCGGGCTGCCTGTTTGCGGGATAAAATTCGTCATGATTCGACAATGATCGTACCGGTCTTGCCAAGATAACCGTCTCTGGCATGAGTGATATCTGTGATCACGGCCTTGCGTCCCTGCCCTTTCTCAATAAAGGAAATGCCGGCTTCAAATTTGGGAAGCATGGATCCGGGAGCAAACTGGTTATCTGCCATATGTTTTCTGGCTTCTGCAACGGTGACCGTATCCAGATAAACGGCGTTGGGCGTATTGTGATGCAGGCTGACCTTTTCCACACTGGTGAGGATGAGCAGCTGGCTGGCATCCAGTTCTTCCGCCAGCAGGCCGCTGGTAAGATCTTTTTCAATGACGGCGCTGGCACCCTGAAGCTCCACACCCTGCTCCAGTACCGGGATCCCGCCGCCGCCTCCGGCAATGACGATCTGACCGGCATTTACCAGAGCTCTGATGGCATCCAGTTCCACAATGCGCTGAGGTTTGGGGGCAGCCACGATCCTGCGGTAACCGCCGGGAACTTCCGCTACAAAATTGCCCTTGTCTTCTTCGGCTTCGGCTTCTTCTTTTGTGAGAAGACGTCCAATGATCTTTTCCGGTTCGGCAAAAGCATCGTCATAGGGGTCGATCACTACCTGGGTCAGAACGGTGCTGACGGTCTTATAGATTCCTCTGGACAGAAGTTCTGCCCGGATGGCATTCTGCAGGTCATAACCGATGTAACCCTGGCTCATGGCCGAGCATACAGACATGGGAGCGTATGTGTAATCCGGATGGGATTTGCCGAATTCATTCATGGCTGTGTGGATCATGCCTACCTGAGGTGCATTGCTGTGTGAAATAACGATATTTACGCCTTCTTCCACCAGATCGGCAATGGATTTGGCAGCAATGCGGGTGGCCAGTTTCTGCTCCGGCAGAGTAGTGCCCAGGGCGCGGTGGCCCAGAGCGACAACAATCGTTTTCGTGCTCATATTCACGTACCTCATTTCCTGAATAGAATTATATGATATGCCACGAAGGATTCCATATTCGTGGGGTATCTTTACCGTTATCATAGTAGTATTATTATAGGGTGTGCGGGATGAAAAATCAAGCTTCAACACCAAGGAATAGATGGGAGTAAACTGCATATATCATAGGAGGGGGCATTCCGGCCTTCGGGGACAGGAAGCAGACTTCCAAATCTGCCATTATTGACACAGTGAATAGGTTAAGAGGAGGAAACATGGAAAAAATATATTTATCAGGAGACAAAAAGGAACAGCTGAAACGGCTGCAGGAGCTGGGATTCCGGAAAAAGGACGCGGCGGCGACGGTACGCCTTCTGGAACGGAGGGTGCCGGCGGCGGAAAAATTATGAAGATCCCGGAAAACTTCCGGGACACAGGAAAAGCCACCGGCTGCTGCCCGGTGGCTTTTATCCTAAACTTTTGAGGGGGGAGATAGAGAGTGGTCTTTCATCTATCCGAGATTTATTATAGGCGGGAAATGTGAGGAAAGTATGTCCATTTTCTAAAAGAACAGGAAAATCCATAAACAAATTTTAAAAAAAGTATATCCAATCCGAAAAGGCAGCTTTTTTGCCGGAAGCAGACAGCGGATCTGCATCTGGCAGCGGGCGTCCGGTGCCTCTGCCGGAGTGATCACAGAAGTTGAAAAAAGGCAACAAATATGGTATGGTATGGAAGAATGCCAGAGGTGTCTGGTATCTCGGAAAAGCGTAACGAAAGTCAGAACGTTTCGTTCTGACTTTGTGACAGAATGGGAAAGACGGTTCTTTTCGCCGGAGGAAGAAGAGCGGAGGAACCAGGATGGAGGATAGAAGATGAAATTAGAAACCTTGTTGGAGCATCTGGAATATACCTGCCTGCAGGGAAGCCTGGGCACGGAAGTGGCGGATGTGGTCTATGATTCCCGGAAGGTCCGGGAGAATTCCCTGTTCCTCTGTATCCGGGGCGCAGTGGTGGACGGACATTCTTTTATTCCGGATGTGGTGGAGAAGGGAGCCGGCGTTCTGGTGGTAGAGGAAGAAGTACAGGCACCGTCCCATGTGACAGTGATCCGGGTTCCTGATACCCGGTATGCCATGGCCTGTATTTCGGCAGCCTGGTTCGGGCATCCGGCCAGAGAACTGAAGACCATAGGGATCACCGGGACCAAGGGTAAGACCACCACTACCTATATGGTGAAGTCTATTCTGGAAAATGCAGGATATAAGGTGGGACTCATCGGCACCATCGAGGCCATTATAGGAGATAAGGTGATCCCGGCCAGTAATACCACGCCGGAGTCTTACGTGGTGCAGCAGTATTTCCGGGAGATGGCCGATGCAGGCTGCGACTGTGTGGTGATGGAAGTTTCTTCCCAGGGACTGATGCTGCACCGGACCGCAGGCTTTGAGTTTGATTTCGGTATCTTTACCAATATCGAGCCGGATCATATCGGGCCCAATGAGCATACCAGCTTCGAGCATTATCTCCAGTGCAAGGCCATGCTGCTGTCTCAGTGCAAAGTGGGAATTGTGAACAGGGATGACCGCCATTACGAGCAGATCATCCGGCACCATACCTGCCGGCTGGAGACCTTTGGATTCTCACCGGAAGCGGATCTGCGGGCAGAAGATTCCCATCTGGTCAGCCGTCCCGGCTACCTGGGAATCTCCTACCATGTGAAAGGCCTGATGGATTTTCCGGTGGAGATCGA
>UQMI01000028.1 GCA_900542045.1 uncultured Blautia sp.
CTTGCATGTGTTAAGCACGCCGCCAGCGTTCATCCTGAGCCAGGATCAAACTCTCTGTATAATGGTTTGATTTCCGGCAGGATGACCTCCTGGTCATTCCTATCCTTCTTACTGTCTTTGGTTCGAAAACCGTTCGTTAAAACGTTCTTGTAAAAGAATTTTCGAGTCCATGTGTCTCACTGTTCAGTTATCAATGTTCTTTGCCGCTCTCTCAAACAGCTTAACCAGCATACCACACTGTTTATTCTTTGTCAAGACTTTTTTTATCTTTTTTTAAGATTTCTCAGCTCTTTTTGCTGGCTTTTCTTTCTCGCAACGAGAAAGCTTAGTTAGAATACCACGACTGGAAAGGATTGTCAACATCTTTTTTCATCTTTTTTCATCTTTTTTTTATTTTCTCCAAACATTTTCTTTTCATTCCCCAAAACGATGGATTCTGCCCCCTTCTATACAGGATTCTCCCGTCTCCGGCGTGTTTTCCCGTATATTAATGCACATCTGCTTTCCTGTAAATCTCAGAACCGCAAAAGGCCCCGGACAAAACTGAGGGCATCCGATGACGTCAGATGCCCCCTGCCGGAAAAATACTCAAAAACAGTTTGACAAATATATCCTTTTCATAGAGATAACTCAGAAACAGATCTTCATCGATCATTTGAATGCATGTCCGGCCCCAGGATGTGTTCCAGCAGACGGTAATGATCAGAAACACAATCCACACAAACAGCAGACCGCGGATACCTCCCACAAAAATGCCGGCAAACCGGTTCAGCCCCCGAAGAACCGGCAGTCTCGTCATAATATCCAGGCCAAATACTACCAGATGGATCAAAACAGAAGCCAGCAGATAAGACAGGAGAAATGCGATTCCGCTGGTCAGCAATTCCGCCACATATCCTGCCACGTATTCCAGAAACGTATTCACTCCCAGGAGCTCGTATACTTCCGACTGGTTATTCTCCACGATCCCTTCCTTTAGAAATGAAGGCAAAGGCAATTCCTCTATCAGATTCTCCTGGCCGTTTTCCTCTTCCACAGCTGTTTCTTCCTGCAAAAACTCCAGACAGGTATCGGCAATCCCTTCATAAACCGGCGTATGCTCCACCAGAAACTGATTTACATAGGGATGAATGGCCCATACTGCCAGCAGTGCCAGCACGACAAAAAACGCTGACACCACTTCTTTCACAAATCCGCGCCGATATCCATTGATACAGGATACCAGCAGTACCACAATCACTCCCACCGCAAGCCAATTCATATCCAGGTTCATTTTCTACTCCATCATTTGAACTTAATCGTAACCAGTCCGTTGTCCAGCACAAGCACATAGCGATTCATTCCCAGCTTGAAGAAATCACTGATATTTCCTTCATCAATGGTCCCATTAAACTTCTCCACGCCCTGAGCGCTGATCACACATACCTGGGAGCTGTTGTGCATGACAACCTGTCCGCCGCTCATCTTTATATTCGTATAGGAAATGCCGAATTCTGTGGTAAATTTCTGCCTGCCGTTTTTATTATAGACCTCCATTACATACTGCTTATCTGTATTTTCTTCGCTGTCATTCATAAATACAAGGCCTATACTCTCTTCATCATAAAAGGCACTGACAATTTCCTGATCCACTTCCACAGTAGTCTCTTCCTTCGGTACTTCCTGTCCTTTATATATGGTAAATCCATCATCCCGGAAGGCCACCGCCGTATTTTCATCCAGATATTCCACCTGGGGCACCACCACACCTTCGTATTTGTATCCGCTCACAATATTATCAATCTGGTTTTGTCCCACAGATCCAAAATTGTAAAACGCCACATAACTGGTGGTCTGTCCGCCATCTACAAACTGGTATGCCACCATAATCATCATGCCATCCGGAGATACAGATATATCCAGCGGATATCCCGGATCGTCCACACGGGTCTGGTTTTCCGCGATCAGACTGCCGTCCGATGCATAAAAGTTAATCCAGGTATCATCGCCTCCATCCAGGATTGCCGCCACAACTCCCTGTTTTGCCACCTTCGCTTTCACGATATTCAGGTTGGTCGTGACGCTTCCGATCTGGCCGCTCTCATCGAAAATGGCCATGGAAACATTGTCCTGATCGTAAATTACCACTGTACCATCGCACTCATCGATCATGGGATTCTGCATTTCGTCATAGGTAACATTCCAGAGAGTTTCCTGGTCTTTGTTCAGCAGAGACGCCGACTCTCCGCTGTACTTCAGGAGATTGCCGCCCAGTTCGGTATACTTTGTAGATACCGTATCCTCCTGTTCACTGGTAGCCACCACCCGGTAGCTGTTATACTTTCTTCTCTGCACCAGAAACAGGAGCAGACACACCGCTACTGCCACAATGCCGATTACAACCAGCGTCCGTATCAGATTTTTCTTCCGGTTACGGGACAGCCTGGCTTTGTATTCCTGCAGTTCATTTCCCGCCTGCGCCTGCAAAGGCGCCGATCCCGTTTCATTCGGGACAGGAGCTCGTTTCTTCCTTCCTTTTCGCTTGAATAATTTCACCATTTATCTTCTTTCCCCTTATGGATCCGTATTTTCTCTGTACGCAGTACTCATTCTTACGCACATGCTTTGCTTGGCTCATTATAACACACTCTTCTACGGGAGTAAAATTTTTTGTCCCGGGTAAATGATATCTTCTGTAGAAATACCGTTCAATCTGCAAATTTCCGGTATCATATCCATTGTACCGTATTTTCTGGTGCTGATCTTATACAGAGAATCTCCAAACTGGATCGTATAACTTTCATACGCCCCGGCCCCGGCCTCTTCTTTTCCCGGTTCTGCCGCTGAATCGGTCGTCTGCGCTTCTTTTTTCTCCTGCTCTTCCGTCTGCCGCTGATTTTCCTCTCTGATAGTTTCCGTCACGGAATCCTGAACGGTTATTTCCTGCTCGTCCTCTCCATCTGTACTCTCCGGATCTGTATCCCGGGCTGCCTCCTCCCGCTCCCCGGCCTGCTGTTTTTCTTCCTGTTCTGCAGATTGTGCCGCGTTCTCCTTCTCTGCTCCCTGTGATATCGTATCCTGTTCTTCGTCCCGGATGTGTTCTTCCTGTTCCTGCGCAGCGTCTTCTTTTGCTGTACTTTCCGGAAATCCTGCCACCTGACGCACTTCTTCAGTAATATTTTCTGTGGTCTGCTGCATTTTCTGATAATCATTCAGAAAATTGATCCCAATCACAAGAACTGTAATCGTCAGACAGGCACTGGCCGCATACATGAACGCCGGCGTTTTTTTCTGCTCTTCTTTCTTTTCTTTTTTACCTGCAATGATTTTCCGGAAGCTTGCCACTGCCTGGTCCTCAGCCGCAGGCTTGGCATCCACCGTCATATTCCCCTGCACGGAGATCATATATTCCTGCATTTGCTGATTTTTTTCGTAATAAATATAATAGCCCTCCTGCCGTGCCATATGTCCGTTTTCATAGACAAAAAAGGCCTCCTCCTGTTCCGTAGGATCTTTCAGGAAGAAAACCTTATCATTTCCACCAAAATAATTCAGGTGTGTCCGGTAAAAGCTGTCACTGATCTCCATGGGCAGATCCGGCATGGTATAAAACCAGCCGACAACAGCCTCCTCCGGAAAGTATTTTTTCTTTTTTTCCTCAATCCATGTCCAAATCTCTTCTGTAAACGCCACTTTCTCCGGTGCTGCATCCAGATTTTCCACCAGCAGCGCTCCCCTGATAAACGTATAGGCAGCTCCTTCCTGCCAGTTGATCTGGCCGAACAGGATCGCCGTCTTTCCCTGTTTTCTCCCATCTGCCGCCAGCTTCTCCAGAAATGTATGAGCATAATCTTCAATATAAATTTTGTGACTGCCCCTGGGTTCCCCTATCTGCCGTATATTTCTCGGAATCCTGAAAAATTTTTCGTTCCCCTCTGCTTCTTTTTTCTCCTCTTTATAAATCACTTCTATCATCGCGATATCACCCCTTCTGTTCAGGAGAATACCACAGAGCATCTGCGGATTTTAGCAAATCTTAAGACCCGTTCCAAAATATTTCACGACAGAATCTCTCATAACTTACCGCAGCACAGGTATGCTCCGCAGCTCCATTTTTTCACTTGCTTTCCACAGGTATATTTTTATAAAAACGGGGATATGATGAAGAGAAAAGAGAAAAAAATGAGGTTGCCATATGACTTTCTATATTGATAGCCGTAGAGAACACTGCAGTCTGGAAATCGGACATGGCCTGCGCAAATGTATCCAGCAGCACTTCCAGCACTGGACGGAACTGGTCTTTCTCTGCATCGGCAGCGACCGTATCACCGGCGATTCCCTGGGGCCTTACATCGGTTATAATCTGTCAGGCTGCCGTCTGCCCGGAACCGCCCTGTATGGAACGCTGGAATCTCCTGTACACGCGATGAACCTGAGCTCTACTCTGACAGACATTTATCAGAATCATAAGTCTCCGCTGGTCATTGCCATTGATGCTTCCCTGGGCACAAAAAAGCACCTGGGTTTCGTCACCATTGGCAATGGCAAACTCTACCCAGGTGCTGGCGTGCATAAACAGCTTCCCGCAGCCGGCGATATTTTCATCACCGGAATTGTCAGCTATGCCGGTATGCTGGAACATTTCTCCCTGCAGAACACCCGTCTTTATACAGTTATTTCCATGGCAAACGCCATTACGGACGGAATCTTGTATGCCTATCGTTCCTGCTGCCAGAGATTCCCCCAGCTTCTGGAAGAAGCTCCGCACGGAACTGCCGAAGATGACTCTCTTTGCTTCCCGGAAACTTTTACCGCCAGCGCCCGGGGCGAGACAGCTTTTTCTTCCAGCCGCCCGCCGTTTCACACAGACTGCAGTATTTATCCACCAGACAAATGATCAGCGTTTCCGGATGGCAAGGCGGCACCACAGTCAGCGGCCACATATGTTTCAGGATCATTTCCTGCTCCAGGTCATTAATAACAAAATGCCGGCCGGCATTGCACAGGGCTCTCCGGGGATGCGTCAGGCCATGAAAACGCTGGCCGGTCTTTCTGGCGTGGGTATGCCAGTCATACAGAAACAGGTCATGCAGCATGCCGGCCCGCGCCGCAGAGCAGGCATCCAGTCCCAGAAATCTGCAGATCCTGTAATTATAATACGCCACACGCATACAGTGCCGGTAACAGCTTGTATGCCCATGCTGAGTATAATTTTTCATTTTCTGTACCACCGGGTGCTCTGCCAGATCCCGGATGCAGGCATAAAATTCCTGTTCGCCGGCTGTTCTGTTGTTCCGTTTCCAACCGCCAAGCCCAGATCTTTTCATAACAGACATCCTTATGCAAATGCCTTTATCTGTTCATAGACACCCTGTCCGTCTAATTTATATTTCTTCAGCAGTTCCACTGCCGGTCCGGATTCTCCGAACACATCCCGGATACCGATCCGGTAAACCGGCACCGGATGCTTTTCCGACAGACATTCGCAGACTGCGCTGCCCAGACCGCCGATAATGGAGTGTTCTTCTACGGTCACTACTTTTCCTGTCTTTTTGGCTGCTTCCACCACCAGTTCTTCATCCAGAGGCTTCAATGTATGAATATTGACCACATGTGCGGAAATTCCGTCTTTTTCCAGAAGCTCTGCAGCTTCCAGGGCAGAATTTACACAAAGCCCTGTGGCGATAATGGTCACATCGGTTCCTTCTCTTAATACGATTCCCTTGCCAAGTTCAAAGTGGTAATCCGGTCTGTCGTTGATCACAGGTACTGCAAGACGTCCAAACCGCAGATACACGGGGCCCTCATGGGCATAAGCCGCCTTCACCGCCGCACAGGCTTCCACGTCATCTGACGGGCAGACCACAGTCATTCCCGGAAGACTTCTCATCAGAGCAAAATCTTCGTTGCACTGGTGTGTGGCTCCGTCCTCGCCTACAGAAATGCCTCCATGGGTGGCGCCGATCTTCACATTCAAATGAGGATACGCAATGGAATTGCGGATCTGCTCAAAAGCACGTCCGGAAGCAAACATGGCAAAACTGCTGATAAACGGCACTTTGCCTGTAGCAGCCAGTCCCGCACCGATGCCTGCCATGTTGCACTCTGCGATTCCGCAGTCAATATGTCTCTCCGGAAATTCTTTTTTGAACATTCCGGTTTTGGTGGCTTCTGCAAGGTCTGCATCCAGCACCACCAGATCCTCATGCTCTCTTCCCAGTTCCACCAGTGTTTTTCCGTAGCTTTCTCTGGTTGCTATTTTCTTTACTTCTGACATAACGCTTCACCTGCCTTTTCCAAATCTGCCATTGCAATTTTATATTCTTCGTCGTTGGGGGCTTTTCCATGCCATCCGGCCTGTCCCTCCATGAAGGAAACACCTTTTCCTTTCAGGGTCTTCATAACGATGGCTGTGGGCATTCCCTTCACCTCTCTGGCTTCACGGAAAGCCGCATCCAGCTGTTCAAAATCATTTCCATCTGCCACATTGATCACATGGAAATTAAATGCCTCAAATTTTTTGTCAATGGGATAGGGTGAGCAGACGTCTGCCACATTTCCATCGATCTGCAGACCATTGTTGTCCACAATCACTACCAGATTATCCAGCTTTCTGTGGCCTGCGAACATGGCCGCCTCCCACACCTGGCCTTCCTGGATCTCGCCGTCTCCCAGAAGGGTATATACCCGGTAGGAATCACCGCTCAGCTTTGCAGAAAGAGCCATTCCCACCGCTGCAGAGATTCCCTGTCCCAAAGAACCGCTGCTCATGTCTACTCCGGGTATATGTTTCATATCCGGATGTCCCTGAAGATAGGACCCCAGATGACGCAGCGTCGTCAGATCCTCCACCGGAAAATACCCTCTGTTGGCCAGAGCAGCATACAGTCCCGGTGCCGTGTGGCCTTTGGACAGAACAAAACGGTCCCTGTCCGGCTTGCCCGGTTCCCTGGGATCGATATTCATCTCTTCAAAATACAGATACGTAAACAATTCGGCTGCCGACAGGGATCCACCCGGATGACCTGCCTTTGCCGCATGAACAGAAGTCACGATTCCTTTCCGAATCTCATTGGCAACTTTCTGAAGTTCCAGTTTGTTCATTTTTTTCTCTCCACCTTTTCTTTTTTGTAATGCCTCCGTCACATTCCGGCAACGGTCCGCAGACCTTTGTTTTCTCCGTCACACATCTATTTATTTACCGAAAACCGCTTCGTAATCCTTCTGGAATTTTAAGATTCCGGCATCTGTCAGCGGATGATGCAGCATTTTTTCCAGTACGCCAAAGGGCACTGTGGCAATATCCGCACCGGCCAGAGCACATTCTGTCACATGCATCGGATGACGGATGCTGGCCGCAATAATCTCTGTATCCAGTCCGGAAGCAGCGAACATCTCCACAATCGTACGGATCAGCGCCACTCCGTCCTCAGATATGTCATCCAGTCTCCCAAGGAACGGGGATACATAAGTTGCCCCGGCTCTGGCAGCCAGCAACGCCTGATTGGCCGTAAAGATCAGCGTCACATTCGTCTTAATTCCTTCTTTGGACAGAACCTTCACTGCTTTGAGTCCTTCTTCTGTCATGGGGATCTTGACAACCATATTGGGATGGATGGCTGCAATCTGGCGGCCTTCTGCGATCATTCCCTCTGCATCTGTGGTGGTTGCCTTCACCTCTCCGCTGATGGGTCCGTCCACAATACCGGCAATCTCTCCAATCACTTCAGAAAAATCTCTTCCTTCCTTGGCAATCAAAGACGGATTTGTCGTCACACCGCAGATGATCCCCATATCATTTGCCCTGCGAATTTCGTCAACATTTGCTGTGTCGATAAAAAATTTCATAATCTTACCTCCCAATTCAGCACTTCCGTGCTCACTTTTCCCCAAAACAAAGCGGGCAAGCCCACTTCAACTCTCCTTTTCCAGTTACAGATCTACTCTTCCTTCCAATGCCCGAAGAAGCGTCACTTCATCAATATATTCCAGATCGCCTCCCACCGGCACGCCGCTGGCGATCCGGCTTACCCGGATCCCGGACGGCTTGATCAGCTTGCTGATATACATGGCCGTTGTTTCGCCCTCCAGACTGGAATTTGTAGCTATGATCACTTCCCGCACATCCTGCTGAAGCCTCTGCATCAGCTCCTTCAGCCGTATGTCATCCGGGCCGATGCCCAGCATGGGGGAAATGGCCCCGTGGAGTACATGATAGACCCCTTCGTATTTTCCGGTCTTTTCATAGGCTGCCAGATCTCTGGTATTCTCCACGACCATAATCGTACTGTGATCTCTGGCCGGATTGCTGCAGATAGGACACAGTTCCTGATCCGTCAGCGTATAACAGCACTTACAGTACTGTACCTTATCTCTGGCATCTGCAATGGCCGCCGTCAGCTGGTCCACCTGGTCCCTGGGCATATTAACAATATGAAAAGCCAGCCGCTGGGCCGATTTTGCCCCTATGCCCGGAAGACTGGCCAGCTGTTCTATTAATTTGCTGATATGACTGCTGTAATATTCCAACTTCTTCTATGTCTCCTTATCCCTGCCCCGGAAATCAGAACGGAAGGCCTCCGCCCAGTCCGCCGGTGATCTTGGACATCAGTGCCGCTGTCTCCGCTTCCATCTTGCGCAGCGCTTCATTGACAGCCGCCATGATCAGGTCTTCCAGCATTTCAATATCATCCGGATCCACTACTTCTTCCTGAAGCTTTACCTTCACTACTTCTTTCTTGCCCGTAACGGTCACTTCCACAGCGCCGCCGCCGGCAGATGCCGTAAATTCTTTTTCTTCCAGTGCTTTCTGATTCTCTTCCATCTGCTTCTGCATCTTCTGTGCCTGCTTCATCAGATTGTTCATATTTCCCGGCATTCCCATACCTCCGGGAAATCCGCCTCTTTTTGCCATAAAACAGTTCCTCCTTCTGCTCTCTTTTCTGTTATTCTTCGGAAGGCTCTTCCTCGTCTTCAAACTCGATATCCATATGGATATTGCTGCGAAGGGCTTCATCCACAGTGATCTGCGCAAGCCCCTGCTGCTGATGTTCCCCGCCCATCACCATGACGATCTCCACATCCATGCCCATTCTTCTGGCAATGAGTTTTTTCAGTTCCTCCCGGTACATGGGGTCATCAATGTACAACTGCCCGTAATAATCCTGAAATTCCACGTAAAGGACAGGTTCTCCTGTCTCTCCATTATACTTTGGTATCGCCCCCAGCAGCTTCTGCTTAAACATGCCGGTGGTTTCTGCCACGATTCCGCGCCAGTTTGCCACGATCTTCTGCAGATCCTCAGGAGCAGCTCTGGACGGCTTGGGCATTTCCGCAGGAGTCAATTCCGATTCTACCCTATCTTCCGGGGTATTTGCAACCATTACCTGCACAGAAGCAGGCCGTTCTTCTATTTTTTTCTCCAGAACACGGATCCGGTCCAGAACAGAATCCAGATTGGTTTCCATGGCCGGCCGGCACAGCTTGATCAGTGCAATCTCCACCTGTACCCGTTTCTGTGTGGAATAACGGATCTGATTGGATAGTTCCGAGAAGATTCGGATGTACCGCATCAGCGTCTCCACCTCTGTCATCTGCGCCTCTTCTTCCATGGCTTTCAGATTCTCAGAGGACACGTCAATGGCCTCCCCCGGATCCTCCGACGTTTTCACCAGCAGAAGATTTCGCAGGTACCAGGTAAAATCAGACACAAACTGGGTCAGCTCCCTGCCTCTTACCACCAGCTCCTCCAGAGCTTTGATCACGCCGTTCACATTGCCCTCCAGGATCTGCCGCAGCATCCGGCTGAATACTTCCGTGTCCACAGCTCCCAGCACATCCAGAACCTTGTCATAGGTCAGCTTTTCTCCCATATAGAAAGCAATGCACTGGTCCAGCAGACTGAGGGCATCACGCATGGAACCGTCAGCCGCCCTTGCCACATAACGGATGGCCTTCTCCTCCGCTTCCACGCCTTCGATCCGGTTCAGCTCTTCCAGACGGGCTGCAATGGTATCTACGGTGATCCGCCGGAAATCATACCGCTGACACCGGGACAGTATCGTAATCGGTATCTTGTGGGCTTCTGTGGTGGCCAGAATAAAAATAACATAAGAAGGAGGTTCTTCCAATGTCTTCAGCAGCGCATTGAACGCCCCTGTGGACAGCATATGAACCTCATCAATAATATAGACTTTATAGCGTCCCTGTGTAGGACGATAAGCCACTTCTTCACGGATCTCGCGGATATTGTCCACACCGTTGTTGGAAGCGGCATCGATTTCAATCACATTCATAGAAGTCCCCGCCTGTATAGCCATACAGGTGGGGCACGTATTACATGGACTTCCGTCTACAGGATGCTCACAGTTCACTGCTTTCGCCAGGATTTTCGCCACAGTGGTCTTACCGGTCCCTCTCGTTCCGCAGAACAGATACGCATGCCCGATACGGTTTGCCTTTATTTGATTTGTCAGTGTAGTTACAATATGTTCCTGTCCTTTGACATCGGAAAAATTATCCGGACGGAACTTTCGGTATAGAGCGGTATAGCTCATGGATCTACTCCTATCTGTCTCAATTAATCGCCAAAGCTGATGCCGATCTGTTTTGCTGCCAGTACCGTCTGATCCTTGGGTGATACAGTTTTCAGCTTGCCGGCGCATTCTGCCAGCGGTACCCGCTTGATCTTTCCGTTTACAATACCGATCATGACACCATATTCCTCATCCAGAATCGCTGCTGCCGCGCCGGCGCCGATTCTGGTGGAGAGCACACGGTCGTATGCACAGGGACTTCCGCCTCTCTGTGTATGTCCCGGAACGGTAATGCGCACTTCATTCCCGGCAATCTTCTGGATCTGATCCGCAATCTCATAAGAAACAGAGGGGTACTTCTTGGCCCGCTCTTCCAGTCTCTTTTTCAGTTCTTTCTTGGAAAGTTTCGCGTCCTCTTTGGAGATCGCTCCTTCTGCCACAGCCAGAATCGTAAAGCGCTTGCCGGCTTTGGATCTCCGCTGGATGGCTTCCACGACTTTCTTAATATCATAGGGGATCTCCGGTATCAGGATAATATCCGCACCGCCGGCAACGCCTGCATGAAGCGTCAGACTTCCCACTTTATGTCCCATCACTTCAACAATAAATACACGGCCATGAGAAGCAGCGGTGGTGTGAATGCAGTCAATGGCATCCGTAGCAATATTCAGTGCGCTCTGGAATCCGAAGGTCATATCGGTTCCCCAGATATCGTTATCAATGGTTTTGGGAAGGTGAATGATATTCAGCCCTTCCTCACGCAGCAAGTTGGCAGTCTTCTGTGTGCCGTTCCCGCCCAGGATCACCAGACAGTCCAGACAAAGCTTATAGTATGTCTGCTTCATTGCCTCGACTTTATCCAGACCCTTCTCATCCGGTACGCGCATCAGCTTAAACGGCTGCCGGGAAGTCCCCAGGATCGTTCCTCCCTGTGTCAGGATCCCGGAGAAATCCTTGGAAGTGAGCATTCTGTATTTTCCATAGATCAGCCCTTTATAACCATCGTCAAAACCATATACTTCCAGCTCATCCAGACTGTTGGTCAGTCCCTTTACCACACCTCTCATGGTGGCATTAAGCGCCTGGCAGTCACCGCCGCTGGTAAGCATTCCAATCCTCTTTATCACGTTGCATCCCGCCCTTCTTTATAATATCTTGGGTTTATTATATAATACTTTTCCCATTCTCACAACCAGAAATACACCCATCGCCGATCCGGGCGGATTAAAATTTTCCCCCCGCATAATTGACAATCCCCGGAAATCATAGTATAATTAAGCTCCGCGCAGCCGGGGAGTTAGCGGTGCCCTGAACCTGCAATCCGCTACAGCAGGGGTGATGCCAATCTGAGGCTTCCTATTCGTGAAGCTGCCCTTTATAAGTGATGTTGACGTCTGGGTCTTACGCAACAGGAATCTGTGAACCGTGTCAGGACAGGAATGTAGCAGCACTAAGCAGAAGCTCTTGTGTGCCGTGAGGGTGCCTGGGCCGAGTTAACTGTAAAGGTAACGTTCATGGTAGTATTCCGAGGTGCGGCGCGCGAAAAAAGGACATAATAAGGACTGTTCTGAAGTTTCCTCTCAGAACAGCCTTTTTTTTGCCTCTTTTTCTTTTTTCTTTTTTTCCCGAAGCTCCCGGAAAAAACCGGAGAGCATGGCGGAACACGCTTCTTCCAGAACGCCCCTTTCCACCTGCACCTTATGGTTGAATCCGTCCATTTCCAGCAGATTCATGACCGAACCCGCACAGCCTGCCTTGGGATTCATGCTGCCGATCACCACTTTGTCGATTCTGGACTGCACCAGGGCCCCCGCACACATCTGGCAGGGTTCCAGCGTCACATACATGGTACATCCCTCCAGCCGCCAGTCACCCAGTTTTCTGCTGGCCTTCCGGATAGCATTCAGTTCCGCATGGGAAAGCGTATTTTTGTCGGTGTTCCTTCGGTTATAACCCCTGGCAATGATCTTTCCCTCACAGACGATCACACAGCCGATGGGCACTTCTTCCAGCGCATAAGCCTTCTTGGCCTGTTTCAGCGCCTCTTTCATATATTTTTCCTGCTCTTCCATAAATGCCTCCCCGTTTTCCTCTATGCCTGCATTATAGCCGATTTACCCGTCAGACGCAATCCGCCGCAGAAATGTCTCCTGCCGGAACGGTTTGACGAATACTGTCAAATCCGTTACACTGGATTTACAGACCAAACTGCAGGGTGCATCCTGTATGTTTCTTTTTGGAGGACCTGCCATGAAAATATGTGGTTTAAATAAAACAACTTTACTGGACTATCCGGGCAAGGTGGCCGCTACACTCTTCCTGGACGGCTGCAATTTCCGCTGCCCGTTCTGCCAGAACAGCGCTCTGGTGCTCCATCCTGCCAGAGAACCGGAAATCTCCCGGGACACCCTGCTTGCCTTTCTGGCAAAACGCCGCAGAATCCTGGATGGGATCTGCATCTCCGGCGGTGAACCTACTCTGCACCAGGAACTTCCCGAGCTTCTGGAGACCATCCGTTCTTATGGATACGCCATCAAACTGGACACCAACGGCTCCCGTCCCCATGTCATCCGTTCCCTTCATCAGTCCGGACTGATTGATATGGTTGCCATGGATATCAAATCTTCCCCGGAAAATTATGGAAAGCTGTCCGGACTCCGCTATCCGGATCTGCCTGCCATCGAAGCCTCCGCAGACTATCTGATGCATTCCGGCATTCGCTATGAATTCCGCACCACAGTAGTCCAGGAGCTGCACCGTCCGGAGGATTTCCGTTCCATCGGAAAATGGCTGAGCGGCGCAGAAGCTTATTTCCTGCAGGCTTACCAGGACTCCCCTTCCGTGATCTCTCCCGGGTTCAGCAGCTATTCTTATGAAGAGCTTTCCGGTTTTGCATCCATCCTTTCAGAAACCATTTCCAGGGTGGAAATTCGGGGTATCGATTAGGCGGTACCAGTAACCGCCTCTGCCTCTCTGCATACCTGCAAATTCCGGGAGACGGCTGCTTTTAAAATGAGGGAACCCGAACATATTGGCCATCATCCGTTCCTGCTGTTCATACACGCCCGGAACCCCCAGCACATACTGGCTGGTTCCCCGCAGCTTTCCAAGCAACAGATAGCCAAACTGCTGATAACCATGGAGCAAAAAGCGATTGTTTCGCATGGGCCATACGCGCTTGGGAAAATATCGGAAATCCGCCGGCGTCATCTTCCTGCACTCTATGATCTCGCCGTCTTCAAACGGCCAGAACGTATTGGTTTCCTGCTGCGGCTCCCGGACATCCACTCTCCCCATTTCTTCTCTATTTCCCGTGAGATCAGCTCCTGACTTCTCTTTTCTTCTCACAAAATCTGCAGATCGTTCCGATATATCGTTGGGATTCTCCGTATGTTCTTCCAGAGACTCCATTTCTCCTTCCATATCTGCAAATCCCCCGTCTTCTCCCTGAGCCAGATCACGTTCTGTTTCTCTGTCCTCTGTCGGCAGAGTCTCTTCTCCGACCCCATCCGTTTCTTCTTTTTCCTGCATTTCTCTGCCCGATTCTCCTCTTTCTTTCTCTTTCCCGTCTCCCCATTCTCTCTCTGCAGTCTCTCCGTCACTCCACTCTTTTTCTGTTGACTCTCTGTCATTCCATTCTATTTCTGCGGACTCCCTGTCATTCCGCTCTCTTCTCTCAGATTCTCCAATACCCGGTTCTCTTTCCCCAGCTTTTCTATCACCTGATGTTCTTCCCTGCACTCCCTCATCTGGTTCTTCTCTTTCTGATACCACACCGTCCTGTCCGCGGTCTGCTTCTGTCCCCTCTCCGGGCAGCCGGAATGCCAACGGAGAAATCGGCTCATCATCCCACTGGGTTCCATAAAATCCGCCTCCCTCCAGAAGAATCACCATGCCATTCAGATCGTCCAGCCCCACTGGATTCCCATTTAAACTGTCTGCTCTGGTTGCCAGCCGAAAATCGACCCTCCCGGAAGTTGTCTTGCCTTCACCCAGCCTGGTCCCCCACAGATCCTGCTGCTTCCGCACAAAGCCATAGATCTGACAGTTCTGATCCGGCGCCAGATTCGGACACTGCATATGTACCTCCATAATACAGTTTCCATTTCTGGCTTCTACTTTTACAAAGCCCCGGTTTTCCTTCTTGGTCTCGCCATGGTATTCATATAGATAAGCGACAAATCTACGATAAGATGACACTGTCCGCCTCCTGCAGATTCTGATTCTCTAAAATATATGAATAAAAATTTCTCATAGAACAAAACTTTTTGTTGACAAATGAAGATAAAGGCCCTATAATAACTATTGCTTCGAAGCGTGGCTCAGTTTGGTAGAGCGCTGCGTTCGGGACGCAGAGGTCGCGTGTTCGAATCACGTCGCTTCGATTTGCGAATAAGTCCTATAGAAGGGCACGAAAGAGCAGCACATCCGGAAGGATGTGCTGTTTTTTCGTAAAGAAAAGCAGAAGATTCCATTCAGGCTTTCTCTGCAGCTAAAAATGTTCCACAGGACGCAAGAATTCCAAAAGAAAGGATACCCGATCATGATCTTAAAAAAATATGAATCCTCTTATTGCCTGCCAATGGCCCAGTTATTCTACGATACGGTCCATTCTGTCAACGCTGCCGACTATACGCCCCAACAGCTGCAGGCCTGGGCCCCGGGTACGGTAGATCTGCAGGCCTGGGATCAGTCTTTTTCCCAGCATTACACCCTGCTTGCCATAGAAGGAGGACAGGTTCTGGGCTTCGGTGATATCACTCCCACAGGCTATCTGGACCGGCTGTATGTACACAAAGATCATCAGCACCAGGGAATCGCCACCTTTCTCTGCGACAGGCTGGAGCAGGCTGTTGCCGCCGAACGGCTCACCGTTGCCGCTTCCATCACCGCCAGACCCTTTTTTGAAAAAAGAGGCTACCGAGTTCTGCAGGAACAGCAGGTGGAAAGACACGGCATTATCCTGACAAATTATCGAATGGAAAAGATCAGATCTGATAAATCCGGGGCTGCCTTGCCGTAAGCAGAGGCAGTTCTTCCCGGATCCGCTTCACTTCACCCAAATCGATCTCTGTCACCATACATCCCGGCTTCTCATCCATCTCTCCCAGAACATTTCCCCATGGATCCACCACCATAGAATGCCCCCAGGCCTGATAAGACGCCTGTGCATCTCTGGCCGGGGATGTGGCTGCCACATAACACTGATTATCCACCGCCCGGGCACGGTTCATCAACTCCCAGTGGGCCGGGCCTGTGGTAGTATTAAAAGCGGCGGGGACCAGCAGTATTTCCGCTCCTTCCAGCACCATTTTCCTGGCAAGCTCAGGAAATCGAAAATCAAAGCAGATGCAGATCCCTACTTTTCCAAATTCTGTTTCGGCTACGGTACAGCATTCCCCGGGACTCAGGGTATCAGACTCCCGAAAATACTGTTTTCCCTTAATGTCAATGTCGAACAGATGGATTTTTCGATGTTTGGCAATCTGCTTTCCGTTTCGGTCAAACAGATAGGCCGTATTGTAGATTCGTCCCGCCTGGTCTGTCTCCGGCATCGATCCCGCCAGAAGATACATATGATATTTCTCCGCCAGAAAGCTGCACCGCTGCCAGCATTCTCCATGCTCCGGCTCCGCATATACCGGAAAATTTTCCGTTTCATACGGGCAGTTGAACATTTCGCCAAAAACCGCCAGATCCACCTGACGTCCGGAAATCCCTTTCAGACATTCCTCCATCTCATCCAGATTCTTCCTTTTTTCTCGAAATACCTGGGTTTGAAACTGTGCAATTCTCATAATTTTTCTCCCTTCACCGGCTCATTTCCTTCATAAAGATTCGTTTGTCCTGCGTTTTCTGTTTTCTCTTCCGGCTCTGTTCTGCGCAGCCCTCCGTCTGCGTACCTGCAGCCTTCTTTTTCTGGCCCTCTTTCTCTGTACACCGACATACGCGCCACAAAGCCCGGCCAGAACCGCGCCTCCGCCCAGGACTGCTGCCGGCCAGGGAATGGCGCTCCTGCTGTCTGACGATATTTCCTCTTCCTCTGGCGAAGAATCGTCCTGCTCTGCAGTCTGCATACTCATTCCCGTTCCTTCCGATGAAATCTCTTCCTCATTCTGCTCCAGATAGGCAAATCCATACTCCAGCAGCTTAATAGTATCTTCATAATGTGTCTGCTCGCTTTTCATTACCACTGCGATCAGAGCACGCCCGTCTTTCTCCGCACTTGTCACAATAATGCTGTTCCGTCCCGTTTTTCTCATACAGAATCTCCCCTGTATCCCCATCCATCAATACCGCTGCCTGCGATTCAATGACTGGCTCAGTCAGCGCCGCTCCCCAGACATACACCGCCCAAGGCTGCAAAATGATAAGCTGCAGAACCACCATAACCGCCGTTAACAAATTTCGAATTTTTTTCATACTGTCCCACCTTATTTGTACTCACTCCAATGCCAGCGCATCCGGCAGCAGTATCCCTCAGACACACTCCCCTTCTGCACAGTATCCTCCGCCACAGTGCGATCCCCGTTTCACTCCAGTCGGCGCAAAGCAGATGTCCACCGGACCTCTTGCATCCAACGGATTTTTTATGTGACAGGGAAGTCAGAATGAAACGTTCTGCTTTCCTGTCATATATAAAAAACAGCCATTTCAAACACATTGTGTTTCCATGGCTGTTTCTTTCAAATACTCCCATCTTCTGTTTGCTTACACAGCTCTGCTCTTTAGCTCAGACGGTATACATCCGCGTACTGAAGCCCGAAATTCAGTGCTTCCTGATGAGAACTGAAGAAAATATCCACATGTCCATAAGGTGTTCCCAAATCTTCCACGGTATATACGGTTCCATTGATCAAAAGCTGCGTTCCAAACGGTACGCCTGCCATGGCCACAGTCCTTCCCGCTGAAGGCCATGTGCCGCTGGCCGTCTGATTTCCTGCGGTTCCGCAGCACTGCGCACAGTTGCAATATCCAGTCAGCTTAAAGTTTCCCAGATATGTACCCTGACTGCTGTCTGCGTCCGCTCCTGAATCGGCCGCGTCAGAATCCGCAGAATCGGAACCGGTATCCTGTGAAGGTTCCTCAGGTGCCGCGTCAGATGATGCACTGTCATCTGCTGTCTCCTCAGATGAATCGGTCGTGCCAGCGTCATTTTCCCCACTGTCATCTGAAACCTCCTGATCCTGCGATTCCACAGCCTCGTCCTGCGCCGGCGCTGCTTCCTCTGCTGCTGCAGCTGCCGCCGCCTCTGCCTCTGCTGCCTCTTTTTCTGCAGCCTGGGCCTGCAATAATTCATTCAGGTGAATTTCCTGACTTGTAAGCTCTTCCAGCAGCGACTGGGCCTGGGCCTGACTGTCGCTGATCTGCTGTGCATAGGATGTGATGTTCTCCGTTGTGGAATCCACCAGTTCCTGCACCTCTGCCTGTTTGGATTCTTTTTCGTTCTGCAGATCTTCAATCTCCTGCGATTCTTTTTCTATCTGTTCTTCATGCTCTTTGATCGTTGCCTGTGTTTCTGTGTACGCATCCAGTGTATCTTTTTCGTACTCAGATATCTGACGGATATTCTCCGCTCTGGTGATCATCTCTGCAAAACTTTCTGAAGAAAGGATGGCTTCCAGGTAAGAAGTATTTCCATTCTCATACATATAGGAAATACGCTCTTTCATTCCTTCGTACTGCTCTTCTGCCTGAGCCTGCGCTTCCTTCAGTTTCTCGCGGGTCTCCTGCAGCTCAGCTTCTTTCTCATGTGCCTGTCCTTCCAATTCCTCTATCTGCTGACTCAGCTGTATATACTCAGCGTTCAGCTCATTCAGATAAACTTCAAACTCTCTTTTCGTCTCCTCCAGAGAACTGATCTGGTTCTCCGCAGCATCCAGACTGGACTGTGTTTCCTGCTTGGCAGATTGTGTATCGGCAATCTCCTCATCCACACTGGTAGCCGATGCGGGTACTGCCAGGCTTACGCTTAAAACTCCAGCCAACAGCCAGGATAACAATCTTTTTTTGTTCATAAAATATACCTCTTTTTTATACTTCGTTTTCCTTAGTACTTGTCTATTATAACATGAACGCTCAAAAAAGCAATGGTTTTTAATTAATTTTGTAACAAATGCGTAATATTTTCAAAATTTCCCCTATATTTTTTTCAATGTACCGGCCTCTCTATTGCAATGTTATACATTGCAAACTCTCTAATACAGTTTGTTTATATTTCCAATAAAATTGCATAAACTAATAAAAACAAAGGAGGGGCGATCCATGGACGAGAAGCATCATGACAAATTTCAACAACTGGGTCTGAATATTGCACGATACCGAAAGCTCCGCAATATGACACAGATCGAGCTTGCTGAAGCTGCAGGCATCAGCCGGACACACATCAGTAATATTGAAGCCCCTAACGGAACTGCGTCTGTTTCCCTGACCAAACTGTTTGATATTGCAGACGCCCTGAACATTCCCGTTCAGCTGCTTTTTGAATTTCATGATATATAAGTGGGAAATAAAAAAGATGCCGGCATCTGCGTACCGAACGCTGCACAGAACTGTTCTGTACACAGACGCAGCCAAAAGAATAAAGAACTCACGGGGCACAGAAACGGCTGCACATGGCCGTTTCTTTTTTATAGAACAGAAAAGCAGACTTCTCTATACTGTCCTTCCCATTCTGTAAAACTGCCCGGATACACAAAAAGAATCACGCCGCCCAGGATTCTCCGCCTGTGGCGTACTGCCTCCCGCAGCCCCTTTTTGTTCCGCCGCCCCGGAGTACTTCAGAGAATTTTCCGGCTCCTCCCCGGATGACAACAAGTTGCCTCTTTTGTAATGTAAGACAGATGTTTTCTTTAAAATGCTGTTACCTGTTTCTATATGTCTGCAGTGTTATCCAATGTAAATTCCATTGGTCAGAGTGGTTCTGGACTCCTTCACTCCGCCGTCCTTTGCCGCATGGTAGCCACGCACCCGGTAGTAATAGCCGCTGGGTACGGTTACCGTCAGGCTGCGGCTTAAGTCGAACAAATCGGTATCGGAATAATTCCAGTATTTGTAAGTTCCATATGAGCCATCAACTTTTCTCTCAAGGTACAGATAGAGATATAATGTATCACAAGTACGATGAGCCATAGTTGTACCAGAAACGGTTATCTTATTACTAGACAATTTAGTAATCGTCGAACATCCATAATTAAACAGATTTCCTCTAGTCAAACCATACTGAATATCTTCCGCATAATCTCCATTAATATCTTCTGATTCACGCTCCCAGTCTATTTCATCCAAAATACTGCTAGCCATAACTGGAGTATTATATATCAATAATAATAGGATAACAACTAAAGCCGCCCCCCACAATTTTATATCTAGAACCTTTTGTCGTAATTTCATACCATCCCTCCTTACTATCTCATCCGTCCAACATTATTCTATTATTACGAACCCCCCTCTAAAAAATAACGTTTAATCTTCTAAAACCATTTGCTCAATCATATGTCTAAATTCTTGATAGTCCATTTTTCCGCTTAATTGATAATATACATTTTCTACCTTCCACTGCGCCATATAACTCGGTTGTAAGTCACCCGTTTCCTGTATTTTATATAATTCGACATTAATATTTTGATTGCTATACACAGGAATTATCTCATCCGCATCTCCATGCATAGATATACTGGAAGCTATCTCATCATTTGATACCTGAATTCGTAAATTTATTGCCCATTCACCATACAGATAATTCAAATTAGCATTCATCGCCGTCTCATCTACATAATAACTATAATATTTCAACTTTGCAGGCCGGTACAAAAAAGTGGGAACACCTACAGACAACTTATCTTCTATAACCAATACAGCTTCATTCTCATCTGTTTCTGCCACATCCTGATCACTGCCACTGGTTACATTCACCTGCACATCATTTCCAATCAACATATTAATATTATCAATTAAATAATTCCTGTTCGCTTCGCTGGTCATACTCCCGGCAAACACACTGACACCCACAACCAACAAAAAAGCGGCGGCTTTTGCCAGTCCCCGTGCTGCTTTTCCCTGTTTTTTCTCTTTCTTTGGTTCTTCCGGAGCTTCCTTTGTCTCCGGCTGGCTGTCCTCCCGGTAAATACCCCGGACTTTCATCTCCGCAACCAGTTTTTCATACGAGCCCTGTACATCAATCTGATCATCTGGCAGCACATCGTCTTTGCTCAATACATCCTGGATAATGTCGTCTGCTTCTTTTTTATACTCTTCAGACATCCAGTCACCGATCTCCAAATTCTCATCTATTTTCCGACTCATTTTATCCATTGCAACTCATCTTTCCTTGACATTTCTTTTTCCCTGGTTCATAGTATCTAATATACTGACCGATTTTCCATTTTTACGTGTCTGGCCAGCACAATGGCCCTAATTCATACCAATCATGCAGACATTCGGAAACACGGTAATGGTAGATAAATATTAACAATAACAGGAGGCTGCTTACTATGAAGCATATTGTCCTAACCGGCGGCGGTACAGCCGGCCATGTCACTCCCAATATGGCTCTCATTCCCCGTTTGCAGGAACTGGGTTATACCATTTCCTACATCGGTTCCTACGATGGAATTGAGAAAAAACTAATCGAAGAAATCAATATTCCCTATTATGGGATTTCCTCCGGAAAACTCCGGCGTTACTTTGATGTCAAAAATTTTTCTGATCCGTTCAAGGTCTTAAAAGGTTACGGGCAGGCAAGAAAGCTTTTAAAGACTTTAAAACCAGATGTGGTATTCTCCAAAGGAGGCTTTGTCACCGTTCCCGTAGTCATCGCAGCCAGGCAGCTGAAAATTCCGGCACTGATCCATGAATCCGATATGACACCGGGACTCGCCAACAAACTGTGTATTCCATCCGCAGCCAAAATCTGCTGCAACTTCCCGGAGACAGTCAGCCACCTGCCGGAAGAGAAGGCGGTTCTCACCGGCACTCCCATCCGACAGGAACTGCTGCAGGGCGATCGCAGCAAGGCATTGGAATTCTGCGGATTTTCAGATGACAAACCAGTAATCCTGGTTATCGGCGGAAGCCTGGGCGCCGCCTCTGTCAATGAAAACATCCGGAAAATCCTTCCTGAACTGCTGAAAGACTTCCATGTGATTCATCTCTGCGGAAAGGATAAGGTGGATCCCTCCCTGAATCACGTACCAGGCTACGTCCAGTATGAATACATCAAGAAAGAGCTGGCTGACCTTTTCGCACTGGCCGACCTTGTGGTATCCCGTGCCGGAGCCAATGCCATCTGTGAGATCAGCGCCCTCCACAAACCCAATCTGCTGATTCCTCTTTCTGCCAAAGCAAGCCGCGGAGACCAGATTTTAAATGCCCGTTCTTTCGAACGTCAGGGTTACAGCATGGTACTGGAGGAAGAAGAAATCACAGATCAGACGCTTCTGAAAGCGATCCATGAACTTTACGCAAACCGGCAGACCTACATTGATGCCATGTCTGCCAGCAAACACATTGATTCCATCGACCATATTGTCAGCCTGATCGAACAATGTGCTGCCGGCAAATAAGTTTCACGTTTCAGCGGAATTAATATTTCAGATTTTTATAACTTTCACCAAATTCTTTGCGAATCCAGACTCTGGCTCTGTGAATCGTCGTCCGCAGATGCAGGATGGATATGCCATATTCCTTAGCCACTGCTTCTGGATTCTCATCCAGAATTACGATCCGCACCATCAAGTCATGCCACAATGAATTTTTCTCTTTCAGTTTTTCAAAAATCTCTCTGCGGAGTTCTCCATACACCATCTGCGCAGGACAGCTGTCCGGCATGCCATAGGGACTTTCCCTGCGCACCAGATTCTCCTCTACACTGCATACTTCCCGGCTTGCCGCAGATTTTCTCATATAATCGATCGTCTTTCTCCTGGTATTCAGTACGATCCATGCACGTATCAGATCTTCATCCGGTTCATCGAATCTCTGATACAATTTCATGAATACCTCCTGACAGATGTCTTCTGCCAACTCCATATCCCTGATCATGTCGAAAGCAATCTTTATGGCTAACCTATAATTGTTTTCATAGATTCTTTTAAAGCTTTCATTACTCATCATCTGTAAAACCCCTTGCTATCTGTTATTTTTGAAATGCCTTCAGTATTTCTTCCTTGTCTGCCTCTGTCAGCGTTCCCGGTGTCCATGTCACCCCAACACCATCCTGTTCCCATCTGGGAATCAGATGCATATGAAAATGAAATACTGTCTGTCCGGCCGCGGCACCATTGTTCTGCACCACGTTATAACCGTCGCATCCCAGCACGTCCGTCATTTTCGTAATCATTTTCTTCGCCAGAACCATGGCTTTTCCTGCCAGTTCATCCGGCAGCTCATACAAATTGGCCGCATGCTCTTTGGGAATGATCAGCGCATGCCCCTTACTCGCCGGACCCTGATCCAAAATCACGCGAAATTCTTCATCCTCATACAAAGTCGCTGTCGGAATTTCGCCCTTTGCAAGCTTACAAAAAATACAGTTTTCCATTTCATTTACCTCCATTTCCTTTTTTGGCGCATTCTGTCGAAATATGCAGTACGATATGCATTGCCATTTCCCAACGCCAATGATAAACTTTTTTTGGGTGATCATTTATGAATTCATACGAAACAAAACTATTTCAATTACAACAGGACCAACAATATACCCTTTCCAAAATCTCACATGAAATCCGTAATCCGGTTACACTGATCAACAGTTCTTTACAGCTTCTGTCTGAAAAATATCCGGAAATAGCTGACTGCGATTATTGGGAAGATATTATGGACAATATGGAATATCTGAAAGCTCTGCTGCAGGATCTTTCCTCCTACAATAATGCCTCCCGCATTTCTCCCCAGACAGTCTATATGGATATCTTTCTTGAAAAGGTTGCTGCCTCTGTACGCCCGGTACTGCAGTACCTGAACATACAATTCGAATGCAGAATTCGGCATCCCCTGCCTGCTCTGTCCATTGACGAAATCAAAATTCGGCAGGCTCTCCTCAATCTCATTCGAAATGCAGAGGAAGCTATCCAAAGCCCCGGGGAAATCCGTCTTTCCGCTCAGACTGACGGAGCATTTCTGTGTATTTCCGTGACTGACAATGGTCCCGGCATTCCAAAAGAATATCTGGATACCCTTTTTGACCCTTTCGTCACACACAAACCCGAAGGCACCGGCCTTGGATTGTCCATAGTGAGAACAGTGGCCAAAGCCCACGGCGGCACTGTATCCGTACAGACCGGAAGCAGCGGCACCACCTTTACCTTACAGCTTCCTCTTTCTCCCGAGACCTCTATTTACTGAGATTTTTTGCGTCTGTACAACAGTACCGCAGACAGGAATCCACAAAGCAAGCCTCCCACATGGGCCGCATTGTCCACCCCTGTGCTGGTAAAACCAAAATACAAAGCAAGACCTGCTACGATCAACAGCTTACGGGTCGTAAAATCTTCCAGTTTGCCTCTGTTGATCAGAATCACGTAGAACAGGCCTCCCATAACTGCAAATACAGCTCCGGAAGCTCCGGCAGATACTGCATAGTTTTCCCGTTGGATATCCACCAGAAATGAAATCAGATTTCCGCCAAATCCCCCTGCAAGATACAGGAAAAGATAGGCAAGTTTCCCCATTGCGCGCTCCAAATGGTCGCCCAATACATAGAGAACCAACATATTGTTTACCAGATGAGCCATTCCAAAATGCAGAAACATACTGGTAAACAACCGGTAGTATTCCTGCCGTTCCAGACAAAGCGGCACATACATGGCACCCCAGGAAATCATATTTTCCGTATCCAGACTTCCGCCGGAAATTTCCACCGCCAGGAATACCAGAATATTCACGAGGATTATCGTATTATTCACCGGCGACTTTCGAAATGCTTCCATCCTCTGTATGACTCCCTTCCAATCAGTTTCTCCATGTCATTATATATACGAAAGATATGGTCTGTACAGACGTTTAGCCCATACAGTGCTAATGCATAATTATAAAATCATCCTTTTCTTTTATACATTATTTTCCGAAAAAATTCCAGCTATTTCAGGAAAATATACTGGATTTCCGCAAAGCTGATCTCATCATAATTCTGAAGCTCATATTCCTCCTCCCCCTGCAGCAGCCTTCCGTTCACACAGGTCCCATTGCGGGAGTTCAGATCCGACAAATAAAATCGCTCCTCTTTTCTGGTAATTCTGGCATGAACCCGGCTAATAGTCGGTGCTTCCAGCAGAATATCCGCCGCCACCGGTAATTTCCCAATAACTGTCATCTCTTTTTCCAGAAAAACTGTCGGATATTTCCCGGGGATCTTGCTGACCAGAGAACTGACCAGAGGCTGCCGGGTCTGATACAGCACCGTTGTTTCTCCGCTGGAAAGGCCATCTTCCTGATCCTCTTCCCCGGTTTCTGTTCGTCCCTCCTGCTTCTGCTGACGGGCTTCCTGGAATTCCTCCCAAAGACTTTCCCTGCTGTCTTCCTTCCCTGGCTCCTGTGTTTTTTCTTTTTCTGTCTTCTGCCGTTTGCTCCACTTACCTATGACAAGCATGGAAAACGCCGCTGCTGCAGCTGCTGCGCACAACAGCAAAGCCAGCTGCCACTGCAGATATCCCAGCAGACAGGCTGCAAGTCCGCCGCCAGCCACAGCTGCTACCCCCAGAACAGCCGCCCAGACCACTGGCCCTTCAGCCCCTTCTTCCTCATCTGCTCCGTCCGCAAAAAATGCCTGCATAGCTTCCCGGCGGACCGCTTCCTGTTCCATTTTTTTCTGATATTCTTCAAAATCTGTTTCTTTTTCATTCTGAAAACCAGATTTCTGTACCGGAGTCATTTCCTCCCCTGAATAATGATAAAGCATTTCCTTCATCTGTTCTGCCTGGATTCCTTCCTCCATAGCCAGACGGTAAATCCCATACCCCACAGATACGGCCCGGGTATCTGTATGATCGATCTTTGGCAGGTAATATTCCGTAAAACTCTGAAATTGTTCGGTCGCATTTTTCTGGTATCCGGCCAGATAACACAGAAGAACTTTCTTCTGTTCCAGATCCAGATAAATATATTCCGGTCGCAGTACCAGATCATCCGGACACAGCAGATATTCTTCCATCTGTGAAAGACCGCTGATGATACCGTCCAATATCCACTGCAGATCCCCGCTTCCTATTTTCTGTTTTTCATAAAAAGAAAACAGGGACTGACGGCCAGTGATTTCATAATAGAAAAGGATCTCGCCGTTTAATCCTCTTATCGTACAGGGAAGGAGCGAGGACACTCCATTTCCGAGCAGCATCCGTATCTGATAGGAGGCCACATTTTGCCCGTTTTCTCCTTTGATAACCAGATAACTGTGATTCATGTCCCGTTTATATTCTACTTCCATTTATGACCTCCCCACTGCATCCGCAGCTTTCCGGACAACTCTGACACTTCGTATAAACTCCACAGGTCTGCAGATGGCACTGCTCCCCTCTGCCTGGAGCTTCCACTTCATTCCGCCAAACAGCGCCTGTACCTCTCCTTCAACCCTCACCTGAATATTTTCGTTTTCTTCGCTGATATAACAATATTCCCCCTCAACTTCAAAATAATCTTTCAGGCGTTCTTCTGCCCGCAGTCTCGCCATTGCACTGCCATTTTCTTTTTGAAATACACACTCAGCAGTTCCTGTAACGGCGGCTTCATAAGCGGCAGCCGTCAGCCATACTTTATGATGCATATAAAATCCCGCTGACCAGACTCCGAAAACCACCAGCAGAATAAGCGGCATCAGACACGCCAGTTCTACTGTAAAACTCCCCTTCAGATAATTTTTTCCCCGTTCATTTATATACTCCAAAAATACATTCCCCCTATATACCCTGCCAGCAAAAAAGGCAGCAGCGGCAGTGTCTCTTTGCCGTCTCTCCTTTTCAGAAACAGACTTCCTGCCCATATCATACTCAAAAACATACTCAGAATCAGAAAAACCAGCATTTCCTGCCAGGACAGATAAAGCCCCATTCCCAACACCATCCATGCATCGCCCATTCCCAGATCTCCGCAGCTGATCCGGCTGATCAGCCAGAAAAAAACTCCCGGCAGCAGTGAAAATCCTTCCATCCACCCTGTTTCAACTATCCGGCTGATCAGTACCGGTATTCCTGCCGCCAGGAACAGCAGCAGCGCTCTCGCCGGCAATTTCCGGGTCCGGATATCCCAGTAAGAGAAATATCCCAGCATCAGTACAATCCAGGCTCTCTGTATGATCTGCATTCCCATTCCTCCCATCCGTCACGCCCCTGCTGCTGCGCAGGTCCTGCACTGGGGCAGATGTGCCAGTTCCGATTTCTTGACCAGCCGGACCGTCCGCTTCAGTCCGCTGCAGCCGGCCATTTTATGATAACGGTTTCCAGAATCTGTGATATATACCAGTCCCCCGCTTTCTCCTGTATTTCCGCAATGTTCACAGGGATAATACTTCTCCCCGCTCTGATTGCGCAGCTGTCCCACGCTGCTCTCTGTGGTCTGATGAATGGACAGATCCAGATGGTGACAGGAAGCGTCTGTATGATAGACACCTCCATATGTAGTCACATATACCATTTCTTCTCCTTCCAGTCCGTCTTCCGCCGCTTCCCCGCCGCTGTATCCGGTCCAGCAGTGGACCGTCACGGTATTTTTCATCCAGATTCTGGGAAGTGGAATAAATGCGATCGGACTTTCAAAAGAATAAACTGCCGGAAGTGTAATCTCCTCCGGTTCTCCAACTGCATATGCATACATTCCGGCTTTTCGGGCGCTGCTGCATAATTCCAGAAGCTTCTCCGTCTGTATCTTATAAATCTCCATAAAAGATACCAGCGTAAGCATTCCCAATAAAAACAACGGCAGCACAAATGCACATTCCACCGTCATACTGCCTCTGTGAGAGGCAGAGGCAGATGCTTTTTCAAAAGCATTGCCGGGTCCTGCCGGGGATCTCGAACCCGTTTTTCTCGGAAGAGAGCTTGTCTTTACTTTGTTTCCTGAAATCCACTTTCGAAAAAGCACCTGTATCTGCCTCCCATCTGATCTTCCTATCCGCCTGCCTGCTCATAAGTATATGCACGGATCCCTGTAAAACTTTTCTGCATTCCCGCCCGTACATCCACACTTATTTCTGCCGCCGCAATACAGCAATCCAGCCGAAAATTCTGTTTTCCCTCCATTGCCCGGACGGAACATTCCACCATATCCATGCCCCGCTCCAGCTTTTCCTCTTTCCCTTGCATAAATAGCAGAATACGCAGATAATCCTGATACGTCAGCCCGTTTTCTGCTTCCTTCCTGTCACTGTCCAAATGTTCCAGCAGCTTCGGCAGATTCTCCAGAGACAGCTGCCAGCTGCTTTTGTCCTTTACCAGAGCAATCTTTCCTCCCGCCAGCAGTTCCCGCACATCCAATATACTCTCACCAAATGCCCAGCAGGCCAGAATCGCCAGACGGATCACAGGCTCCGCCACCGGAATCAAAAAAGCCGCCGCAATTCCAGAAGCCAGAGCCCCTGCCTGCGCGCTCTTCTCTCCATCACTGTATAGATGGATCAGGTTCGCGCCCTCCCGCAGCAGCAGAATGCGATTTACTGTTTTTTTCAGATTCTCCACATCAGAATGTTCTCCAAATAAAATGTATTCTGTCTGATATGCCAGGCTGCCGTTTCCCGGCTGCAGAAAATTCCCACATTTGTTCAGAAGATATTCCTGAAACAAAAGTCCGTCAGCAGTTCCCTCCTGCACAGCTTCCCGCCCCATCGGCATCCCCTGATTCTAACTGCGGCCAGACAAAAGCTCACCTGGTTCCACATGCAGTCCGGAGACTTTCTGCGGCTGTTCCAATACCAGCTCCAGTATTCCCATCTTCTGTATCCTTCGGATCACGTCTATGGGATTTTCCTGCAGATCCGCAGGGGGCGCTGCCGGTTCTTCATTTGTAAACTCTGTTTCTTCACTGGCTTCTGCAGCCTTTTGTATTTCCGTATCATACTGCTCCAATATGCTCTCTTTGTCCCTGCTTTCCTGCATCTGCTCCTGCTCTCTGGCTGTTGCTGTCTGGCTCTGTACCTTGCCCAACAGGAGCTGAATTCCCTGATCAGCCAGCAGCAGCCGTTCTGCTTCCACTGCCTGCCGGTAAAAAGAAGCCCCGCTGTCATCTGTGGCCAGCTGGTATCCCGTCCATCCTCCGCTCTCCAGTTCTAATTCTGTGAAATTCTGCTCCAGCACCGGTTCCATATATGCTCTTACCACATCATACATTCTGCCCATATTCAGGGAACCGCTTCCAAAGGAGCCATCCAGATAAAACAGCTCATAATTTTCCAGCAGCTCCTGATCGTATTGCGCAAACAGGGAATACATTCCAATATCCAGGGCTCCTGCAATCTGTACTCTGGACGCCGCCAGCTTTACAGAAGTGATCTGTACACAGACCAGTGCAACGGATAAGCTCAGCACAAAAGCGAGAAATACGGTAACACTTCCTTTTTTCAGGGAATTCCACCTCCTTGTCAGTTTCCGGAAATCATAACAGAACCTGAAACTGCCTTAAAACCAATTCCGGTTCAGAAATGAGCACAGGCATGGTCTTTTCTGTCCATGCTGCAGCTAAATAGAATTACTCTGTTCGGTAATCTTAGAAAGGATACTCTTCACCAGACTCACCAGCTGCTCTTTAAAAATGACTACTAGTCCAATCAGCACCACCAATATATTTACTATCTTTGGAATAATATAGATAAAATAAGCTTTTATACACTGTATACATTGTGTATTCTGTAGAAATGCATGAATAAGAGTCTTTTGCTTCATAAGCTTTTGATAAAATTTAGTTCTTTTTTCTTCAATGCTCTTTGCAGCCTCTGATTTTCTTCTTTTAATGTTTGATTTTCTTCCTGTGCATTTGCAAGCTGTCTTTTAACTAGCAGCAGCTGTTTTTCCATTGCTTTGTCAAGAATTACTTGCTGCGGTTTAACAAAGGTTTTGCCCGACTGCAAATCCTGTGCTCGATCCAACGCCCTTCGAACTTCTCCATTTTTGTAAAAAAATCCCCGTGATAACCCCGTCCTTTTTACCAATTCTCCAACGGCCACTCTCAAGTTTTCATCCAGCATTTTCTGGATTTCACTCACAGCTAGATCTATTTTATTTTGGTTCATTTGATGATTGCTCTCAACCATCTTTTCATAATTCTTCAATTATTCCCACTCCTTTGTGATCTGCGCTAATACCTCGTCCATTGCAGCTCTTGTCTCCCTTGTCTCCTCCGCCAATGCTCGATCACCAAATTTCCTATAACGTTGTACTGTGTTTGTATTGGAATGCCCCAGCAATTTTGCGATCGTATGATCATCCACATGCATTTCGGTTAACCGTTTTCCATAACTCCGGCGAAAAGTATGTGTTCCTACACCGAACAATTCCCCTCTGTCATCTCGTAGATCCTCTTCGCGGATCATCGCCATGAGTTGGTATTGTATTTTTCCATACCGCATAGGTGTCTTTGGGTCTTTGTCATAAACAAAAATATATTCCGTTTCCCCATATCGATCCTTTGTATAAGCGATCGATTTCTGGATCAGCTGTATGATCTCCTCATGCGCCGGTTTATAACAGGTTCTTTGGGTCTTTGCTTGATATACCCGGACCATCCAATTTCCCCCTCTTTCTATTAAGCAATCGGTCTTTAACAGCAGGGTATCGGAAATTCGATTACCCAGCATTTGGTGCAAAAATAACGCGCGCGCAACCTGCTCATCCATATTTACGATTGCCCGGTTGAGGCATTGCAATTCCCGATCCGAATAGGCACGGTAGGCAGGGCATTCTCCTCTTGTCGGTATGTCACCTGATAAAAAAATTTGACATAACTGCCTCCAATCATAAATCCGTCCTATGGTATCCAAAATGCTCTTCAGGCTCTGCAATTCGCTCCGAAATGATTTTTTCCCTTCTACTTCGGTATTTATATACACTAAATAATCTTCCAGCTGCTCTCGATCAAACATCCGAAAAGACAGGGTATCCGGATAGTTCCGTGCCAAAAAATGCGAAAGCCGTTTGACTGCGCGTATCTGCTGCTGGATCGTCCGCACTGCCAGGTACCGCAAAGTTACTTCACAGGCCTTTTTTACTTCCTGCCGCATCCCATTTTGCTTGATGCCGCTAAAATTCAGCGTCAGACAGTTCCAGGCAGAATTCTCCTTTAGCGGAAACCCCAATTGCTCCAAATGCCAGATATCTTTTTCTGTTTCCGGGCACTGCTCTTCCGGCAAAAGATATTTATATATCCGTTCGAGATATAAAATCGCTTCTGCGCGGGATCTCTTTCTTGCATCATATTCTTTTCTATATTGTGTTTTCGTTACCGAACATCCATTTTGCAGCATCCACTTTTTCAGTTCCCGGAGCAGATCTTCTTTCTCCTCTTCCAGCAAACTTTCCATGTTCGGATAACACGCACAAAAAAATCGACATAATTGGTGGTAAGGCCAAAATTCGGATCGTATACTTCCCAATGCCAAGTGCTGTCCCCGAAATAAGATAAAGGTACCAAATTCTTTTTGCAGCCCCTGCGTAGGCAGCTTCGACAGATCAAAGCATTGCTCAGGCCTTATCAATTTGTTGGCTTTTTGTGCCGCTGTCGCACGTTGATAACACGCCAGATCCTTCACATAAATCCTAGTTTTTGCTTCCATCCTGCTCCTTCTTTCTTCTTGTTTTTTTCCCCAGACTACGCGCGGATTGATAATAAAGATCGCTTCTTTCGTCGATCTGATCCGGGATATAATCCAAATATTGCTTGGTCATATCCTCCTCTTTATGCCCCAGGTAATCCCGTACCGCTTGTATGGATACACCTTGCTGATACATTTTAGTTGCCACACCGTGTCGATAGTCATGCGACCGAAAAACAAAATCTTCACACTCCAATCCATACACCTTGCACAAACGTTGCATTTGTGTGCAGAACGTCTGACTCTTATAGGCCCCTCCCTTCCGATTCTGAAACACATATTCTTCCGGTCCGATCTGCTTTTTCTTGATATACTCTGTCATCAATTGATATAAAACCGTGGGAATCGGGATCATTTTTTCCGTCTTCATCTTGTGTTGATAAATCCGAATCCATGCATCCTGTCCCCTCCAAAAATAGGCATCCCCTTTGATACAGCACACTTCGTTGATCCGCAATCCAACGCTCCACAAATGAAGAAACATCAACCGCAGATGTTCTGGAAAGTACTTCAAATGGGCCAATAACTTGCCTTGACTTTCCTCAGAAACACATCGATCCCGATGGGTTGGGAGCACTTTTTTCAAATAGTATTCGAGGCAAAGCGGATTCTTTTTGATATATCCTTTGATCAATAAAAAGCAAAAAAAGCCATGGATATCAGCTAAAATCTTATTAAAAGTATCTGCCAGCAGTTCTTTTTCTTCCTCTTCTTTTATATAGCGATCGACCTCGTTTACAGATACTTCTGTGAGGGAATATCCCATCCGATCACAATACAGCAAGAAGTCTTTGATATGATAATATTCCCCCTGAATCGAATGGATCGCCTTATTGCTAACCCCAATACAATAGCGCATATAGGCCTGAAAAAGCTTCCGATTGTCTACCTGTAAGATGTCATAAAAATGGAAGGATTCTGGCGAATTTGCTGGATTTATCCGGCCATTTTTGAAAGAAAAACGCGCTAAATACCATACATTTGCATCCCAATTTGTCTTCTCCGCATGCAAAAACAGGTATTTTCTTACGTTCCCAACGATCTGCATATAGAGATTTGTTTTTGTGCCAACCTTCCCTTCCATACTCCCGCGGAATGCCTCGATCTCTGTTTTTTCCAGCTTCTCCAGATCCGAAATTCCATGTTGCACACAAAATAAATACAGTTTTTGCAAAGGAAGAAGAAACCGCTCCCTTCGATTTTTCCAATTGTATTCTGTTTCTAACACATGATTTAACATTGCAAAAATCTGCTTCTTTAACCGAACGTCCGCCTGCAGAGAAAAATCAAATAATAATTCTTGTTTATTGCGAAGGTAATAAAAACTCCTTGCGATCGCATAATCGGGATGATAGCCCAGGTAGATCGGTGCTTCTTGAAATAGTAACTTACAGGGCCGAAACGGCTGCCTCTCCTGCTTCTTCTTGATCGCAAATAATTTCAGGCGATCCAGGACCTTCAAATGCGTTTCCATTCGGCTTAACGCTGCTTTCGCAACATAGGATTCATAGGCTTCCCGGACTTGGTAGTCAATCTCTTCCAATCGATGGATCCCCTGCATCATCAGGTAATGGAGGATTTTGTTCGCTTCTACCCGCGACAACTCCCCATAGGCCTTGACTTCTTCCACAAGATCTGGGAAAAACGGACGCCAATAACAAAAGAGTACGGACTCAAAAGCGGCTGCATAATATTTTTTTTGGTTGGGCGAAAGAAATTCTTTTTGTGCAACAAAATCCCGGAACTCCTCTTCCGTCTCCAACGTCACCTCCCCCAACGAATCGACCCCGATCTCCCAGAGAAATTCCGCCACCATCTCCCTTTCTTTTCCCGTTACATACGAACAGCATTCCAGTTCCTTTTGCCACTGCTGGCTGTAAAGATACGACTTCCGACTTTCCATTTGCCGCATGGCATTCCACCTCCTTTCCTTTCTTTCCTTATAGCAGTTGATCGATTGCATACAAGTTTTTATGATTTTGGAAATAGAGGTCTGTCGCTGCTACCAATTCCTCGCTTCCGATATCCAGGTATTTCTCGGTGGTTGCGATCTTACGGTGTCCCAGAGCCTTTGAGATCAAAAGCAGATCCCATCCGGCCTTTCTCCTTTCGTTGGCAAAATAGTGGCGCAACATATGCGGCGTTGCTTTGATCCCGGTTTTCTTTTCCAAACGGCGCAGCATCGCATAAACGCCATTGACCCCCAAGGGTTCCCCCAAATATGCGCCAGACAAATTTACGAACAGGTACTCCGTATTTTTTAAGATCTCCCGATGCTCTGCCAAATAGCACATGAGCACTTCAAAGGTTTCCGCGCTTATCTTGGCCCTCCGGTATTCCGCATTTTTCGCCCTTGCGCCATTTGCATTGTTTTCTCGAAAACGAACTTTCAGACATCGCGATTGGTAATCGATATCCTGGGTGTAGCGGATTCCCAACATTTCACCGATTCGGAAACCGGTCTCCGCCAGCAATAAGAGAAGTACCCGGTCACGCAAATTCGTACAATGCTCTAACAGAATGAGCAGGTTCTCTTGCTCGATGGTCCTGCCAATATGTTCTTCTTCTGGAAGATAGCCTTTAAACACGCGATGGGTTGTCTGCAAACGGATCCCCTCCCGATTCGAAAAGGTTACCACATGACTTGCCAAGACCTTCAGATCCTGCAGCTCTTCGGCTAATTCCAAAAACTGATACCATCCAAAAACATCCCGCAGATAGGTATTGCAGGTTGCATTGGCCGGGCACTGCAGATGCTCTTCCTCCGTATGCTTGCCCCTCTTTAGCCATTGCAGGAAATCCGTAAAATGGATTGTTTGCTGATCATAGGGCAGTACACAGACATCACCTACCTGCAGCTTTTCTTCCTCCAGAAACGTCAGATAGTAAGAAAGGGCAAATGCCTCCCGCTTCACGGTATTCGGTGAGTGATTTGTCTCTATCCGATATTTGAGGTACTTGGTTGGCCATTTCACGATCGACTGATCTTCCCGGTAGCGGATCATATAATACGTCGTCATTCCATCGTGCAGCGTATCCACAAGGTATGGTTTCATCTTCCTCCCCTCCCTTCCTCTACACTATACACATTATACCCATTATTGATATATATGTCAATTATATTTGATTTATATATCAATATCATGCAAGTAAGCAGAGTTTCCGGACAAGACACCCCTCCTTTTCATTGACGCACCCGCCTCCGGTTGTTACAATAAATAAGAATGGATGAGGAGGTATTCGGATGCGTACAGACTTTGACAAGACCACATTTGCCGATCTGCTCAAACGCAGCGTTGGCTCACGTACCCAAAAGGAGTTTGCCGCTTTGACAGGGATCAGTTCTGCCCATTTATCACGCTTGCTCCACCAAAAATTTGATTCCCCGCCAAGTATCGACACCTTACAGAGGCTCGCTGCCCACGCGCAAAATGGAGTCACTTACTGGGATCTGTTAAATGCCTGCGGGTATATGGATGTAAAAAAAGAAGGGTATCCCTGGATTGCTCCCAGCGCAGACGCCCAATCACACCCCCAGGATCGCTATCTGGCTGCCACCATTTTGACAGCTTTACAGACTCTGCCGATCCCTTGGGTGCAAGAACCTGTCGAAAACCGGAGGTACCATCTGGCCATTGCGCTGCAAAATCCCCTTCCCTCCCATTGGTATTTTCAATTTCTGGATGATGCGGCAGCGCAGATGCCCCGTTTTTTGTCTGCACAGTATGCCGCTTTGCTTTTTCAGCCACTTCGTCCGGAAGATAAGTATAGCTTCGTGACCTGCCACAAGGAGGTCTATACGCTGTATCGCATACATCGTCCCACAAATCTAAATGTAAATCTCTCCATCGTATGGGCCGATATCGAGCAGCTGCAGGTGCAGGCAGAGGATTGGATCACCTTGTGCGATCCCAAGATCCCTTCTGTTTCAGAGATCCATTTTTAGGGAGGTTGCGCTTTCCCCTTTGCCGCCTCCTCTTCCCCAAAAAAAGTTTCTTCCAAATAGAAGGTCTTTAATTTTTCCATCAACCGTTTTCTCCGGTAACGCATCGTAGACGTCGAGAGCCCCAAGGTCTTTGCGATCGCCTGATCGCTCATCTCCCCTTGCATCAGTAAGATCCATTGCTCTTCCGGGGTAAATCGCCCCAAAAAATCTTTTAAATACGCCAGTGTGATCCTTCGCAGCGCTTCCTTCTCGGTATCGCGCTCCTCATCGATCACAAGGTCCTGCAGCCTTTCCAGACTGATCGCCCGGTACTTGTATTTCTCCCTATTTTTTTGCTGCAGCTTTCTTCTTCGTCTTTCGTTTGCAAACACCGCCCGGATCTTTTTTATTTCCTGCTCACTGCATCCCGCTTCCCTGCAGACTTTTTCATAGTATCGTTTCATTTCTAAAGCCTCCTGTCCGTTTCTCGCTCTTTCTTTCCGGTACCGGCCACGTTTTACTATGTTGACTCTATCACACAAAGCATCGGACATGCAGTAGGCTCTTGTTCGGATTTTTGTCGGACCTGAAAAGGCCATGGTCCTTTGGGGATCCCTTTTACCCAGGAAGTTGCCCCTCTTCTTCGATGGTTGATTGAGTGAGCACCTGCTTCCACTGTGGGATCGCATTTCCCCACAAAGCCAAGCCAAAAATCTTGATCGCCTCCTTCTTTTTATCATAATAGGTGCTCCGCTCCAATCCCAGTACTTCCAGGATTTCCGGTTCTGTGTAGCAAAACCGGCTCAAATAGCATTTAAAGATGATGTCAAAATACAGCTCCGGCGTATAAGGGAAATCCCGCATCTTCAGCATCGCCGTATCCACCAGCTCGATCAGCCAGTTGGTCCGGAACAAACCCTGTACGGTCTGTTCAAATTTTTCCCGTTCTTCCGTAGGCGTAAAGGCATTGAGGTATCCCAACCCTTCCGACAACTCCTTTCCATAACTCTCTTCGCTCTCTTTTTGGCGCATGGCAGCTCGATCTCCAGCCGCCCAGCAGACATTTCGATAGATCTTTAACAAAAGCTTTGCCTTCTCATATAGCATCTGCTCATCCAGATCATAAATTTCGCATAAGCACTGGATACTTTTTTGGGCCAGTGAATGTCTCCTTCCCATGATCCCCCTCCTCTTTCTTCCTTGCAGCACTTCTTCCCTACCGGTTCCTTTGATCGTCTTTGGCCGTAGCACGGCACTGCTCTCCCCGGTTGCCGATCAACCCCGAACCATTTCCCGTAATTGCTGCTTTGTAAGCACGGGTATGTATTTCATTTTTTGATCAGCTGTCGAACAAGTCAGATTTCCACAGCGTTCACACTCCATCCAACCGTTTGTCTCTTCCAAATACAAGTGATAATTGATGGTGCCGCAGATCGGACACTTTACATTTTTCATCGTCTTTTCTTCCTTTCTCCCAAGCAAGGGCGCAGAGATTCTCGCTGCCATAGAGATCCATGGGGATCCCGCCCACTTCTTTGCCGTTCTCCCCTTCTTTCTACTCCTCTGCATCGGACCTCCTTTGTCCCCTTTCTCACCTCTGGTTTTTCCATTAGCAACAATATGCAACTTTATGCAATTTACCTGCTTGACAACCTCCCGTCTCTTGTCTATAATGTGCATATAGTTTCCTATTCTTGCTTTTTCTTGCTTCTTTCTTGCCTTTGATTGTAGCAAGATAACGCAAGATTGTCAACCAAAACATGCAAGATTTTGCAACATCCAACAAGCACACCAAAACGCAAACACAAAAAAGATGATAGAGGTGACAAATGAAAGCATTCAAAGACAAATTGCGAGAGCTTCGCAGCCAACAAGATCTCAGTCAAAAACAGCTTGCTACAAAGGCTGGAATCAGCGTACGCTCCATCGCAGGTTACGAACGGGGCGAGGCAGCCCCTCAACCTACCCAATTATATAAACTGGCAAAAACCCTCCAAGTGTCAACGGAATACTTAAAAAACGATGCCATCGAGGATCCCAGTTATGGTCTGGACCGCATGGAATACGTGGAAGAAATGCGTCAAAAAAGCAGCCTGCAGGATTCTTTAAATTTAGAACGTATGCTGGAACAAAATCAGGCCTTATTCGCCGGAGGAAGCATCAGTGAAGACGCAAAAGACGCTTACTTTCAAGCGGTTATGAAAGCTTACCTGGAATGCAAAGAGGCCGCAAAGGAAACCTTTGGCAAAAAGACAAAAGCGCCCAAATAGGCTCACCTGTCTGGTATGCACACTTGCCGCATCCAGTCGAAACACTTTGGAAAAGCAGGGAGGGAAGATGTTTGACGCTCGAAACAATCTCTGGCATTGCCAGATCATTAAAGAAAAAATACGCAGAATCCGATCCGGAACGATTGGCCAAGCAGATGAAGATCCTTGTGGCCCATGAACCAATGGGCCTATTCGAAGGTTGCTGCAAAGGCTTCTTTTTGACTTATAAACGCAAAAAGCACATCACCGTCAACAGTGACCTGCCCGATATCTTGCAAAAAGTGGTAATCGCACATGAATTGGGGCATTGTGTGCTGCATTCCCACTCTGCCTGTGCCGCTTATCATGAGATCACCCTATTTGATTCCACGGATCGGACAGAATATGAAGCCAATGTTTTTGCATCCGAATTACTCCTAGAGGATGAAGATGTCATCGATGTGTTGAACGAAGATCTGTTCTTTTTCCAGGCCGCCAGCCTCCTGCAGGTCCCCTTTGAATTATTGGATTTCAAATTCCGGATCTTAAAACGGCGCGGCTATAAAGTCGATTCTCCTGTACAAGCGCAAAGTGATTTTTTGAAACATTTGGAACAAACGGCAGACCAGCTTGACTATTTTGAATAAAAAATCGGAAAAGGAGGGCAGAGGTCTATGACAAATTGGAATCCCTGGCATGGCTGCACCAAAATAAGCCCCGGCTGTTATCATTGTTATGTCTATCGGAGAGATGCCGAATTTGGCAAGGATGCTTCTCTTGTAACAAAGACGAAAGCATTTGATCTGCCCATCAAAAAAAAACCGCAAAGGTCAGTACAAACTCCAATCCGATGGAGATTTTATCTATACCTGCTTTACTTCTGACTTTTTTCACCCCGCTGCAGATTCCTGGCGCAAAGAAGCATGGGAGATAATGCGGGTCCGTTCTGACCTGCGATTTTTCTTGGTCACCAAACGCCCGGATCGTTTTTTTATCAGTCTGCCTGGGTTTTGGAAACGATGACACAATGCGTAGAATACAATGTCAGCTTTCATTTTAAGCAGACCGGCGCCCTGTTTAAACACGGCCAGAAAGTCTATCGGATCGACCGGAAAGATCAGATCCCACAGGCAGACAAAGCCGCCATTGATTATCACGCGTCTCCCTTCCTTTAACGAACTTACCTGTCGATGATACACGAAAAGCAGCAATCACTTTCACAAACCACTTGCAACACTGCACCCCCGCCTCCCAACGCCCACCTATCGCGTGCGAACTAAAAAATACCTCCTTCTAGGTAATCATCCTAAAAAGAGGTATTTTTGTTATAGACTACTTTTCTCAAGCAATACTTTTTTACTCATATTCAGGAGCAAACTGAATGGTAGTTGCTTCTCCATATACTCTCGAATCAGCAACTTTTTTAAATGGTGTAATGGAAATGTACTGTTCCCACGCTTCTGCACTTTTTATCTGATAGCGGGTACAGCTCTTAGATAATATAATCTCCTCTTCCATAATCTCATTCGCCCCTTTAATTCTGGTAATCCTTAACAAATATCCCGTTGCATCCGGTACTTTATTCCAAGTAAGCAAATGATCATTCGCCAAGTAACTCAATTCCGTCTTTTGGCTAGAAAAAGCATCTCCCTGAACTGTAATTTTACAACTGTATTTCTTTTTTCCCACGTTTGCAGTTATGACTGCTTTTCCTTCTTTTTTCGCAATTACTAAAACACTTCTTTGATTGATAGGCAGCATGGTCACTACACTCTTCCGATCCACTTTCCACTTCACTTTTTCTTTTGTATTTAAAAGCGTTATATTTGTGGATGTTCCATTTTCCATAACCACACTTTCCTTATTCAATCTTACCGATGACTTTTCAGATGCGTAAACTGGAATACTAAGTATAACGCACAGCAGGATTACCACAATTTTAGAAATCTTTTTTTTCATAATAAAGCTCCTCTATTGAATCTAATGCTATCTAAATACAGTTCCCTTAAATACTAATCTGCAATGGCTTCACCCCCTGTTCCCATCGAAAACACTATTTAAATATTATCCATAATATAACCTTCAGTCCTCGTCCCCTCTGCAAAATATTCAGACATACCCTCAATATAACGACATAGAATTTAACCAAGTTTCTGCTCGGTACAACGGTTGTCCGACGAATCAACGATACTGAAAGACTTTGTATGCATAGGATCATCGCTTACATAGCCAAGAGAAATGCCAAGATTGCCTGCTGGCATTTCTTCGTACGAACCAATGTCCTTGTTAGAATATACAATCGATTCATATTCCAGTTCTGTCGTTTCCGCATATGCTACAGTATTCAATGGTTTTCATTTACTCCATATATCTCTGAAAATTCTTTAACGAATCTGGTAAACTCGCAATATACTTTACAAAAATGTTTAACTGAATTATAATATTTATCGTTATATCTTTGTCTATTTATGACATTTCCGTATCGTATATACCATTTATATCTTTTCATATTTCTCCAACATAAAAAATAACATTCTCTTATATCGATAAGAATAGTCTACCCGCATTTTATTTTTCATGATCAATTGCCGATTTACTTGATCGACTTGTTCTACATATGTAACATTAATTACGGTTGCCTGGCTAATCTGACAAAACAAATTACAATCGAGTTGTTTCATGAATTCCTTGATTGTTCCACGTTTACTGATTATTTCGTTCTCCAGAATAATTTTCACTTTATGGCTATTCAATTCTGTTTCCAAAAGGATAATTTCATTATACGGAATAAGATACCTTTTTCGGCTGATCTGCAGTGCAAGATGTCCTATCTGATTATGAATATTACTAGCCTGATAATAATTCTTCAGGGCCCGTTCCAGGCATTGCGTTATTCTTGCTCTCAGTACTTCTCTGTCTCCCTTAATCACATAATCCATGGCTTCCAAATGCTTATCATACGGAAAATATGACAACTCCCTATGGACCGTAACGAACACCAGATAACTCCTTGGATCGACTTCCCGGATTTTTTCTGCCAGATCAAACCCATCCATATCACCGCGTAATTCCACATCCAAATAATATAATCCCATAGCAGGTGTATTCTTCTTCAACTCTTGAAAAAGTCGTTCTGGACTGTCTGTTTGAAAAGTAATTTTTGCTGGAATTTCGTTAATAATAATATATTTTTCTAAAATATCTTTCCAGATATTTAACTGTTTCTGATCATCTTCACATAAATAAATAGATAACACCTTTATACACCTCTTTCGTATATAATTAACCTCTGCTCAAACACATCGTTTTCAGATGACATCAACCATTCTACATTTTCATACTTTTCTAATATTCTGTTTACTTCATACAGCCCCAGCCCAGAGTGGCCCGCTTTCGAAGTGATTCCCTTTCTACATAACTCAGTTATCTCCAATCCATTTTCTATCGTATCGTTTTGTATAACAATAGAAACTCTTTCATCACTATATTCAAAATTCACATTTACTTTTTTACTCTCTGTAATTTCTGCAGCTTCCACTGCATTATCTAAAAAAATTCCTATTACACGGCAAAGATCCAGCAAATCCATTTCTATTTTACGAATCTTCGAAGGTATATCTAATGTTAAATCCACCCCTCTATATAGCATTTGTAAACATTTTCCGAAAAATAAACCTTTTAATTCCGGTATTTCTAAATTACTCAGTTTCTTTACTTGGGGCAATGAAAAATCTTGTTTTTTATAAAATGGCTCTATCTTTGTTTCAAAATATAATTTCAGTTTCTCCCATTCTTCATCCTCTATATATTCCTTCATTGTTAACATAATATTTACATAGTCATGCCGAAAAATCCTAGTTTCATCATAAAGTGCTTCCAATTTTTCCGTATATTCTTTCAAATATGTTTGTTCCGCTATCTGCACTTTAAGTTTTTGATCCTTTAACAACACTTTGTATACAAAGCGAAAAATCAGGCAATTACATACAAAATAAATAGTAAAAAAAAGCCCATTAATCTGAAGCATATTATCTGGGTAACCAACATAACCGCCATAAATAATGTTAATTACCAACATAAAAATATATACTAGCATCTGAAAAAAAATGCCTGTCACAATACTTTTATTAAAGAGCTGCATTTTTTTGTTTAAATGCCATTTTTCAATAAATAAGTAGCGAATACCTGCGCACAAAGTAAATGTGATGGCTACATACAATAATGAATACCCTGTAAAATAAATATGATGTATATCATCGAATGATATGTTCCAGATCAAATTCAGAAGATTTGTGCTAATATAATCAACAACGATCACTATACTGTATAAAGCCATAAATAATAGAACATTGCCTTTCTTTTCCTTGCTCTTATATAATAAATAAAATAAACTTCCGCCTACTTTAAATACGGTCGATATTTGCCCATGATTCAAGCTTATAGTACTATCTATTAAAATCATATAAATTGCTAAAATCAAAATTGCTTTCTTAGAAAGAAAATCTATTCTGGCCAGAACAGTACAATAAACAAAAATCAACGAAGAAAAAAGAACATACCATATCATTTTTGAAATTCTCCCCTTTTGAATAGCTCTATTTTTATTATTACAAAGTGTATGCATTCGCATCACAAATACGACATATCCGTTACTAATATGACACTTTTTATGAAAAATCCGCAAAATACGTCAAAATAAAATACATGAAAATAAGTAAGCGATTAAGTATATGGTGCTCTCGGGAATTACAGCTTGAAAATGTTATACAGCAAACCGTTGAATACGGATTTTCGCTAATGTTTGATACACTCCTAAAATACGCTATAATCTTTTTTTCAGGCATTATATGTAAAAAAGTTTCTAATACAGTCCTTGTATTGATCATTTTTGCATTATTACGCAGTTCAGCAGGAGGATACCACGCAAAGACAAGTTTGGGATGTGGTCTTTATATGTTTTTCATATGGGCAATCAGCATCTTTCTGCCAAATATCTATTCTCATAAACCTATGATTATTTTGGCAATCTATTTTTTTTGTATAGTCACAATTTGCTGTTTTGCTCCTAATGGTGGCCCAAATAATCTACCTTCTAATAAAGTACAAATTATTTATTTTAAAAAATTATTTGCCATAGCAACCGTTACTATTTGCTCTTTGATTGCATATAAGATTCCTTATTTTCAATCAAATATTTTAACAGTAATGATATCTACCATGTTTTTAATTATCAAAGAAGCATTAGGGAAAGGAGTTCATTATGAAACTGAAACAACAAACAGCTAAATTATTAACCGTTCTTGCTTTAAAAACAGCCCAAACAGCTGTAAATAAAAGTGTTTTTGCAGGTGTCTATTATTCCAAGCCATCATCAAGTGTTGCAAAGTGGCTTCAAAAGAATAGTTAAGTAAGTGTAGTAACCTCTTCTCATACTTACCATAATCCAAATAGTTTTGAACCACTATAAAAAATTATTAACTAATCGAGAAAGTTCTGTCCTAAAAACGTAAATTAGAGATATCCCCAGACAAGTAATAAGGGAGAGGGAGAATAATTTTCTCGCCCTTTCCATTGAACCGTACGTACGGGTCTCATATACGGCTCTACAACTTATATTCCAACTTCTACTAAGTAATAGGATAAGAGATTGAGCAGACCTGCTCCATCTTTTATCCTATTTTCAAGTAATTCTTTACTGATAATGAAATTCACTACGTTCGTTCCACTTCTTCTGTACCAGCCAAGTCTTGAATTTGCAACTTTATGAATATCTTCCTGCTTAAATCCATTTCGATTCTTCCTGTTTAGATAACTTAGGTTTCTGTAGATGGCTTTTGGCTTCTTCCATTGCTTCATAACTATCATCCTTATTTTATGTCTTAGCCATTCTCCAAACTCTTCCATAAACTGCTTCATTAGTCCGATTCTGAAGTAATTAATCCATCCTCTCACAATCTCATTTACTCGTTTGATTGTCACTGTCAGAGGTCTGGCTGTTGCTTTCCCTCTTTTCAGATATTCAGCCAATTTCTTCTTAAGTTTCTTTTCTGTGGTAGGCTTTACCTTCCACTCACCACCGTTTTTCAAAAACGTGAATCCCAGGTATTTGCTTCGTGTCGGTCTGACTACTTTCGTTTTTGTTGCATTTACTTTTATCACTTCACCGTTTCATGTACAATACATGCAAAAACGCAATTCATTCCTCCGCCTTAGATTCTGGATACTTCTTTGAGTATTCCGGGTGATTTTGGTTCTTCCGCATATTTTGGTATAAAGTATAGCTTTTGAGCCTCATACCTGATAAAATTAATATAATTAAAATGAAAGAAGGAATCTT
>UQMI01000029.1 GCA_900542045.1 uncultured Blautia sp.
AAGCAAAACTTATGTATCGCCCTAATGTATAAATACCAAAATATGCGGAAGAACCCTTACCGGATACCGGGATTACGTCAGAACGAAGCCATCTACTTTCCTGTCGCACAGAAAGTCAGGACGAAATGTTCTCCTTTCCTACCACATAAAAACAGCCCCGCAGCATACAGAACCTTTGTGTAAGCCTGCATGTTACGGGACTGCCTGTTTTCGTCAGCGGAAAGCCGGAGCGTTTTCGCGGCATTTCCATTCTCATTCGGTTTGCTGGATGGCCTTCAGGAATCGCTTCACCAGATCCGAAGGCTCTGTGGAATACAAAATACCGTAGGGGATTGTGTATTTCCAGTCCACAGGTATCACTTTCAGCAGCGGATGTACATTCTTCCAGTTCTCCACCACCATCAGGATATCGTTGCTGTTTTCGCACTGATTAAAGATTTCCACACTGTAAGTATCAAAATCTGTCACATGGATCTGGGGATGATTTTTCCAGATATCATTTCGCAGCTCATCCACATAATTGCTCCACCCGCGGTGCATCATCAGAAAATTCTCTCCGTAGAGATCCGTGACCGACAGCCGCTCCTTTTCGGCCAGACGGTGATAAATGGAAACCGCACAGCAGATGGGCTGCCTGGAAAGCTCCAGACCGGAACACTGCCGCAGCTTCAGCATGGTATCATCAAAGATTCCCGCTACAATGTCAATATTCTGACCCAGATTTTTCAGAATCTCCCTGGCGTTTTCCTGACTGTTCATAAACGGTACCAGCTGCAGCTTGATATCCGGACAATTCTTCTGCACCTTGGCCCAGGAGGACATCAGCGGATCTGCCGGCGTCATGGGTGAAGTTCCAAGACGTATCACATTGTCCTTTTCTTCCATTGCCTTTCTGGCCCGCTGCACCGATTCCTTGCAATACTGGATCATGTATTTGGCGTCTTTGTACAGGGATTTTCCCGCTTCTGTCAGGATCAGACCCCGGTGGGTCCGGACAAACAGCGTCAGTCCCAGATCATTTTCCAGAAGATTGATCTGTTTGGTAACAGCCGGCGGAGTAATATAGAGGGCTTCCGCCGCCTTGTTAAAGCTGCCAAGATCTGCCACAACAATAAAAGTTTCCAGCTGCAAGTTATACATGAACAAATTTCCTCCTTCTTCTGTCTGTTGTGTGTATCCGATTAAATTCAGAAATCTTTCAGATTCCCAGTCCCTCTGCCCAGGTTTTCAGTTCCGCCTCCCCTGCATTGGCGGAGAATCGTTTTCCTTCCAGCAATACGGCACCCGGACAGGAAGGAGCCAGTTCCCGGTTGGTATTGCCCATACCGCTGCTTCCGGAAGTTGCAAAAGGCACCACAGTCTTTCCCTTCAGATCATACTGCTCCAGAAATGTATTGATGATCGTGGGGGCCACATACCACCAGATGGGGAATCCTACAAAAATCGTATCATACTGTTCCATGCCTTCAGCTTTTCCGGCTATGGCCGGACGGAAGGACTTGTCATTCATCTCCACACTGCTGCGGCTTTTCTTATCCATCCAGTTCAGGTCTGCTTCTGTATAGGGAACTTCCGGACGGATCTCATACAGATCTGCTCCAATGGCTCTGGCAAGCCGTTCTGCCACACCGGCTGTCACACCGCTGACGCTGAAATATGCAACTAATTTTTTACTCATGTCTCATACCTCCTGTTTATCCAGTCTTTTTACTGCCTGACACAGGCGCCGGCCAGTTTTGGGAAATCACGCAAAGCAGGTGCATTCCCTTCTGTTTTTATTATTTTAGCATTCCTTTTTTTCTTTATCAAATAAAACCTCACAATTCTCACAAAATTCCCTCTTGCATTTTTCTGATTCCCGTCTATAATTATAATCTGGAAATTAGTAAGGTACCTATTAAATTACTGCAGCAGCCTGTTTCCATAAAGCCGGATCTGCAGATGCAAAAATATTTCTATATTAATTGGGGGAAAAGAGGTTTCTGTTATGAAAGATGAAGAAATCGTAGAACTTTTTTTTGAAGTGAACCGTCTGAACCTGCAGTGGGGCAAACGCCAGGTCAAAAGCATGAATCCCTACCGCGGACAGTACCGTACTCTCTGCACGCTGGAACAGGCTGGCACCCTTCAGCAGAAAGAGCTGGCGCGTATCCTGGAAGTACGGCCGGCCTCCGTCAGTGAGATCCTGACAAAGCTGGAACAGAAAGGCTGGGTGGAACGGTTTCCAGATCCGAAAGATAAACGGATCAGCCTGGTAACCCTGACAGAAACCGGAAGGCTTCAGGCCCGGAAAAAACAGCAGGAAAGAGCAAAATTCCACAGCGGCATGTTGTCTGCTCTCACCGGAGAAGAAAAAGAGGCTTTTGTCCGGATCCTGCAGAAGATCAGACAATATTACTACAGAGAGGAAACAGACAACCATGCATAATACAGCAGCTCTGACAGATCAGAAGCGGACTCTGATCTTTATCAATATCGTAATCACCTGCGTGGCCACTTCCATGCTGGCCACCGCCCTGACCACGGCTCTGCCGGCGGTCATTGCCGATCTTAATATCAGCGTGACCACCGGTCAGTGGCTGACAAGCGGCTACTCTCTGGCCATGGGGATTGTCATGCCCTTGACGGCTTTTCTCATCACGCGGCTTCCTACCCGCCGGCTGTATCTGTCCGGTCTGGGCCTTTTTATTGCGGGACTGCTCCTGAGCATCCTGGCCCCCAATTTCCCGGTCATGATGCTCTCCCGTATCCTCCAGGCCGGCGGCAACGGCATCCTCACATCCATGGCCCAGGTGATCATCCTCACCATCTATCCGGCCAAGAAACGGGGCTCTGCCATGGGCTGGTACGGACTCTCCGTGGGTGCGGCGCCGGTGATCGCGCCCACCATTGCCGGTCTGATCGTGGACTGGATCGGATGGAGAGGCATTTTCATCCTGGCTGGTGCCCTGATCGCCGTTGCCCTTCTCTGGGCCTGGTTTGTCTTCGATAATGTGCTGGATACCCAGGAAAAACAGTTTGACACCTGCTCTTTTCTCATCAGTATCTTCGCCTTCGGCGGGATTACGCTGGGAATCGGAAATATCGGCAGCTATCCCTTTGTCAGTCCCCAGGTGCTTCTGGTCCTGCTGACTGGTATCGCAGCCGCTGTTTTCTTTGTACATCGCCAGCTTCATCTGGATGAGCCGTTCCTGGAACTGCGCATTCTCAGAGAGAAGAACTATGCCATCAGTGTTCTGGGCAGCATGCTCTTATATCTGGTCATGATGGGCTCTTCTATCCTGATGCCTCTGTATGTCCAGACCATTCTGGGGCGTTCTGCCACCTTCTCCGGCCTGGTGGTGCTGCCCGGCTCTCTGGCCATGGCCATCGTCAGTCCCTTTGCAGGCAGGATCTACGACAAACTGGGGATCAAACTGCTGTTCACAGGCGGTTCCCTGTGTATGCTGCTCAGCAACCTGAGTCTGTTCTTTGTCACCACAGAAACACCGGTACTGGCTGCCTCTCTGTGCAATGTGGTCCGGAACATCTCCATCGGCTGTCTGATGATGCCTCTGGTCACTTGGGGAACCGGCAGTATCCGCCAGGATCTCACCGCCCACGGCACCGCACTGCTCACATCCCTGCGCACCATGGCCGGAGCCATTGGCACCGCCGTATTCGTAGGCATTATGAACGCAGTAGCTGCCGGCTTTCCCCAGAGTTCCTCTTCCGCTGCTCTGATGCGGGGATTTAACGTGGCTTTCTTATGTATGAGCGTCTTCACTCTGCTCCTGCTGCTCCTGGGAATCTTCGGTATCAAGCCCAACGACAGAGCCTGAGTTCTTCTGTTGTATGGCCGTGAAGCCATATTCCTGTTGTTACACCGGGCTGAGCATTTTTCTGTAACAGGAAGTCAGAATGAAACGTTCTGCTTCCCTGTCACAGAAAAAAACACCGGAGGCAGGCAGTAACCGTTACTGCTGATCCCCGGTGATCACATGCTGCTCCATATTTGCAAAGGCTTCATCCAGGACAAACGATGGAGCGATTCCCTCTGTCATCCAGATCTGGCCGTCTTCTGTCACAGCGATCATCTCAAAGTCCCTGTGCTCCCGCCAGTATTTTTCCGCTCCCGGCAGCCCCATGACAAACAGCGATGTGGAAAGTGCATCTCCCTTCTTCCCTTCCTCTGCAATAATGGTAACGGAGGCAAGGCCGTTGTCCACCGGACGGCCCGTTTCAGGATCCAGAATATGGCCATATTCATTTCCATCTTCTCCAACGAAATAACGTTCATAATTGCTGGAGGTCACTACCACACAGTCAGATACCGTAAGGACACCCAGATACCCTTCTCCAAATGGACTGCGGATTCCCAACCGCCAGGGTGTTCCGTCGGGTCTGGAACCAATGGCCTGAATATTGCCGCCGATATCCAGCAGAGCAGAAGAAATTCCTTCTTTCCGCAGGATCTCCGCTGCCAGGTCTCCGGCATATCCTTTTCCCACAGCTCCCAGATCCAGTTCCACTCCCTCAGGAAGCCGGAGCTGATTGCCCTCCAGTTCTGCCTGTTCATAGCCCACATGGGAGAGAAGACGGTCCAGCTCCTGCTGCCCGGGAATCCGGTTTTCCCCTGTGGTAAAACCCCAGGCGCGCAGGACCGGATAGATGGTAGGTTCCAGCGCCCCGTCTGTCTCATCGGCCATCTCCAGAGCAAACCGCACCACCTGAGCCGTATCTTCTGACAGCATCACAGGGACACCGTCGCTGTGGTTTGCCTGATAAATCTCGCTGTCCCCATCTGTCACCGACCATAGCTTCTCCAGTCTCCGGATTTCCTCTTCTGCACTCCCAAGCGCCTCATCCGCACCGTCTCCATCGGCAGTAAAAGTCATATAGGTATCCATGGCAAAAAACTCTGTCCGGGAAGTTTCTTCACCCTGCTTCTGCGTATCGGCCGTGTCCTGTTCCTGCCCCCTGGGTGACTGGCCGCTCTGAACAGAGCAGGCTGTCATTCCCGATACCCAGAGAAGCAAAGCCAGCATCAAAAAACATTTTTTCATCCTGTTCTCACTCCTGTCTTTTTCCGGACTGCCGTCACCGATCTTCCACACTTTTGTCAGCGCGGGGATCTCCGGCCGGCAGAAAACTTCCGCAGCCCCTGGGACAGATAATGGCCCAGCCATACAAACAGTCCCATAATCGCAAGGTAATCCAGATAGAACAGCACAAGGGGTTCTTCGTAATCAAAAAATACAAAGGCACTCTGCAGGAACATATAGGTTCCGATCCCCCGTCTCAAAAATGCGAAGATCCCGTAAACCGCTATGCAAAGGCCCAGTATCCGCAGGCCCCATGCACGGCCTGCAGAAGACTTTCCTGCCGCCCGTCTTGCCATTCCCATCATGCTGTTCCAGTGGAATCCCAGATGAAGGGACAGAAATACAAGGCCCCAGTAAGCCCCCAGCATATGGAGGATCCGGGCAAAGCTCCTTCCGAAAGAAATGGGAAGGAACGCAAAAACATACCGGGACATCAGAATCCCGCTGATCATGGATGACAGGATGCACACCAGCGCCAGAAATACCAGGATCGTCTGAAAAATACGGACAGGCGTATAAGTTCCCTTTCCCAGGTGTGCGATCCATTTCCGGTTCAGTATATGGTGGAACACAAACAGGACAAACATCCCCACACCCAGCCATTCATGGGCATTCCTTCCGATCAGCTCATATGCCATCAAAAGCATGAGCAGCAGAGTCATTCCCACGTCCACTGCTACTTTTAAAATTGTCTGTTTCTTCATCTGCCACCTCTTATAAACCAAGACCTTCTGCCCAGGAACGGATCTCCTCTTCTGCACCGGCCACATCGTTTCGTGAAATACTCAGACCGTTGTCACTGACCTGTGCATCCGGCTGCAGCTGTCCGATGGTCTCCACCGTATTGGAGAATCCGCTGCCTCCATGGGCGGTAAACGGTATGATCGTCTTCCCGGAAAGATCATATTCTTCCAGGAACGTATACAGCGGCATGGGCATATCGCCCCACCAGTTGGGATAGCCCAGAAGTGTGGAGGGTGTTTACACTGTCAGGCAGATTCCTGTGCCTGCTTTTTTGCATTCCCATACTCTTTTTCAGGAACACTCCCGGAAAATATCCAAAATCTCTTCCTGTGTCAGTCTTCGGTATCCACCCAGAGAAACATGACAGGACTCCGCGATCTTCTTTCTCATGGCCTCGTCTTTCACCCCAAGTTCTTCCAGGGTGCCGGGCAGTCCGATCTCCCTGATAAACCCTTCCAGCGCATCGATGCCGGCCATGGCCAGTTCCTCTGAAGACTTTCCTGCCTCCGGAATTTTCCAGACATTTCTGGCAAACCTGGCAAACTTATGCAGCCCATCCCGGCAGATATGTCTGTAATAAGCCGGATGGAGCACTGCCACGCCGCAGCCGTGATTGCAGTTCGTATAAGCACCAATCTGATGTTCCATCAGATGACAGGTGAAATCACATTTTTTACCCAGCTTAAGCAGCCGGTTCTCTGATAACGTAGAATTCCAGAGAAGATTGCTCCTGGCCGTATAATCTCCCGGATCCCGCACAGCAGCCCGCAGGTTCCGTATAATGCTTTCCATCAGCGCTTCCGCAATCTCATCAGATACATTATCCTCATCCGGTTCGCTGAAATAGGTCTCCATCACATGGGACAGACTGTCAAAAGCACCGGAAATCATCTGCTCCCGCGGTACACTGAACGTATAGACAGGATCCATCAGCGCAAATCTTGGATTGCAGGCGGGATAATCATAGCCTGTTTTTACCCGGGTCCTTTCGTTGGTGATCACGGCAGCGCCGTTGCACTCACTCCCGGTACCCGCAGTGGTAACGATTACTCCCACCGGCACCGGTTCAAAGTCAACGACACCTTTTCGCTCCCAGAAATTTTGCCAGGCGTCTCCCTCATACCGGGCTGCCAGGGAAATGGCTTTGCAGCAGTCCATGACTGAACCGCCGCCAATGCCGAGAATCATCTGCACCTGCTTTTCTTTTACAAGCCGCACGCCCTCCAGGACTTTTCCATATGTTGGATTCGGCATGATTCCCGGGAATTCCACCACATTTTTCTGCTCCATCATGAGGATATGGAGAACCTCGTCATAGATCCCGTTTTTCTTAACAGAACCCTGCCCATATGCCATCATGATGGTATCGTACTCTTTTACCAGACACCTGAGAAACTCTTTTACACAGCCCCGGCCAAAAAAGACTTTTGTACTATTTTCGTAGATAAAATTATTCACTTTTTCGTTTCCCTTCTTATTTACCAAAAAGCCAGCCCATGATCTCTTCATCCTGCGCAAACAGATTGCCGCCGCCATGCTGCACACTTACTCCCCGGCTTTCGAAATATGCTGCGTCTTTTACATCCAGCACAAGAATATCCTGGATTTCTTCTTCCGACAATCCTTCTTCCTGATATCTCTGATACAGATTCTGATATGCTTCCTCGGACGGCTCCGATCCGTAGTATTCATCCGATTCACCCACCACGAAATAAACAGGCGTCCGGTTTTCCGCTACGGCATCATACTCTCCATCCCACTGGGAACTGCACTGCAGATATGCTGTGAAAAGCTCCGACCGCTTTCCCATCACCAGAGACAGCGTCTCTCCGCCTCCTGAATAGCCTTCCGCATAGACTCTGGACGGATCGATATTATAGTTTGAAAGAAAATATTCCACCAGGGCAATGGTCTGATCGGCAGAAGTCTCTCCCCAGTCTGAAAGCTGGGGCGCTACAACGATCATTTCCGGATCATAGGCCTGGGCCTGGAAGCCAAATTCTTCACTGTAGAGGTTTTCACCAACCCCCTGAAAATACAGTCCTTCATATCCCGGCAGCGTAAAGAAAATCGCCACCGGCCGGCTGCCGTCATAACTGTCCGGCACATACAGATTGAAATGGATATCGCCCTGTTCCTCGGAATGCAGCACATTATCCAGAACAAATCCCCGGTATTCTTCCGTTCCTTCTGTTACTGAGTCCTCAGTCCTTCCGGCCCGCTGCTCCGTCTGCGGATCTGTGTCCCCTGAATTCCCGGTTCCGGTTTCAGCCAGAGCTTCTCCAGAATTCTGTGTTCCTGTATCCTCCAGGCCATCCGGCGCCCCGACGTTTTCCTGTTCTTCTGCTGTACCTTCTGCTTCTTCTGTCACATCTTCTTCTGTCTTAGCTGTTTCTTCTGTCACAGCTGCTTCTTCTGTCATGGCTGTTTCTTCTCCATCCCGGGACAACGTCTCCGGATTGCCGCATCCGCTCATGCAGACCAGCCCTGCCAGCAGCAGGATGGCCGCAGCTTTCCATTTCATTGCGCTCACCTCCCCAAACAGACTCCCGGTTCTTCCGCCAGCGCACCGGGGCAGTTTCCGCCCGAAGCGCCGGCGTCCATTCTGTATTGCCGGAATCCTTACATGCATTCCATCAAAATATCGTAAACTTCATCCCTGCTCAGTTCTCTTGGATTGCAGGAAATAATATTGCAGGTATCCGCCACATTCCGCAGAACTTCCGGCGTAATCTCCACCCTGGACTTCAGCTCTCCCATTCTGGTGGGCAGCCCGCACTCTCTGATAAAATCAGCCAGCGCATTTACAGCTTCCTCTGCAGAATCCACGCCAAAGACTTCTCTGCCCAGTCTCTGGAATTTTTCCTCTGCATCTTTCCAGATATGACGGTAATAGGCCGGATGGATCACTGCCAGCCCCTGTCCATGATTGCAGTCTGTATAAGCGCCCAGCTGGTGTTCCATCTGGTGTGCCTGGAAATCCGTCACACGACCCACTTTCAAAATACCGTTCTCAGCCATAGCCGAATCCCACATCAGATTACTCCTGGCCTGCAGATCGTCTGCATTTTTCAGCAGCCGTCTCATGTTCACTACTGTATTGCGCATGACGGCCAGGGCCACATCGTCTGATACGTTATCCATATCTGAATCTCCAAAATACGTTTCCATTGCATGACTCAGTGTATCAAAAGCTCCGGAAATCACCTGCATCCGCGGCACAGACAGCGTATAAGCAGGATCCAGAATGGCAAATCTGGGTGCTGCCGCTGCCATCCCTCCTTTGATCTTCTTCTCTTCATTGGTGATCACAGCTCCTCCGTTCATCTCCGCGCCGGTACCGGAAGCCGTCACCACAGCTCCTATGGGAAGCATTTCCACCGGGAACTGATGCTCTTCCATTTCCATATCCCACAGATTTTTATCTGTCCTGGCCTGTGCCGCAATAATCTTGCAGCAGTCCACCACAGAACCCCCGCCCACGGCAAGGATGAAATCGATCTTTTTGTCTTTCGCCAGAGCCGCACCTTCCTGCACTTTGGCAAAAGTAGGATTGGACATGATCCCGGAGAAATCGGTCACAGTTTTACCTGCCTGCTCCAGGGTCTTTTTCACCTCATCGTAGATCCCGTTTTTCTTTATGGAGCCACCGCCGTAGGCCAGCATCACATTTTTTCCATATCCGGATACCGCCTGCGCCAGATGCTCCTTCACGGCTCCTTCCCCAAAATAAACTTTTGTAGCATATTCATATACAAATTTCTGCATTGTAATCCTCTCCCTTCTTGTCTGTTATTATAAGATTATTTTCTGTCTGATTGAAGAAACAATAAGTTCGAGAGTATATACCCTGAAGTTTGCTCCCGGATATCTTCTTTCCACACAAAAAAGCCAGGGAAGCAGGAATTTCCCGCCTCTCCGGCTCTTATTCGGATATCAGAAGACATCATATAATTCATCCAAACACAAACTGCACCAGCAGCATATAAAAGACCGTACCGCCTGCAATAGACAGAAGCATCTGCCGTTTCCAGACGTGCAGCAGAACCACCAGAGCAACTGCCAGCAATTCCGGGATTCCATGATTGCCGGACAACAGGCTGACGTCCTTCAGACTGTAGATGACCAGAAGACCGAATACAGCTGCCGGCAGCACTTTTCCCAGATATCGGATATATCTGGGCGTAGGCTTTCCGGCGGGAAACAAAAGAAACGGGAGAAAACGGGTAAGGGCCGTTCCCAGTACCACCATTCCTATGGTAATAATCTGCTGTGTTACTGTCATTGTAATTCTTCTCCCCTTTCCATTGGTTTCCGTAATATAGTCAGCACAGCCAGGATTGCCGCCATAGCCGGCAGGATGAACTGATCTGCGCCAAACACCGCCAGACACAGTACCGACAGTCCCAGTCCCAGCAGAGAGCTGGTGTGACTCTCTTCTTTCAGCCACTGTTCCATAAAAATCACCACAAACATGGCGGTCATGACAAATTCCAGTCCCTCTGTATTAAAATGCAGAAAGGAGCCGAAGATCCCGCCAAGCGTTGCTCCGAAAAACCAGTAAAAATGATTTAATAATGTAACAAAAAACATGAACCAGCCCCGATCCACATCTTCTGGTATATTCGCCGTATAATTGATGGAAAAGCTCTCATCGCACATCCCGAAGATCAGATAAATCTTTTTCCATCCTGTCCCCCGGAATTTATCCAGCATGGAAATCCCATAAAACAGATGCCGGGCATTGATCATAAGAGTCATGACGAATGCCTGCAGCGGATCAAAGAACCCCAGCAACAGATTTGCCGCCACAAATTCCACCGACCCCGCAAAAATCATAAGGCTCATCAGCATAGGGTACCAGAAACTGAATCCAGATACATTCATATAAATCCCATAGGTCATACCCAGAAACCAGAAACCGGCAAAAATAGGAATCGTATAGGGAAAAGCGCAGAGAAACGCTTTTTTTATCATTGGCATTTTTTCTTTCATATCCCGCCCTCCTGCATTTTTATGTATCCCTGCCGATACTCAGGGAAAGACCCCTTTCGGAACCTCTATAAGAGTATCATCATTTTCCCTCAGATTCAATACCGGTTTGACGCGCCGCCCTTTTACTGCCGGAAAGCCCGCATCCGCCGATCCAGACACTTCAGATCAGATGAAACCAGGACAGCAGATAAATAAACAGAAAGATCGTAACCACACTGCATACGGAAGTCGCCGCTACGATCTCACTGGCAAGGGGGCCATTGCCGCCCATGACCTGAGCCATGGGTGCGGAGGCCACCGCAGTGGGTGACGCAAATACCGCCACCAGAGCAACCAGGTAATCCCCGCGAAATCCAAGAAAAACGCCTATACTCACTGCAGTCAGGGGTATGAGGATCAGACGCAGCACTACGGCAATGGAAAGCTCCCGTATATGGCTTCGGATGCTTTCTGCCGAAAGGATCCCTCCCAGAAGCACCAGGGCCACCGGCGTGGCTGCATTTCCCAGATTACGCAGAGGATCCATGAACAAAGAAGGAAGCCGCAGATGGAGGGCACTGACAAGAAGTCCCAGAAACCCTGCGATCACAAGAGGATTTTTTAACGCCTCTTTTATAATCCGGGCAATGGTGACTTTTCCCCCACGGGCCTGTTCAAAGACAATAACCGAAAGAATATTAATGGTGGGAACAATAATGGCCGTCATGGCCCCAACCATGGCAATTCCCTGCTCCTGACACAATTGGGCAGCAATGATCCCTCCAAATAAAACAAAATTGCTGCGAAAAGATCCCTGGGTCAGTGTGGCCCGGTCCGCCGGGTCCCTGGCAACCCGTCCCATGATCATCCACGTTACAGCAGAGAAAAGAATGACCCCCAGAAACGCGTACAAAAACAGTTTCGGTGAAACCGCGTCTCCCAGTTCCACCTGATATACATTAAAAAATAAAGAAAGCGGGATCATCAGCTTAAAGATCAGCAGATTAAATGCGGTCATCTGCTCCCGGCTTAAAATTTTCAGCCTGCGCACCAGCCAGCCAATGCACATATAAATAACCAGAGGCACCACCACCTCTGACGCCAGCGAAAAACTGCTTATAATATCGTTCAAAATAATTCCCCTCTCTTAATCTCACATCCGCCCTATGGCCTGCTGCAGCCACTTATCTGCAGACACAGAGAAAAGCTCTGTTTCCCATCATTTCTTCCTGGGAAACAGAACTTTCTTACAACGGGCAAACCGCTATTCTGAAATTTCTCTTCTGAATGACAAAGGACATCTCTCAGCTTCCGGCCGTCATTCTCTGGTATTCTTCCATAAAATCAGTTCCGGTCTTCACTCCATTTCAGGAAATTCCCTGTCTGGGCATCGATTTCAAATTCATATTCCACCTGCTGATAAATAATATCTCCTTCGTAGATGTAGTAGCCGTCATCAAATTCCAGTTCCATCCGGATATCTGCATCTGTGGCGCCCGGCACCCGTTCCAGAGCCGCCTGTCTGGCATCTGCCTCGCTGACTGCAACATTCGCCGCATTCTGTGTGTTGTTGGAGGCTGCTCCGTTATTTCCAGTATTGGCGCTGCTGCCGGCTGCTGCGCTGTTGTCTGTAGTACTGGCTGCTGCGCTGTTGTCTGTAGTACTGGCTGCTGCACCGCTGTCTGTGGTGCTGGCTGCTGCACTGCTGTCTGTGGTGCCGGCACTGTTATCTGTTGTTCCGGCATTACCGGTCGAATCCGCTGCATTTGTATTCTGAGAAGAAGTGCTGCTTTGTACTGTACCGGAAACATTTTCTACTTCGGAGCTCAGGATTTCCCCGTTCTCTCCATTGATCTCATAACTGTATTCTTTTCCTTCCACATCGAACTGCACATCATACTGCAGCATTCCATCATCTCTTTCCTTGCTGACTTTCAGTCTGGATACATCGCTTTCACTGACACCCACATCTTCCAGAGCAATGGACTGTGCCTGATCCTGTCCAATATCCGACTGACTGCCGGAACCACATCCTGCCAGAACTCCCGCTGTCAATAAAACGGCTGCTACCATCGCTGTATATCTTTTTTTCATAATCTTTCACCTTTCCCTTTCTTTCTTTTCTGTTGTTATCCATACTATAACCGGAAAAGATTAAAAGAAGATTAAAACACTCCAACTTTTTATTTTTTTATTCCGTTTTTTCCGGAAACCTGCAGGTGAATACACTGCCGACTCCTTCTGTACTCTCGGCTTCGATGGTCCCGCCATGTTCCGAGACGATCCATTGCACCATAGACAGGCCTAGTCCCGAATGAGAACTGTCGCTTCTGGAGGTATCCGCACGGTAAAAGCGTTCCCAGATATGCGGCATCACATCTTCCGCTATACCGATCCCGTTGTCCGCCACCTGCAGAACAATCTGTCCCTGCTCCCGTCTAAGAGAGATTTCTGTTTTTCCATTTTCTTTTCCATAGGAAATGGAGTTGGTGATGAGATTTGACAGAAGCCGGATAAAAAAGCTTTCATCTGCCTGCATACGGATATCCGGTTCAATGGCTGTGATAATTCTGATATTTTTCTGATCCGCCAGTCCCTGCTGTTCTTCTGCCGTCAGCTCCGTCAGCTCACTGATATTCAGTTCTTCCTTCTGCAGAACGGCCCTTCCTTGATCTGCCCTTGACAAAAGCAGCAGATTAGAGACCATGGCTGCCATTTCCCTTGCCTTTTTATGAATGGCGGCCACTTTTTCACGCTGCGTATCTGACAGAACCGGATCTTTGTACAGCTCCTCGCACTGGAGCAGAACCACCGCTATAGGCGTGCGCAGCTCGTGGGACACATCAGAAGTAAACTGCTGTTCCCTCCGAAACGCCATTTCCAGTTCTTCCAGCATCTGATCAAACGTTTCGGCCAGCTGGTACACCTCATCCTGGCCTCTGGGCAGCCCGACCCGGCTGGACAGATTTTTCTTATATCGAATCTCCCGCACTGTGTCAGTCACCTTCCGCACCGGCAGGAGTGCACGACGGATGAATCTGTAAGAAATAAAAATCATGAGCAGCGCAAGACCCGGCAGCAGGATCAGGGCAAACCGGATCGTAACTGCAAAACTGTTCTCCGCCCTGGTAACGGAAACGATTCCCCGGACATACACCTGCCCGTAGCCCTTCACCTGATGAAACAGATCAAATACATAGAACCGCTCTGCCCCGTCTCTGACCGTCTGCAGCATATCATTCTGAAACTCCGGCTGACCGCTGAATCCGGCGGGCACTCGCCCGTACAGAAACGTACCGTCCATACTGTACACAGACAGATAAACACTGTTTTCCATTGCATAAAAATCAGAATCCACGCGCAGACGGCCGCCATTCCCTTCCAGATCTTCCAGACTCTCCTGCACCTGTTTCTTCAGATTGACCTGTACAGAAGACAACACCTCCTGGCTGCTCAGGGAAAACAGGATTGCAAGAGCCGCGCAGGTAAGGAGCACCATAAATCCTGCATACAAAGCCGTCAGTTTCGCCTTGATCGACCATCGCTTCATACTTTATCCGCCCTCAGCACGTAGCCCGCTCCGCGAACGGTATGAATCAGTTTCTGTTTGGCTCCATCATCGATTTTCCTGCGCAGATAACGAATATATACATCAATAACATTGGATCCTCCGGCAAAATCATAATTCCAGATATGCTGCTCCAGTCTGTCACGGGAAAGAACGATTCCCTGATTCTGCATCATATACCGCAGGAGTGTATACTCTTTGCCGGAAAGGCTGATCTCCTTTCCGGCCCTGGTTACCTTATGGGTATCCAGACACAGGGTCAGATCCCCGGCAATCAGACAATTTCCCTCCAAATTATGCTCCGGTCTTCTCAAAAGCACGCGGATCCGTGCCAGAAGTTCTTCCATGGCAAAGGGTTTAATCAGGTAATCATTGGCTCCCGCATCCAGTCCTGCCACCCGGTCTTCCACACTGTCTTTTGCTGTCAGCAGGAGCACCGGAACGCTCCTGTTTTTCAGGCGCAGTTTTTTCAAAGCAGAAATCCCGTCCAGAACCGGCATCATAATATCCAGAATGACTGCGTCATACTCTGCGCACTCCAGATATTCCAGTGCCTCCCGTCCGTTAAAACAGGCATCCACACTATAATGTTCCGCTGTCAGTGCAGACACCAGAAGTTTGTTAAGATTTTTCTCATCTTCTGCAATAAGAATACGCATTTTCATGCCCCCTGTTTCTGTCATGCAATGTGAACTACACATTGTCTAAATCCAATGGGTTAAGGTAGCCCTATTTCAATTCCTTATATTCCTTCTTCTAACTTACACGAACCGTAAAGATCCGTCAAGACAGCAGTATAGCTGAAAATGGACAATCCGGCCTTCTCTGTGCTATAATCATATATATTCAGGCTGTAAAGTGGCTGCATTCCATTAAATATTAACAATCCAAGGAGGTTACATCTTTTGCCCGAATACACCAAAGACAAAATCGCTGACACACTTATGCGCCTTCTGGCTAACAAAAGTCTGGACAAGATCACCGTAAAGCTTCTGGTAAGCGAATGCGGTATTTCCAGGCAGAGCTTTTATTATTATTTTCAGGATATCCTGGACGTTACCCAATGGCTGATCCGCAAAAAAACCAATGAACTTCTTCAGAAAAGCCTAAAACAGGAAGATCCGAGGGATATCGTAAGTCTTTATGTGGACTTTGCTTACGATAATAAAGAAATGATCGGCCGTCTTCTGGACAGCAGGCATCGGGAGTTTATAGAACATGCACTGATGGATTCTTTCCGCAGCTATATTCAGAAGCTGGTCCTTTTCCGTTCCCCGGAAACGCCCCTGTATATTTCCGATCTGGAATCTACATTAAACTTCTGCACCTACGGCCTGACTGGCATGCTGTTGGAGCATATCGGAAAAAAGCAGGGAAACCGTGAACTCCTGGTGCAGCAGATGAACCGTCTTCTGGGCCGTGTATTGAAAAAAACGGTTTCGGATACCGGACCACTTTCTTTGACTGATGTATCAACGATCTGAAAAGCTTTTTACTGTCTAAAAAGCGAACTCCGGATCTTTATTTCCGGTGTCCGCTTTCTCTTTTATCTGTTTTCTCTTTGCTCCGTCTACGCATTCAGGATCTTCATGAATTCTTCCCCGGTGATCGTTTCTCTCTCGTACAGGAACAGAGACAGTTCATCCAGCTTTTCCCGATTCTCCATCAGGATCTGTGCCGCTTTCTCATGCTGTCTCTTCACCAGTTCCACCACTTTCTTATCCACTTCTCTCTGAGTCTCTGCAGAGCATGCCAGAGATGTGTCTCCTCCCAGATACTGGTTGGTCTGTGTCTCCAGGGCCACCATGTCAAATTCCCGGTTCATCCCATACCGGGTGATCATGGCCCTCGCCAGCTTCGTGGCCTGCTCAATGTCATTGGCCGCACCGGTGGTTTCAGAACCGAATACGATCTCTTCTGCCGCACGGCCGCCTGTATAAGTCGCGATCTTGTTCTCCAGCTCTTCTCTGCCCATCTCTTTTCTTTCCAATAGCGTCAATCTCATCAATAAAGACAATACAGGGAGCCTTTTCCTTAGCCTGGGAAAACAGGTCTCTGACTTTGGAAGCGCCCATACCCACAAACATTTCCACGAATTCGGAACCGGACATGGAGAAAAAGGGCACATTAGCTTCTCCTGCCACCGCTTTTGCCAGCATGGTCTTGCCGGTTCCGGGAGGTCCCACCAGCAGGATCCCCTTGGGCATGGACGCGCCAATCTCTTTGTATTTACCGGGATTATGAAGATAGTCCACGATCTCTGCCAGGTTTTCCTTGGCTTCATCTTCTCCTGCCACATCCGAAAACCGGATCCCCTCTGAAGATTTCACATACATCTTGGCATTGCTCTTTCCCATGCCGAATGCCATGGCATTCTTTCCTCCGGCCCGGTTCATCAGCTTCTTGGACATATACTGTCCGATGCCGATAAAGATCAGGATCGGCAGTACCCAGGACAACACAAAGCTGAGGAAATGTACCGTAATCCACTTCCTTGATCCTGCGTTCCGCCAGCCACGGCATCGCCAGGGCATTGAACAGAAACAGACAGATCAGTACGATCAGATAATAGGAGATCAGTGGTTTCTTTGGTGTCTTTACTTCGTTCATATATTCCTCCAATTCTTGAAGCATGATCATCTTTTTTCTGTCTTGGAAATTCCTTTTTGTATTCTATCAGAACGTTTCTATTCTGACAACTTGCACCATTTTATTTTCGTCTTTACATTTCTTTAAATCTGTCAAACAGATTTCGGCAAATGCAAATAGACAATCCTCGGGTGTTTATGATATCATCTCTATATCTGCCTTTGTCTGTTATTTCACAGAGGCATGGTCACTTCCGGCATTTACAGCTTTCCATGCCGGACAACACAGATTTTTTACATAATGGCAGGTACAAACTATGCATTTTTCCTACACCGAACTGCTTTGGCTGCTCCTGGTCTATTCTTTTCTGGGATGGGTTATTGAAACAGCTGTCAGTGCAGTAAAAACACGCAAATTCAGCAACCGCGGATTTTCCACCGGACCCTATTGTCTGGTCTACGGTATTACTGCCGTGATCCTCACAGTTACCATGGGTGAGCTTCTGGACAATACTCTTTTTCTGCTGATTGGCTGCGGAACCATTTCTACTGCCGCCGAATGGTTCACCGGAAAACTTCTGGAGCGGATGAATCGTCATAAATGGTGGGATTATTCCGGCAAAAAATGGAACTTTGACGGATATATCTGTCTGCAGTATACGGTCTTCTGGGCAATCCTGGGCGTGATTATGCTGCGGTTCACCAATCCGGTGTTATCTCATCTGTTCCGCAGTATGCCGTCCCTGATCCGGAATATCCTGCTGGGTGTGCTCACAGCCGGTGTCCTGCTGGATATGGCTGCTTCCGTGGCCGCATCCCAGCATATCCGGAAAGACACCCACAAGCCCGCTGCGGAAATACAGCATCCGGCCGCATGGCTGCGCAAATTTTTCCGTACCATCTTTTCCTATGTGGAAAAACGTATGGCAAAAGCTTACCCGATCCTTCTGGAAAAGACAGAAGAGATCCGCAGGGAAGGAAAATTTGCGGAAGGCTGCGGCTTTTATAAGCTGTTCTGGCTGTTTCTCATCGGCTCCGCTCTGGGAGATGCCTTCGAAACGGTATTCTGCCGGATTACCGCAGGGGTCTGGATGAATCGCAGCAGCCTTGTCTGGGGACGCTTCAGCGTAGTATGGGGCATTGCCATGGCCGCAGCCACTGCCCTTCTGCACAAGGATATAGACAAACCCACACGCCACATTTTCCTGGTGGGTACTTTGCTGGGCGGCACTTATGAATATGTGTTAAGTGTACTCTCTGAGCTGGTATTCGGGCAGATCTTCTGGGATTACAGCCATATTCCCTTTAATCTGGGCGGCAGAATCAACCTGTTATTCTGTCTGTTCTGGGGCGTTGCCGCTGTGATCTGGATCAAAGTATTATACCCCAAATTATCTGCATTGATCGAAAAGATTCCCCGATTGCCCGGCTATCTGCTGACCTGGACCCTGGTTGTCTTCATGAGCGCCAACTGTCTGGTCTCAGGACTGGCGCTGATCCGATACAACGTCAGAGCCGGCGGTCCCGCTGCGGAAAGCGGCTGGGAACGTATGATCGACACGCATTTTGATGACGAACGAATGAAAGAGCTCTATCCCAATTCGAAATTCCGATAATATTTCAGATACAGACCACGGAGAACTTCGTTCCGGAAAGTATGGAATCATCCCCGGTCCGCATTGCGGCAGACCGGGGATTCTTCATGCCAGCCGGGCAGCACATTCCGCTCGGCCTTTTCTATTTATAATAATAAAATTCCCTTTAACGCTGCCACACACCCGTCGATTCCCAGCATTCCGGAATTCAGGATCAGATCGTAGCAGGTATTGTCTCGCCACTTTCTTGCTGTATTTGCCTCAAAGTAGACAGACCTCTTTTTATCAAAGCGCCGGATATTCTCTTCCGCCTGTTTCTCCGTCAGATGATATTCCTGGCAGCTGCGCTGTTTGCGAAACTCCATATCTGCTCCTATAAACACCTTCAGTACCGACTCCTTATCTCTGAGCGCAGCCGCCGCACAGTGTCCCAGAAAGACCGCCGGCCCTTCACCGGCATAGCGGCGGATACAGCGCTGTTCCGCCAGGTACAGGTTCCCTTCCCGGGAATTCAGATTCGTCTCTCCCATGGGAACCTGACTCATCAGATAGATGGAATACAAAAAACTGTTGGTCGCACGTTCCTCATATGCCTCCAGAGTTTCCGACGAAACCTGATGTTCCTTTGCCACTGTCTCCAGGATTTCTCTTCCGTAGCAGGGAATGCCGCATTCTTCGGCCAGTTTCCTGGCAATTTCCGTGCCTCCGCTTCCATATTCTCTTTCGATCGCCACATACCTGTATCTCATAACCTTACCCTCCATTTTGTTTTCACGCCTGATATTTTTGCCGCAGCCAGGACAGCTCTGTGTTAATTAGTGTTCATTCAGGATGCCTGTAATCTCCAGAACATCCGTCACCTGCTTCACAGGAAGAATTGTCAGTTTCTCCTTCACTTCCTCTGCTACCTGAGACAGATCCCCTTTGTTTTCTTCCGGAATCAGAACCGTTTTCACGCCTGCCCGCACGGCTGCCATCAGCTTCTCCGGCAGTCCGCCGATGGGCATCACTCTTCCCTGAAGCGAAACTTCTCCCGTCATGGCATATTCCGAACTGACTCTGTGTCTCGTCACTAAAGAGGCCAGGGCTGTCGTCAGTGTAATACCTGCTGACGGACCGTCCTTGGGAACAGCGCCGGCCGGTACATGGATATGCAGATCATTTTCCTCAAACAGTCCTGCTTTTTCCGGAAACAGATGTTTTACCAGGCTCACCGCAATCTGCGCTGACTCCTTCATCACATCTCCCAACTGGCCGGTGATGAGGATCTCGCCTTTCCCTTTTACAAACATGGCCTCGATAAAAAGAATATCTCCGCCCGCCTGCGTCCAGGCCAGTCCTGTAACGATTCCCGGGTTCCTGTCACCGAATACCTGCTCGTGGTGGATCGGATTCATATCGAACAGCTGCTGCAGCTCGTCTTCCCGGATCGTAATGGGCGTCTCTTCACCCCGGACCAGCCGGACTGCCGCCGATCTGCATATGGCATCCAGCCTTTTTTTCAGTCCGCGGACACCGGCTTCCATGGTATAATCCGCAATAATCTTATGCAGAAGCTCGTCCCCGATCTCCAGGCTGCCTTCCGGGATTCCCATGCCTTCCATTGATTTCGGAAGCAGGTGTTTCCTGGCAATCTGCATTTTCTCCAGCTCCGTATAACCGGAAAATGTGATCTCTTCCATACGGTTCAGCAGCGGCTCCGGTATGGTATCCGTGCTGTTGGCCGTACAGATAAACAGTACGTCTGACAGATCATAGGGCACATTCATATAATGATCGGTAAATGTATGGTTCTGCTCCGGATCCAGTACCTCCAGCAATGCGCTGGACGGATCTCCGTCAAAAGCTTTTGTCAGCTTATCCACTTCATCCAGCACCATCACCGGATTGGATACGCCGCTTCTCTTCATTCCTTCCATGATCCTGCCCGGCATGGCTCCGATATATGTTCTCCGGTGTCCCCGGATCTCTGCCTCATCCCGGATGCCTCCCAGGCTGACCCGCACATATTTTCTTCCCAGGGCCTTGGCAATGCTCTGGCCGATGCTGGTCTTTCCGGTTCCGGGAGCTCCCACAAAGAGAAGGATGGAGCCGGACTGCTTTTTGCGCAGCTTCATGCCGGCAATCTGCTGGATGATCCTGGTCTTCACCTTGTGCAGTCCGTAATGCTCTTCATCCAGGATCCGCTCGGCCTCCTTCAGGTCAATGGACTCGAAATTTTCCTTTTTCCAGGACAGGGAAGTAACAAAGTCCAGATAGTCATAAAGCATCCCATATTCATGACTGTTCTCGCCCTCCTGGCGCATACGGTTGAGAATTTTTTCCGCTTCTTTTCTTGCGGTTTCGTTCATTCCGGATTCCTGGATCTTCATTTCAAATTTCCGGATGTCCGTCATACTCTCCGGATGCAGCTTATCCAGTTCATTCTGCAGCAGGGCCATCTGCTTGCGGATCGCTTCTTCCCGGTAGAGCTTCTCATGAGACTCTGTCTGAGCCTTCTGCACATCCACACTGACCTTTGACATCTCGATAAACTCATAAACCGCATGCCGGATCAGCTCATGACGCTCCGAAATCTTATCCGCCTCCAGAATCCGATACTTCTCTTCCCCGGTAAGATTCATCTGATAAGACAGTGCCGCCGCCATTTCCTCCAGAGTCTTCCAGCGAACCACATAACTTCTGGCCAGAATTCCCCACTGAAATTTGCTGATATACTGCAGCAGAGCAGTCTGCACCTTCTTAAATTCCTCCTGCTGGCTCTGTTCATCCATGTCTTCAATAGCATCCCGCACCAGATATGTCACATCGATCCTGCCCTCATTCATTTCAATGGTATCAATCTCCACACGGGCTTCCGTCTCAATGCTGACATTTCCATCCTCATCCGTGCCGGTAATGGTCCCGGTCACACCGATCGGATAGAAATCCTCCGGTGCCAGGTTCTCCCGGTCTTTTTCCTCACGCAGGAGCAGGAACAAAACCTTCTGATCCTTTTCCGGCTTCTCCTGGGTCAGCTTATCTATATAGCCATTTTGAAAATAAAAAGTCACATCCGGCAGTACCAGCAAATTGTAAACAGGCAATAAAATCATTCAAACATACCTTCTTTCATCATTTCTTCCGCAGCTTTATGGATCCGTTTCAGAATCCGAAAATATTCTTCCGCGTCCTGTTCCCCAATTTTTTCAAAGATCATACAGTATCTGGCAATTGCCTGATTGTATTTCTCCATAATATGCCTTTCTCCGTCACTGGTCAGACTGACATATACTTTTCTTTTATCTGCTCTGTCATTCTCTTTGACAATATATCCCCGTTTCTCCAGCACGTTGATGATGTTGGTGGTTCTGCCGGGGGATAGCCGCAGGGTACCTGCGATCTCTCCGGAGAGTACACGATGGTCAGAGCTGTGTATACATAACAGGACACCATCTTCTCCTGAAACAGAAATAGTTTCTTCGATCTTCAGCTTCTTCCGCAGACACAGGAAATTCATTTCACAGAATTTCTTCGCCAGCTCCTCATAATCCATATGGCACCTCCTTATTATTTTCCAGTAGAAATTTCTACTAGAAAACATTCTACGCTCTGTTCCTTTTCTTGTCAAGAAAAATCTTGAATGCACGGCTCTTGCCATTTTCCCCTGCTGTGATAAAATACAGATAGACTTTTCACAGACAGGAAAGGCAGAACCTCTTTCGTTCTGCCTTTCCTGTCAGATAAAACCATACAACAGGAGGCCTGCTCTATGATCTATCTGTCACAGTTACTTTCGGATGAAGATCTTTATCTTCTGTCAGCCAGGTATCACACCGGCCTGGAATTGATTGATTTCAGTGTGGGAATGAATCTGGATCTGGGAGAATCCTTTCTGCATTCCTGGGAACAGCGAAAACTGGATCTGGGAAATCCGCCGCTGACCTGTCATGGTCCTTTTCTGGACCTGAATCCTGCCAGCTACGACTCTGCCGTTCAAAATACGGCCTGTCTTCGCTTTTCTCAGGCTTACGAAGCTGCCCGAAAGCTGGGGGCAGCCAGGATCATTTATCATACCTGCCGGATTCCCCAGACCTGTTATGTCGCAGGCTGGAGCCAGCGGCTGGCCGGCTTTTACCAGGAGTTTCTGGAACACCACACTTCCCTTCCTGTGGCAGTGGAAAATGTGTTTGATGAAAGCCCCTATCCCATTGCCGATCTGGCCTCTCACATCCATGCGTCCCATTTTTCCCTGTGTCTGGATGTGGGCCATGCCCACGCTTTTTCCACAGTTCCTGTAAAAGAATGGATCACAGTCCTGTCTCCGTGGATTACCCATCTGCATCTGCACGATAACCATGGAACCAAAGACGAACATCTGCCCATCGGAGAAGGTACTCTGCCCTGGGAAGAGATCTTTCCTCTGCTGCAGGCGCTTCCCCGCCTTGCCGGTATCACGCTGGAAAATACATCCGCCGAAGATTTTATTCTTTCTCTTCAGCGGCTTTCGCAATGGCAGTTCTTTCCTTCACAAGTTCCTTATACAGCTGATAAAAACTCCAGTTCACATTGGAATCCGTGATTATCGCTTTCAGCGCGCCAGAAGGAACTTTGGCTCTTCGCAGTCCCAGAAACAGCTGATCCATACGGCTCCCCGCAAAATCCTTCATGACCAGCACTTCTTCCTGGATGGGGACATTTTCTGTCCCCTCCTCTTTCTTTTCAAACCCCGGTATTCCGGCCAGGTATCCGATCGTCTGCCCGATCTGATCCTGGTCGATGTTTTTGATCCGCACGCCCATCTGCACCAGCACCGCTTTAACCTGATTTTTATGTTTTGTCCCCTGGGGACAGTAATACAGCACAGTTTCTTTTGCTCTCATCTTATCCTCCTGTCTGCCGCTCCTACACCGCATCGGCCGCTTCTTCCTCCGTCACGGTCTCAGCCGGTTCCGTACTTTCCGGAAGATTCGCTGTGTCTTCTGCCGTTTCTCCATCCAGACCGTACACGGTACAGGTAGGTTCCCCTTCCCGGTAGCGCAGCGTCACTTCATCTCCCACATCGTAGAGGATAATATTGACAAATTCCGACAGAGCCACGTCAAAGATCCTGTCCTCTCCTTCCAGCACCAGGTAATAATGGGTATTTCCATCCACCACAGCCTGTGCCATCCGCTCGATCCTGCCGGTGATCTCCAGTTCTTCCGTTTCCTCGTCTTCCAGAGCTGTCCCCGAGCTTTTCAAAAGCTGGATATAGGTTTGCTCACAGGCCTCCACCGTATCTCCGATGGCCACGTTCTGATACTTCTGGATATTGACCATGGCATATTTCTTCACCAGACCCGCATTATCCTTCAGAGCGATGAAATACGTGGGCTCTCCCTTAATATTCAGAAGCAGAGGAAAGGTCGCCTTATAGCCCAGATTCTGCACCTGCCCTTCGGCAGATTCCATGGCTGAATACTCCTCGGCTCCCGCAATTTCATAATACTTTGTCTCCATAGTCCGCTGATTCATCAGTACAAATCCCACATTGGACCGGTCTCCGCTGACGGAAGTGACTCCTGTATAGACCCACACATCGTCGTTCATGGCCAGATAGTTGTATCCGTCAGAAGTCTTCAGACAGCCTTTCTGACCCAGGATACTGTTGAAAAATCCGTTGATCAGCGTTCCGTGATAATCGTACAGTTCCACCAGAAGATCCGCCGGATATACCCGGTCTACCCAGGTGGGACAGTCTTCCACCTTGTAATTTACACATTCACCGGTTACTGCGTTGCACAGCACAACCCGGCCAATGGTCTGTCCGCCGAACAGACCAATGTTGTATTTTTTCACCGGACAGATCCAGTAGGGAACTCCGTTATCATCAATCTCAAAGCTGAGCTGATCAAAAATATATGTGGGATAGCGGAATCGCAGATGCCGGTAAATATTCCGGTTCAGATACTCCGACTCCGTATACTTCATTCCCTGCTCCAGCTTCACCAGCTCTGTATTCTGGGTTGCCATATCAATAGTAATATACGCAGGGATCCCTTCTTTCTGATTGGTCAGCCATTTAATGGGACTGGCATAGACCAGAGGCGTTACACGCACCGGCCGCCCTTTGTAATTGATCTGTGAATATAGACTGCTCACCTCAAACTGAGAGACCATATCCACCATACTTCCCATCTTTCGATTTCCCAGAAGTTCTGCGGACTCTTTATCCAGAAGAGGGATCTGGTCATAGCTGATCTGCTGGATATCCTGGGCAAAATCACCGGTCTCCGGCTCCATCAGCTGCTGGTATTTCTTTGCATTGACAATGGGCGAAGACAGTATGCTTCCCACCAGATATACAACGATCACCAGGCCCACGGCCACTATGCCGACCCGCATGACCTTGCTGGTCTTCATCTCCTCCAGGGAATGCACTCTGCGCACTCCATAAAGGAACAGAAGAATGACGATCACAGCAATCAGAAACACCCAGAATCCGCTGGAATGAATATTGATAGCCGGAAGCGCCACATAATAATAGATTCCCGCCGCCAGCAATGCCAGGACCGCCAGCAAAATTTTTCCTCTTATCCGTCTCATTGATTCCTCCGTTTTCTCCTGCATCCTGCAGGAAAAAACCGCTGCCGCCCCAGCCCCCACTGGATGCGCAACGGTTTTTTCAGATTGATATTATGCTACACCACTCAATCTCCGGCTGTCAGACAAACTTTTTCTTCTGACAGTCCGATCTATCAGCTGTAAGGTCCGTCTGTATAACAGGATCTTACTTGTCATCCTCTTCCTCTGACTGGTTCGCTCTGGCCGCGATCTCTTTCTGCTGAATATCTGCAGGTGCCTGCTCATAGCGGGCAAACTCATAAGAGAAGTTGCCGCTGCCGCCGGTCATGGAACGCAGATCTGTGGAATATCCGTAAATCTCCAGCATTGGTACATCTGCCTCGATTACAGTATTTCCATTGTGATCCGGATTCATTCCCAGTACACGTCCGCGGCGTTTGTTCAGATCGCCCATAACGTCACCGGTATATTTGTCCGGTACAGTTACATTCATGGAAACAATGGGCTCCAGCAATACGGGAGACGCTTCCATAAATCCCTTCTTAAATGCCAGGATCGTCGCCATCTTAAATGCCATTTCCGAAGAGTCAACGGTATGATAAGAGCCATCGTAAAGGGTCGCCTTCACACCTACTACAGGGTAAGAAGCCAGAGGGCCTTTCTGTACACATTCCTGCAGACCTTTTTCCACAGCCGGGAAATAGTTCTTGGGAACGGCTCCGCCTACAACTACCTGCTCGAATACGTAAGGAGTCTCCAGATCTCCAGACGGTTCAAAGCGCATTTTTACATGGCCGTACTGACCATGTCCGCCGGACTGTTTCTTGTGTTTTCCTTCCACATCAGAATTCTTGCGGATGGTCTCACGGAACGGTACTTTCGGCTTGGACAGAACAATCTCCACTTTGTATCTCTCTTTTAATTTGCTGCATACAATGTCCAGATGCTGGTCTCCCATACCATACAGCAATGTCTGACGGTTGGCGGAATCATTTACCACCTTCAGGGTCAGATCTTCAGACATCATCTTGGACAGTGCCTGGGAAATCTTATCCTCATCCCCCTTATTCACAGCCTTATATCTCTTATAAGTATAAGGTGTGGAAATGGTGGTCTTCGGATACAGGATGGGGTTGGCTTTGGTCGCCAGGCTGTCACCGGTCTGAACCGAATTCAGTTTGGCAATGGCGCCGATATCCCCCGCATGGAGTTCTGCCACTTCCTGCGGCTTGGAACCTTCCATCACATACAGCTTGTTGAGTTTTTCTTCGTTTCCTTTTTCCACGTTGTAAAGCACATCATCTGACTTGATCACACCGGAGCATACCTTGATCAGAGAATATTTGCCCAGGAAAGGATCCACGATGGATTTCCATACATAAGCAGATTTTGCTTTTGTAAAATCATAGTTAGCTTCAAAAATCTCATTGGTTTTCTGAGCGATTCCATTGCAGGCGCGTTTGTCCGGGCTTGGGAAATAGCTGCAGATATCGTCCAGCAGATTGGACACACCGCGCAGATCCAGAGTGGAACCCATGCATACCGGCACGATACTTCCTTCCTGCACGTTCATGGCCAGAGCTGCGGAAATCTCTGTTACAGAGAACTCATCTCCCTCAAAATACCGGTCCATGAATTCCTCGCTGGTTTCTGCCACAGATTCCAGCAGGATCTCACGGTATTTGTCCAGATACTCCTGAGAATAATCCGGTACCGGGCACTCTTCTTTTTTGCCTTTTTCAATGTATCTTCTGCCGGCTTTCTTGACTACATTCACATAGCCCACCAGCTTGCCATCTTCACGGATGGGGAAATGCAGGGGAGCGATCCTCTTGCCATACAGCTCAGTCAGATCTTCCACAACCTTACGATAACTTACGTCATCCACATCCATTTCCGTTACAAAAATCATTCTGGGAAGTTTGTATTTCTCGCACAGATCCCATGCTTTCTGCGTTCCCACCTGTACGCCGGCCTTTCCGGACACCACGATGATCGCCGCATCGGCTGCGCTGACTGCCTCTTCCACTTCACCAACAAAATCAAAATATCCGGGTGTATCTAAAATATTTATTTTAATTTTATCCCACTGAACAGGAACTACGGTCGTAGAAATCGAGAAATGTCTTTTGATTTCCTCTTTATCATAGTCACTGATGGTATTTCCATCGTCTACTCTGCCAAGACGACTGGTAATGCCTGACAAGTATGCCATCGCTTCTGTTAAACTTGTTTTTCCTGCCCCACCGTGACCCAATAGGACTACATTTCGAATTCGGTCAGTTCTAAAAACGTCCATATGTAATACCTCCCTGTTTGTATATGTATGTTCATATTTTACTAAAATCCTGACAATATTTCAAGCATTTTATTCATTTTCAACAACATTTATTTTTCCGGGAAAAGGATCCTATAATTGACATTTTACAAACCATATTCTACAATATATACTATATTTTATTGGTAATTTTTCACGAAAAGGAGTCTGTTTTCATGACACAAACAACAACCATAGGCTTTGTGGGACTGGGGCTGATCGGCGGTTCCCTGGCAAAGACCATACGAAAAAAACTGCCGGAATACCGAATCATGGCCTATGATGCAGATCGAAATACACTGGCGGGTGCTCTGAAGGAAAATATCATTGACCTTATCTGTGAGGCCAAAGATATCCGTTTTGCGGAATGCGATTACATTTTCCTCTGTGCCCCGGTTGAATACAATATACAGTATCTGGAATTTTTCAAAGAAACTCTGCCGGCAGGCTGCATCCTCAGTGATGTAGGCAGCGTAAAGGGTCCTATCCACGAGGAAGCCCGAAGACTTGGTCTTTCTTCCCTGTTCATCGGAGGGCATCCCATGGCCGGCTCGGAACGCTCCGGCTTTGAACACTCCAGCGATCATCTGCTGGAAAATGTCTATTATATTCTGACTCCGTCAGAGGACATCCCTCTACCAAAGCTATCCGCCTACACGGAACTGGTTTCCGCGCTGGGAGCCATTCCCCTGGTGCTCACGCCTCAGGAGCACGATTATATCACTGCAGGCGTCAGTCATATTCCTCATGTGATCGCCGCCTCTCTTGTGAACCTTCTGCGGGAACTGGACGATGATGCAGAGCATATGAAACAGATCGCTGCCGGCGGTTTCCGGGATATCACCCGGATTGCCTCTTCATCCCCTGTTATGTGGGAACAGATCTGTCTGGAGAACGCAGAGAATATTTCCGAGATCCTGGATGTATATATACGCCTGCTGATCCAGGCCAAATGCGAACTGGACGAAAAAAACGGATCCGGACTGCACCAGATGTTTTCCGATTCCCGGGACTACCGGGATTCTATGGATGTCACTGCCTCTGGTCCACTGAAAAAAGCATACATGATCTACTGCGACCTGGAAGACGAAGCCGGCGCCATTGCCACCATCGCCACGATTCTGGCCATGGCCAACATCAGCATCAAGAATATCGGCATCATCCATAACCGGGAATTTGAGCAGGGCGTACTGAAGATTGAATTCTACAGCGCAGCTGCCCAGGAACAGGCCGTACAGCTTCTGGAAAAACGCAACTACAGTATTTATCAACGATAAAGGAGGATCCCATGATCATCACAAAGAAAAAACATCTCCAGGGTTCCCTTGTCATCCCCGGCGACAAATCCATTTCCCACAGAGGAATCATGCTGGGTGCCATTTCTCATGGTACTACCCGCATCACGAATTTCCTCCAGGGTGCAGACTGCCTTTCCACCATTTCCTGTTTCCAGAAAATGGGAATTTCCATAGAAAATGACGGCGCCGAGGTACTGGTGCACGGAAAGGGTCTCCATGGACTCCAGCCTCCTTCTGAAGTGCTGGATGTGGGAAACAGCGGAACCACCACACGGCTTCTGTCCGGTATCCTGGCCGGACAGCCCTTTACCAGTTCTCTTACCGGAGACGAGTCCATTCAGCGCCGCCCCATGGGACGCATTATGAAACCTCTGACGATGATGGGAGCTTCTTTTGTCAGCGAGCGCAATAACCAGTGCGCGCCGTTTTCCATCACAGGAGGACATCTTCACGGAATCAGGTATATTTCACCGGTGGCTTCCGCCCAGGTAAAATCCTGTATCCTTCTGGCCGGACTCTATGCCCAGGGCAGCACCTCTGTGACAGAACCTTATGTCTCCCGCAATCACTCAGAACTGATGCTGTCTCATTTCGGAGCATCCATCTCTGTTGCCGGCAGCACTGTTACCATCAAACCGGAACCCAAACTGGAAGCCCGGGAGATCCATGTACCGGGAGATATCTCTTCCGCAGCCTATTTTATTGCCGCCGGTCTTCTGGTTCCCGGCTCCGAGCTGCTGCTGAAGCATGTGGGCATCAATCCCACCAGGGACGGGATCCTGCAGGTCTGCAAACAGATGGGCGCCGATATCACACTGGAAAATATCAATTCGGACAGCGGCGAACCGGTGGCGGACATTCTGGTGCGCACCTCTTCCCTGAAAGGGACCACCATCGGCGGCGCTCTGATCCCCACTCTGATCGATGAACTGCCTGTGATCGCCGTTCTGGCTGCCTGCGCCCAGGGTGAAACCATCATCCGGGATGCCCAGGAGCTGAAAGTCAAAGAATCCAACCGGATTGATACGGTGGCGGAGAATCTGAAATCCATGGGCGCCGATGTCCAGGCCACAGAAGACGGTATGATCATACAGGGCGGAAAGCCTCTCCACGGCGCGCTGATCCACACCAACAAGGATCACCGGATCGCCATGTCCTTTGCCATTGCCGGCCTGACGGCAAAAGGCGAGACCATCCTGGAAGATGGAGACTGCGTAAACATTTCCTATCCGGACTTCTACCAGGCCCTGGAAACACTGGCCCGGTAAGAACCGTGCTGTTTCTGCGGAACTTTTTTCCATACAGAAAAGGAGCTCGCAGATTTTTTCCTGTGCTGAAAAAGGGTGTCTCCCGGGTCATAAATGACCTGGGAAACACCCGCTTTTTATTCTATCCTGTCCGGCGCAGCATCTGCGCCTGCCGACGCTATTTTTTTATACCCAGATAATCCTTCAGCGCAGCCACATACAGTTCTCCTATGGTGCTCAGGATCGTGTTTTTTCTTACAATATATCCAATCTCCATTCGACTGTTCTGGTTCTCTTCATCTTCCCGAAAGGGTACGGCAATAAAATCATTTCCATTGAGTTCTTCGCATATGATCCCGGAACATAATGTATAACCGTTCAGCCCCACCATCAGATTCAGCATGGTTGCCCGGTCATTGGCCCGAATAATCCTTGGATATTCATTGTCGGAAAGAATTTCCTCCGCAAAATAAAAAGTGCTGTTCTCCCCCTGTTCAAAAGCCAGGCACGGATATTCCTCCAGCTGCTGAAAACAGATAGAGGCCTCACCTGCCAAAGGATGCTGCTTCCAGAGGTACACATACGCCTGACAGTCAATCAGGTGATGGAACACCAGTCCCACAGATCTCAGGAGTTTTTCCATACTTTTTCTGTTGTAATCACACAGATACAACACACCAATCTCGCTTTTCATGGTACTCACATCCCGGATCACTTCGCCTGTCTTCGTCTCCCGGATGGCAAATTCATATTTTGACAGATCCAGTTGTCTGGCCATATCCACAAATGCCTTCACCGCAAAGGAATAATGCTGGGCAGAGACACCGAATTTCTTCTTCCGGGATCCGTTCCTGCCATATTTGTCCAGAATCGTTTCGTACTGCCCGTACAGCTGTCTGGCATACAGAAGAAATTCCGCGCCATCGCTGGTCAGAGTCACGCCTCTTCCGCTCCTGTGGAACAGCGTAATGCCCAGCTCCTTTTCCAGCTCCTGCATTGCGCTGGTCAGCGAGGGCTGGGAAATATACAGCCGGTCCGCCGCCCGGTTCATGGATTTTGTCTCTGCGATAGTGATCATATAGTGCAGCTGTGTCAGCGTCATCTTTATTTCGTTCCCCTTTCCAATATTAGCTGCTTCCAGTCAGGAGCATGCAGCCGTATCCGGCTGTCTTTCTCAACGGATATATGAATCCACGTTTTCCGGAGTGACTTTGGAATAGGGAAGATAAATATATTTCTCATTCTCAAACTCGATCTCGGAGAGTCCGCTGCCGGATACCAGCGCAGCAGCCAGACGACCCATGGCCTCTGCCTGGCCTTCCTTATCGTTATAGACAGTTCCTGCCATTGTCCCCTCCTGCACTGCTTCCAGTCCTTCCTCTGTACCGTCAATGCCAAAAAAGACCGGAAGAGCTGCTTCCGTCCAGTTCAGCTTCCGGTAAGCATCAATAGCACCCAGAGCCATGGCATCGTTATTTGCCAGTACCAGTTCAATCTGGTTCTGATGCTGGCTGATCATCTGCAGCATCCGGTTCTCTGCCTGGGCACGATTCCAGTTGGCGATCCCGTAACTGAGTTTTTCCAGCTCCACCCCCTGATTTCTTAATGTATCCACCGCATTTTCTGTACGTATGATCGCATCCTGATGTCCCGGTTCTCCTTCCAGTACCACATACTGAATCACTCCATCTCTGTTTTTATCGATACGCGGATGTGCCGCCACTGCATCCACTGCCAGCTCTCCCTGCATAATACCGGACTGCTCCGCATTTGCTCCCACATAATACAGCTTATCCCACTGCAGCATATCCTCCGCTACCGGTTCCCGATTAAAAAATATGATTGGAACATCATTTTCTCTGGCAAGATCTATAATCTCAGAAGGATCTGCTCGGTCCACCAGGTTGACACAGAGAATGTTGCACCCCGCATCGATCAGTTCCTTTACCTGGTCATTCTGGATACGCTGGGAACCCGCTCCGTCCCGGACAGTTACAACTGCATCAAATGTGTCATTTTCCAGTGTGCTGATCACTTCATCAAAACATTCCAGCAGCTCGCTGATAAACACATCATTCTCATCATAACAGGCTACTCCAATCTGAGCTCTGACCGTTTCCTGCTGTTCCTGCCTTCCACAGGCAGTCAGCCACTGTATACTTGCCAGGGAGAAAATCCCTGCTGCTAAAACTTTTCTAAACTTCATTCCCTACCTCTGTTCTTTAGAATTTGAAGCCTGTATCTGCAGCTATGCTGTCTCCCCATAACGTCTTCACCGGAACTACAGTTTTCACTGGCTCATTGTAAACAGGATTTCCTGATTTTCTTTTGTAAAAAGTGTATCCCGGCGGATTACCGTGTGCGATACGCTTCTGTCTTCCAACTTGCCAAAAAAGTGTTTCAGCTTTTCGGAAATTGTCTGCAGACTCTGATACCCCACATTAAACTCATCTGGAACCACGATGCATTCCACTTCTCCCGTATCCAGGTAATAGGCGGCTTCTGTAGAATTTCCTATTCCATATACGATGGCGCCGTGCAGGTCATTGGCTGCAGAATATTCTCCGGCCGCAGTCAGACTTTCATCGTCAAGAGCAATTACAAAGTCCACTTTCAGAAGATCCTCCAGGGGATCTTCTTCCTCTCCAAAAGCTGCTGAAATGGACCAGCTGACTCTGGCCCCTGTTCCTTTCATTGTATCACGAAATCCCTTTTCCCTGTCAAGCAAAGCCTGGGATTGGGATGGCCCTGAAAGGATTCCCAGGCTCTTTCCTCCTATATTGTTGTCATCACAGTCTTTCAGAAGCTCTTTCGCCAATGCCTCTCCCATGGCCTGATTATCCGGACTGGTCACCTGCAATGCGGAATCTTCCTTTTCCTGTACGGCTGAAGTCTCCACCAGCATTATGGGTACTTTCTTGGCCGTTTTTTTCAGCATATCTTCGCTCTCCTGGCCGGATACCGGCTGTACAATGATCCCGTCTGCGCCATTATCGATCTCCTGCCGGATCAGCGACTGCTGTTCCTCCAGTGTCAGGCCCCCCTCTGTACTGACCACAGACATTTCCACCTGCTGGTCTGTTGCCGCCATTCGCAGTCCATACCGGAAGGCTGTCCACTGATTGTCCTCGGAATTATCAATAATAACCGAAACCTTATAAAGCTCTCCTTCATTCTCCTCCAAAAGCATGAGCGCCGCCAGCAGAACAGCCAGTACACCCAGTACAGCTTCTGTGAGGATAAACACTTTTTTACTGTTTTTCATTCCTGTTTACCTGTATTCTCTACGCTGTTGATCTTCTCCCTGCTGAATAGATATCCCTTTTCCAGCACAGTTCTGTTTTCCTCTGTATAGGGCACTGCCGGAAGGATAATGGATACCGTGGTCCCCTCATCGGGCTCGCTTTCCACTTTCAGTCCATACTCTTTTCCAAATAACAGCTGGATCCGGTTGTTCACATTGACCAGTCCCACACCGGAACCCCGCTTGGGAACTCTGCCGCTGTCTGTAAGTACATATTTTACCGCTTCTTCTGACATACCGATCCCATTGTCCGTCACAGCCAGAATGATCCTGCCTTCTTCGCATCTTCCGGTAACCCGGATCTCGCCGCCCTCATCCATGGCGCTGACTCCATAATTAATGGAATTTTCCAGGATTGGCTGAAGGATCAGCTTGACTGTGCAGTATGTATACACTTCCGGATCCGCCTCAAAGGTGACCGTAAAAGCATTCTTATAACGTACCTTCTGTATATTCATATAACTCTGGGCATGCTGAAACTCGTCCCGGATGCTGATCACTGTCCGGCCTTTGGAGAGACTGATCCGAAACAGCTTTGCCAGCTGAGAGATCATAAATACCGCTTCATCATTTCTCTCTCCTTCTACCATCCAGGTGATGGACTCCAGCGCATTATACAGAAAATGCGGATTGATCTGACTCTGGAGCGCATCCAGTTCACTTTTTCTCCGTTCATTCTGTTCCAGAACGATCCTTTTCATAAGCTGATCGATCTGTTCATAAGAACTCTGGATGGAATAGCCCAGATGTCTGATCTCCTGAGATCCTCCAATATAAATACTTGGCTTTTCTCCGGCTTCATAGCTCTTGACAGAATCACTCAGTTTCAGGATCGGCCTGGATATCCGCACCGAGATCAGACGGTTCACAAAGGCCAGCATCATGGCCATGAGCAGAATGATCAGAACAATAAACAGCCGTACATTGACCATACCGTGGGTAAATGTGGAATACGGGATCACTCCTACCAGTTTCCACCCGGTATAGCTGATTGTATTTACCAGAACCTTTCTCCGCTCTCCATGAAAAGTTTCGTCATAAATCCCTTCCTTTTTCCCGGCAGCTGCCAGATTGCTTTCCTCCAGAAGCCCGTCACTGATCTGTACCTTCCTGGGATGGTAAATGATCTCTCCATTGCTGTCGCAAAGATAAAAATACTGTCCGCTGTTTGCCGTATTGATCTGAGTCATCATCCTGGAAATACTGGTGTAATCCATATCCACCAGAAGAACCCCTGTCTGAGAACTGCCTCCTTCTGTAATCTCCACCATCCGGCTCAGAGAAATTACCCAGTAATAATCCATGGTGCCGTCATCAAACAGATTCTGAATATGCGGTGTGGAGAAATGCATATTCTCCACTTCCTCCACAGCCCGCTGATACCAGCTCTGATGCGTCACATTGGGATCCTCTTTCTGCGAAGCCACCGGCTCTGCCACCATAAGACTTCCATAGCTGTTATAAATGGCAATGCTTTTTAAATTATCCCGATTGGCTTCATACAGAAGATTCATACCTTCCTGAATCTCATTTTCCTGGGTGGAAAAATCTCTTTCCTTGACCACATTATAGTAAACCGCATCAGAAACCTGGCGCATGCTCACCAGATAATCCTCCAGGTTCTCTCCGGTCTGTTCCATCAGTTTTCGGGTTGTTTCCACAATTTCTTCCCGGGAAACACCCGAAAAGCGCACGTATAGCACAACGCCCAGAATCAGCATGATAAACACAGACAGCACAGATAAGGAGAACATAAGCATAGACTGCATTCCCCTTGGTTTTCGACACCTATTCAGATAATCCCAGATTTTATTCTTTATTTTCTCCATGCTCTGTCCTGTATTTTGAGGGTGATACCCCGAACTTTCTCTTGAAAACATAGCTGAAATAATTAGGATCTGTATAACCCACATGCTTCGCTATGATATAGCTTTTTTCGTTGGTTCGGATGAGCAGCCTGGAAGCCTGAATCATCCGGTAATCAGTCAGATAACCGGTAAAAGATTTTCCGGTTTCCTTCTTAAAGATCGTAGAAAAATAGGAATTGGATACCCCCAGCACCTGACAGATCTTATCCAGAGAAAGATCCTCGTCACTGTAATTGCTGCGGATATACTCCTCCGCCTTAGAGACAAAGGACTGATTGGTCCTGCTTCTCGCGCTGATCAGCCTCTCCCGGAAAGCCAGACAAATTCCGCTCAGCCAGCGGCGCAGTTCTTCCGGCTCCATGTCCAGAAGACTGATATAAACATCCTTCAGATCTCTGGAAAATTCCTCCAGCTCAATGTGATTGTTTCCTGCGAACCGGTATAAAGCGCCTACCAGTTCCATTACATCGATATGATGCTGCTGCAGGGATTTTTCGGGAAAAGACATATGCGCCAGATATTTCGCCGCCTGATCCTGAACCTCTTCCTCTGATCCCAGACGGATCGTTTTAAAGAGCTTCGACATTTCTTCTTCGCTGCTTTCCTCTTTCTGCCTCGTTTCCTGGGGAGCAATTTCCCGGATATTAATGGCCCGGGAAGCTCCGTAAAGCACCCGGTAGGAAACCGCCTCTCGCGCTCCACGGTAAGACTGCGCCAGCTCCAGGATATCTCTGTATGCCTGTCCCACTCCTATGGTGACCACCGCGCCAATGATCCTCTGTGCATATCTGCAGAACCTGTCGCATTCATCTGTCAGTTCTGACAGCTCATTTTCATTTTCCATCTGACAGAGCATAATCGTATTTCCCAGATAGGAAAAGCTCTTTGCTCTCCATCTCTCTCCAAGTCTTTCCTCCGCCTGTTTCTCCACAGAAGTGGCCAGCAGACGCGGATGCATATTCTCCGGAACCTGCTTGGAAGAAGTGTGGATCACAAGACAGCAATACCAGGCCGCATCGAAAGTAATCCTGTAGTCAGAAAGATATTTCTGCACTTCCTCTTTGTGAAGCCGTCCTTCAATCAGCGCTGAATAGAAATCTGCCTGCAAAAGGGGCAGAGATTCCATATAATGCTGTTCCAGTATGGCGACACTTCGCTTTTCACTGATTTCCTGGTCCAGCTTTATCTTCATCTGTGTAAAAACATTCGTCAGCTCAACGGAATTCACAGGCTTCAGAATATACTCCTCCACCTCCAGATGCACAGCTTCTTTTGCATATTCAAACTCATCATATCCCGTCAGAAGAAGGATCTTGGTAGCGGGATAATCTGTCTTGATCCTGCCGGCCAGTTCCATCCCGTCCATATAAGGCATCCGGATATCCGTCATTACCACATCCGGCTGAAATTCCTCCACCATCTCCAGCGCCTTTAGCCCATTTTCCGCATAACCGATCACCGAAAAGCCCAACCCTTCCCAGTTGATTTTTTTCATGATGACCTGTATTACTTCTTCTTCATCATCAACCAAAAGAACTGTATATCGATTCATATTCTCTCTCCAAACTCATATATCAGAAACGGATCCTGAAAACCCGTTCTTTTTCATTTTCGAAACGAAGCCATCCTCCAGGCAGCCTGCGTTTCCACCATTGTTGTATTATAGCAAATATCTTCTGTTCTGTCAGCAAGTCCTTTCATTTTTCCAAATTCTTCCTGACAGCCAATCAAATAAACTGACTTTGCCTTTTCTGTGAGAATCAGAACATGGAAAAACAGCCAAAAGAGCCAGAAAAAAACAGCGCATGGATGTCTGAAAGACCTCCATGCGCCAGCACTTCAAGCAGAAATATAAGATTATTTTTTCTGTACGTATTTCAGACAGTCAAGAGTTACAGCTACCAGGATGATAATACCTGAGAATACGAACTGCAGGTTTGTATCAATACCCAGAATGGTAAGGGAATAAGTCAGAGCGGTGAAGATCAGTACACCAACTACCACACCTGAAATCTTACCGATACCACCGGTAAAGGATACACCACCTACTACACAGGCTGCGATGGCGTCTGTCTCCCAGCCCTGGCCATATGCGGCAGAACCGGAACCTACCATTCGCAGACATTCCAGCCAGGAACCAAATCCATAAAGGATACCGGCCATTACGAAAGCGCCTACTGTAACAGCAAATACGGAAATACCGGAAACAGCTGCCGCTTCCGGGTTACCGCCTACAGCATACAGATTCTTACCAAAAGTCGTCTTATTCCAGATGAACCATACAATGACAACAGCTGCCACTGCCCAGATGATGATGGTCGGGAATCCGTTTACCTTCGGAATCACCATATTCGGAATTGTCGGCTCGATAGCACCAAAGGATACACCCTTTGTTGCATAGGTAACAAGACCAAAGATCATCAGCATGTTTGCCATTGTGGAAATGAACGGATGCATTTTAAATTTCGCGGTGAAAAAGCCTGCAATGGTAGTAAAGATCGTACAGAAGATAATACACATGATCAATGCAAAGATCATTCTCACTACAATAGGCAATCCGGTGAAATCAAAAATATGTCCGAACACGCCACCGGTATTGATACCCTGGTGCATGATAATGGTGGCTGTGGTCATACCCATACCAACCATACGTCCAATGGAAAGGTCAGTACCAGCTAACAGGATCAGGCCTGCTACACCAAGAGCCAGGAACATTCTGGGTGATGCCTGCTGCAGAATGTTCAGAACGTTATTGTATGTCAGCAGCGAAGAACCTTTCAGTACCGGAGTGATGATACACAGGGCAATAAACACCAGAATGATTGCAATATACAGACCATTTCTCAGAAGGAACTGTCTGCGGTTAAAGGTGTATTTGTAGTTTTCAAACTTCTGCGCTCTTGACTCCATAAATGTGAATTTGGACATACGGAGCAGGTCGATCAGATGATATTTGTGGGTAAAGGCTGCATGCCTTCTGTCTTTGATCTCCTGATAATCCTTCTCCAGTTCCATTTTCGCATCAAACTGACGATTCTTATAAACATAATTCTCGTCCTTCTGCTCCTGGTGAGAAGAAAGCTTGGAGATGATCTCCTGATGCTCTTTTGCCAGTTCAGCCATTCTCTTATCGTATTTTTCTTTGGCTTTAACTTTTTCCTGCTCACAGCTTTCCTTAACCGGCTGGTAATATTCTTTATCAAAATGCTCTTTCAGGTAGCTGACACCCTGATCGATCAGTTTGGAAACCTGATCTTTATTCTTAGCCTCCACAGCTCTTGCTGCTTCCAGACGTTTGTTCAGTTCCTGCAGACGGTTTTCCTTTTCCCCTTTGTTAAGAGTACGGTCTCTCTTTACACCGTCAATGGTGTTCTGAAGAGAAACGACCTGATCTGTACCATCTTTTCTCAGGACGTCGATCTGCTCCTGGATTTTTCCAATATAATCGTCAATGGGCTGACGCAGTTTCATTTCCTGCTCAGCACTCAGAATCCTGTCATTCGCCATATCTATCCCTCTCCCTTATTATAGGTATTTTGCACTGAGCCTTAAAAGCTCTTCCTGATTTGTTTCTTTCGTGTTTACAATACCGGAAAGGTGTCCATTGGACATAACACCGATACGATTGGTGATACCCAGAATCTCCGGCATTTCCGAAGAAACAACGATAATTGTTTTTCCCTGTTTCGCCATGTTGATGATCAGCTCATAGATTTCATACTTGGCACCTACATCAATTCCTCGGGTAGGTTCATCCATCATGAAGACCTGAGGCTGTCTCTCCAGCCATTTTCCAAAAATAACTTTCTGCTGATTTCCGCCGGAAAGGCTGGTGATCATATCATCCGGTCCCATACACTTGGTATGCATAACCTTGATCTCATTGGCGGTTGCCTTTATCATCTTGGAATCAGAAAGGGCGATACCGGACTTATAATGATTCAGATTCGCTATAGTCGTGTTAAAGGTAAGATCCCCTTTCAGGAAAAGTCCATTGGCCTTTCGTTCTTCTGTGATCATGGCAAAACCATGATCCATGGCCTCCTTGGCACTTCCGAAATTCATCAGCTTGTTGTTAAAATACACACGTCCAGCCGCTCTGGTACGCACACCGAAAATAGTTTCCAGAAGCTCCGTACGGCCGGCTCCCACCAGACCATAAAGTCCGAAAATTTCTCCCTCACGCACCTCAAAAGAGATATCCTGCAGATGCGGCTCAAATTTTGTAGACAAATGCTGTACGGACAGGATTACATCCTTTGGCGTATTATCCACCGGCGGGAAACGGTTTTCCAGAGAACGCCCTACCATGGCGGCGATCAGCTCATTCATATTGGTATCTTCCGCATGTTTTGTCATGACCAGATTACCATCCCGCAGTACGGAAATATCATCGCAGATTTCAAAAATCTCATCCATCTTATGAGAAATATAGATCAGCGCAATTCCCTGCTCCTTGAGCATCCGCATCATTTCAAACAGCTTGTCTACTTCCTGTACCGTCAGAGAAGAAGTCGGCTCATCCAGAACAATTACTTTAGAATTATAAGAAATAGCCTTGGCAATTTCACACATCTGTCTCTGCGATACAGACATGTTCCGCATAGGCTGCGTCAGGTTCACGGTCATTCCCAGCTTTCGGAACAGCTCGGAAGCCTCTTTTTTCATTCGTCCCTCATCCACAACACCCAGAGAATTCACCGGGTACCGTCCAAGGAACAGATTATCCACCACATTCCTTTCCAGACACTGATTCAATTCCTGATGAACCATTGCAATGCCGTTCTCAAGAGCATCCTTGGGTCCGGAAAAGCTTACTTCTTTACCATCCAGGTAAATGTTTCCTTCGTCCTTCTGATAAGTACCGAAAAGACATTTCATCATCGTGGATTTTCCGGCACCGTTCTCACCCATCAGACCCATAACAGTACCACGGCGTACATTCAGGTTAATGCGGTCCAGTACCCGGTTCCGGCCGAAGGATTTACTCATTCCCCGTATTGATAAAACAATGTCATCTTTCTTATCTGCCATTATTTTTTACTCCTGTTTATTATGTACTCATAGTTTAAAAGGAGCCGGAGCTGCCACAGCCGTATCCTGCGGCAGCCCCAGCCCGTTTCCTTCAAGAATGCTAATCTTTTCTGCTTACTGGCTCAGTATTGCTGTATAGGAAGCTGCGTTGTCTGTCTTAACCATGTTGATAGCAAATGCGTCATACTGGCTCGGGTTTCCAAGACGGTTGGTAATATTGGACTCTGTCTGTCCGTCACCACCGATATAGTCAACCTCAAGGTTCATTAAGTCATCGTAATTCTGAAGCAGCGGCTGATAGGTGGAACTCAGGAAGTTATCAGATGCATTGTAAATATTCAGCCAAACTTTCTTGGAAGGATGTGAACTTTCATCCAGCTGATTGGATACAGGCTCATAAACCTTTGTAGAATCTGTAAAGTCCTGATAGTTTTCAGCAGTAACTGCTACGTTCAATGCGTAGTAAGAACGCTCTTCCTCATTATATACATATACATCATCGGAAAGTACGTTTCCAGCTTCATCTGCAGTACCGATACCGGTATCAATATCTACTCCGTCCAGTGCGTTACGAAGAACACGAAGAGTCAGATAAGCCTGTACGTCTGCATGCTGGCTGATTGTTCCGCCATAGCCTTCTGCAATAGCTGCAACTGCGTCGTTATTTGCGTCATAACCGAAGGTCGGTACATTGTTGTCTTTGGACCATGCATTGAACATGGACATTCCCATACCATCATTGTTGGAAACAACTACATCGATCTGATCACCGAAAGAAGAAGACCAGGTTCCAATTGCGTTACCTGCTGTAGCAGCATCCCATGTAGCACCTGCGGAGTTCTTCATTTCCTGAGAAGCCAACTCACGAACTGTGTAGGTCTGTCCATCGATTTCAAGAGTTCCGTCCTGAACAGCGGTTGCAGAGCCATCTGTATTTGTTCCGATCGGTTCGCTGTTGATGCTTCCGTCTTTCTCAACGCCTGTGCCAAGAGCCTTACGAACACCTCTTGTACGGGCAATAGAATCGTTATGTCCGATATCACCGATTGCAAGTACATAACCGATCACGCCGTCACCGTTACGGTCGATGGAATCGATATTTGCTTCGATGTAATCCTTAACCATGGTTCCCTGCAGTTCAGCGCCCTGATTTGCATCGAATCCTACATAATATGTATCATCGTTGAAGCTTAAAGCTGCCATATCCAATTCTCCGGTGGAGCTGTTGGATGGCTGACGGTTGAACCATACCAGTGGTTTGTCACTGTTTGCTACTGTTCCGGATTCAGCTGCTGCATCACCTGAGTCAGCTGCCTCTGTAGCTTCAGCAGTATCGGTGCTTTCTGTTGAAGAAGTATCCGACTCTGCAGAAGATCCTCCGCCGCATGCTGTGGCGGAAAGTCCAAACAGAACCGCCATTGTCAGTGCAATCATCCTTTTTTTCATATTCACTTTCTCCTTCCCTTTTTGCACACGGATCACCGTGCCCTTTGTTTATATTGACAGTATAGAGAAAAATCCCAAAAGAAAACATAGAATTTTTTTCTATGCTCATTGAAATTTTTAAGATTTTATTGTTCATATGTAACAATGCACGCCATCCTCTGCCCCGTCTGTCTGCGCAAAAAGCAGAGAAAACTGTCGAATTTCCTGTAAATCCATAAAAAAGGCCCGGCAGAACAGCCAAAAAAAGCCCGGCAGAGCACTAAAATCGGGGCCGTACAACACGGCCCCGGGTATCTGAAGCATTTCTTATTTTTCTTCCGAATATTGATATTTTTTCAGTACACGTCCAAATACCAGACAGATCATTGTCCCGGTGATCCCCAGAAGAAACAGCATCAGCGCCGCACCGGATCCCTTTCCGCTTCCGAAAAGGACCGCCAGCAAACTGCCGGCCCCTGCAGAAGCCATCACCGGTTCGCAGACATGATCGATCAGAAAGCCTCCCAGCAGCGTTCCGATGGGTATCGTAAAAAACTGCAGGGTATTTCTGCAGGAATACACTCTGCCCTGCATTTCCACAGGAATCGAAGTCCGCAGGACCACATCCAGGTTTGCATTCATAACCGGTACCAGAAGCCATCCGATCAGCTGGCCCAGACACCAGAACACCGGCGTCCTGGTAAAAGGCAGCAGATAATTTTCTGTGCCAAGAGAGATCAGCATGGTCAGGTAAATGACACGGATCCGGTCTTTCGGTGCAGGCAGCAGTGTCACCAAAAAACTGCCTGTTAAAGCAGCAATGCCTGCACAGGAACTGACAATGCCAAGAACGGCTTCCCCTCCATTTTCTCTGGGCAGGATAAATGCCGGCAGAGCCACTTCGAATGCGGAAGCCACAAAGTTGACACCTGCCAGAAACAGGATCAGCACCAGGATCAGCTTATGATCCCGAAGATAGCTCAGACCCTCTTTTACTGTCATCAACAGAGAAGCATTCCTGTCTTCCGGTTGCTGAGTCACCGAAGGAAGCTTCACCCCGAAAAGCAGTGCGAAAAAAGCCACGGCAAATGTAAGCAGATCCACACAGATGACCAGTTCCATACCAGCCGCTGCAAACAATGCGGTGGCAAATACCGGATTCAGGATCGTGATCAGCGAATTGGAAAACGACCGCAGCCCACTGGTCTTCTGATAATAGCTTTTCGGTATGATCAGGGTCATTGCCACATCACTGGCCGGCTGCTGCAGTGTATTCATCAGACCGCTGAGCAGATTCAGCAGGTACAGATGCACCGGCTTCAGCATTCCTGCCCGCAGCAGGACCAGTACAGACAGCGTGGAAAAAGCCGCAAATGTATCGCAGACAAGCATTACCTTCTTCTTGTCCCACCGGTCGCTGAGGGCTCCGGCAAAGATGCTCATCAGCACATACGGCGCGTAGGTACAGACAGACAGCAGCGCTGTCTGCAGTGCGGATCCCGTCCTCTCGTACACCCAGAGCGTCAGGGCAAAACCTGTCATGGCGCTCCCAAGCTGGGAAAAAGACTGTGTACTCCACAAAATAAGAAACGTCTTTAAATCCTTTATAAAATTTTTCATGATATCCTTTGCTCCTTTGATCTTATTTATTAAAATCCGGCAGCAAAGTCTGAGGATTCCGTCATGACATAAACTGACGTTTTCCTCCATGCAGCATCCTCAAACTCTGCATGGAGCAGCTGCAATGCACAACCTCATAAGTATTTCCTCCATCTGCTTTATTTTTTCCTGCCAGAACAGCCGTCCGAAAACAGAAAACCCGAAAGAGGTTTCTTCCTCTGCTTCTTCGGACCGGAGACTGGACAGTGTAAGTATACCAGAAAAAAGGCAAAAAAGAAACCACAGAGCCGCAAGTGCCAGGGTTGTTTCATGAACTATCCACGAGTATTGCTACCTTTTACACTCCTGTTAT
>UQMI01000030.1 GCA_900542045.1 uncultured Blautia sp.
TTTAACAAGAAAAAATGCCGTGTTTATGCGGCTTTTGGCGTTTCGCAAACGCCTATAAATACTGAATCATGAAAGGAGACGCAAAATGAAACATCTGCAGTTTATTGATGAATACGGCAGTTTTTCGATAGAGCAACCGGAAAATACTAGTTATCTTTATTTTCCGCTGGCATCAGAAACAGGTTTGAAAAGTTCTCTTACTCCGAATCTGGGCGGTGATTCTAAAACGGATCAGGAAACCTTCTTATTAGAACCTGTCAGTGCGGAAAATCTTCATAATAACCGTTCTGTCAGAAATTTCTGGCTGGTATGTGAAAAGGGAAAGGTCTTTTCCGCGGCAGGTGCGTCTGCAGAACAGGAAGCATCAAAATTTACGGATTTTCAGGACCGCAGCCGGATCACAGCCGGATTCATGTGGCATACACTGGAAAGGATCTCTTCTTCTCTGTCTCTTGAGACACGGATTACATCTTTTATTCCCGTAAACGATAATGTAGAGATTATGTACATTACTGTCCATAACCAGTCAAACAGTATTAAGAATCTGATTCCATACGCCGCAGTTCCAATCTACGGAAGGAGTGCTGATAATATTAGGGATCACAGAAATGTGACTTCCATGCTCCACCGTATCAGGACAGATTCTTACGGAATCCTTGTACGTCCGACAATGTCCTTTGACGAGCGAGGACATCGTCCCAATACAAAGATCTATTATGTATACGGTTGCAGCGGCAACGGCCAGAATCCAGAAAGTTTCTATCCAACTGTAGAAAATTTTCTGGGAGAAGGGGGAACTTACACACATCCTCGTGCCATCTATGAAAACTTCTCCGGTGTACCTTCAGGCTCTTTCGCCGCAGGCAAAGAAGCAATGGGTGCTTTCCGTTTTCCGGAACTCAAACTTTCTCCCGGCGGTAAAGCAGAATATATCCTGCTGCTCGGGGTGGAAGACAACGAAGCGGACATTAATCGCATTTTTGAAAAATACAATACTTCGGATAAAGTGATAAAGGCTCTAGAGATAACGAAATCATGGTGGAAAGAGAAAGTCAACACGGGATTTCATACCGGAGACGCCGATTTTGACCGTCTGATGAAATGGATCTGTTTCCAGCCGTTCCTCCGGCGTCTGTTCGGATGTTCTTTTCTGCCCCATCACGATTACGGAAGAGGCGGACGGGGATGGCGGGATCTCTGGCAGGACTGTCTATCTCTCCTTCTCATGGATCCATGCGGAGTGGGACAGATGATAGAGAAAAACTTCGGCGGAGTGCGGATCGACGGAACCAACGCAACGATCATCGGAGACGGAGACGGCAATTTCATCGCAGACCGCAACGGAATCGCACGGGTATGGATGGATCATGCTCTCTGGCCGCAGATGACTACAAAACTCTATATTGACCAGACCGGGGATATCGATATTCTGAACAGGCCGGCTTCTTATTTTAAAGACGCCCAAGCAGACAGAGGAACACAGATCGATGCCCTGTGGGACGCCGGACAGGGCAGCCTGCTTCGCACAGAGGGCAATGATATTTATACCGGAACCATATTAGAACATCTTCTGATCCAGCAGCTGACTGCCTTTTACGAGGTCGGTGATCATAACATTTACCGCCTGCGGGGAGCTGACTGGAACGATGCTCTGGATATGGCTCCCGAACACGGGGAAAGCGTCGCTTTTACCTGCGCCTATGCAGGAAATCTCCGTGAGCTTGCCTCAATGATCCAGCTTCTCGAAAGCCGCTCTCCCGGAGCCGAAGCAGAACTGATCGAAGAACTGCAGATCCTGCTCAATGACGATACCGGATTATTTGAGAACATAGAGGCAAAAAAGAAATTACTCGCAAGTTATACCCAACGCTGCCGGCACCGAATCAGCGGCAGACGCATTGCCGTCCGCCTATCCGAGCTGGCGGAAAATCTGGAGCGCAAAGCCGACTGGCTCACAGGACATCTCCAGAATCACGAATGGATCGACGGAGGAACGGATGAAGGGTGGTTTAACAGCTATTACGATGATCATGGCCGTGCAGTGGAAGGATTTTTCCCTAATGAAGTTCGCATGATGCTTACAGGACAGGTCTTCTCCATTATGGGAAACGTCGCTTCCGAACAACAGATCCGTAGAATCGTAAACAGCGCAGACCACTATCTCTACCGGAAAGAAATCGGCGGTTACAGGCTGAACACGGATTTCCATGAACTCAAATTCGACATGGGGCGTATGTTCGGCTTTGCATACGGCGAAAAAGAAAATGGAGCCGTATTCTCACATATGACAGTGATGTATGCCAATGCACTGTACCGCCGCGGTTTTGCGAAGGAAGGATGGAAAGCACTGAAAACACTGGCAGATACCGCTCTGGATTTTGACACCAGCCGCATCTATCCTGGTATACCGGAATATTTCCGCTCCGACGGCCGCGGAATGTACCACTATCTGACAGGAGCCGCAAGCTGGTTCATGATGACCATGATCACCCAGGTCTTCGGCGTCCGGGGACAGGCAGGCGATCTCATCCTTGCCCCCCAGCTTATGGCCGAGCAGTTCGACGAGCAGGGGGAAGCGTCTGTCAGCCTTGTTTTCGCCGGGAAGAACCTTGAAATCATCTATGAAAATCCGGATCGGAAAGACAGCGGAACATACACAGTATTCTCGGCTGTCTGCGAAGGACAGCAACTTCCGACGGACGACCTCGGACACGTTATTATCACACGCAGAATACTGGATACGCTTTCGGATGATTGTCACCGCGTAATTGTAAAACTCATTTAAAACCAACTGAAAGGACAGGAATAAGCTTATGAAATATGGATATTTTGACGAGAAAGAACGGGAATATGTGATTGACCGTCCGGATACTCCCTCCCCCTGGGTAAATTATCTGGGATCACCGGAGTACGGAGCGATCATCTCAAACAATGCAGGCGGATACAGTTTTGCCAGATCAGGTGCAAACGGACGTATCCTCCGATACATCTTCAACCAGTTTGACCAGCCGGGGCGCTATATTTATATCCGGGACAATGCATCCGGCGATTACTGGTCCGCCTCATGGCAGCCGGTGGGAAAGGATACAGAAGAATATCAGAGCAGATGCTGCCATGGCATGGGCTATACAAGAATGCTCGCAGACTACAGCGGCATACACTCTGAAGCGGACTACTATGTTCCGCTTGGAAAATCCTATGAAGTATGGGCACTTTCCGTGACCAATAAATCGGACCGCACACGACAGCTTACCCTTACAGGATACGCAGAATTCACAAACCACAGCAATTATGAACAGGATCAGGTAAATCTCCAGTATTCCCTGTTCATCACCCGCACGCTATTTGAGAAGAACCGGATCATCCAGCAGATCCACGGCAACCTCGATGCACTGAGAGAGGATGAAGAAGTAGACGATAAAAAGGTAACCGAGCGCTTCTTCGGTCTTGCGGGTGCAGAAGTCTCCTCCTACTGCGGAGATAAGGATGCTTTTCTCGGGAAATACCACGGATACGGCAATCCGCAGGGCGTGATCTCCGCTGATCTTGGAAATGTAACCAGCTACAATGAGAACTCCTGCGGCGCTCTCTCCTGTACGGTCACGCTGGCTCCCGGCGAGTCCGGAACCGTGCTCTTCCTTCTCGGTATGAAGCCCTCTACAGAAGCGGAAGCCATTATAAGCTCCTACACCGATCCGGCCGGACAGGTCAGACAGGAAATCAATGCGCTAAAAGCAGACTGGTATGCAAAGCTGGATCATCTGAAGATCAGTACTCCGGATCCTGCCTTCAATACTATGATCAACACATGGAATGCCTATAACTGCTTCATAACATTTGTTTGGTCAAGAGCTGCCTCCTTCATTTACTGCGGACTCCGAAACGGCTACGGCTACCGGGATACCGTACAGGATATTCAGGGAATCATCCATCTCGCCCCTGAAATGGCGTATGAGAAGATCCGCTTCATGCTCTCGGCACAGGTAGATAACGGCGGCGGTCTTCCTCTTGTAAAATTCACCCACAATCCGGGGCACGAAGATACACCGGATGACGCCTCCTATGTCCGGGAGACAGGCCATCCCGCCTACCGCGCGGATGACGCCCTCTGGCTGTTCCCGACAGTTTACAAATACATTGCAGAAACCGGAAATACAGCATTTCTCGATGAAGTCATACCATTTGCCAACAAAGGCGAGGGAAGCGTTTATGACCATCTGAAACGGGCCGTACAGTTTTCATTTGACCATCTGGGGCCCCACGGTATGCCTGCCGGATTATATGCGGACTGGAATGACTGCCTCCGCCTTGGAGCAGAAGGAGAATCCTCTTTTGTCGCATTGCAGTTCTATTATGCAATGACTATATTAAAAAAATTTGCCATCTATAAACAGGACAGCGAATACATCCACTATCTTGAGGAAAAACAGGAAGAAATCGGGCAGAAGATCCAGAAGCTGTGCTGGGATAACGACCGTTTCATCCGCGGCTATACCGAGATGGGCGAGCGCATCGGCGCAGCAACGGATCCGGAGGCAAATATGTGGCTGAATCCACAGAGCTGGGCCGTCATCAGCGGTCTTGCATCCAAAGAGCAGGCAGATGCCGCTCTGGAAAATGTGTATCAAAGACTCAACACCGCATACGGCGCCATCCTGATGGATCCGCCTTACCATGCGCACGCATTTGACGGTGCGCTTGCCGTGATCTACAATCAGGGCACCAAAGAAAACGCCGGAATTTTCTCCCAGTCTCAGGGCTGGCTAATCCTTGCAGAGGCTCTCAGAGGACATGGAAACCGTGCATTCGAATATTTTACAGAAAATGCTCCTGCCGCTCAGAATGACCGGGCAGAGATCCGCCATCTTGAGCCCTACTGCTACGGGCAGTTTACAGAAGGACCGGCCAGCAGTCATTTCGGTCGCTCCCATGTGCACTGGCTGACAGGAACCGCTTCCACCGTGATGGTCGGATGCGTGGAAGGAATCCTCGGACTCCGGCCGGATCTGGGCGGAATCCGGATCGCGCCGGCAGTACCTGAAAGCTGGAATTCCTTTGAGATGGATAAAGATTTCCGCGGGAAACATCTCCACATCCGGGTTGAAAATCCGGATCGCCGTGAATCCGGCTGCAGGAGTATGACTCTGAACGGAAAAGCACTGCCTGACAATTACATACCTGAAGAACTCCTCACAGAGAATAATGAAATTCTCCTAACAATGTAATAAACACGGGATACACTCAAAACGCTGACTGTATCCCGTGTTCTTTTTTCAGGAATTCTGTTTATCCGGCGCTCCGTCAGCACCATCGTCCGGATGCAGAGCCCCAGATTCAACATCCCACTGGACCATATAGTACTCGTCGCGGTATTTCTTCGGGGTCATTCCGACCACTTCGCGGAACTGCTGTATAAAATGGCTCTGAGATGAAAAAGAAAGTCTGTTTGCAATTTCTATCATGGAATAATCACTGAACCTGAGCAAATTCTTTGCCATATCTATCTTCTGGCTGCGTATATAAGCACTTACAGATACCCCTGTCTCCTTTTTGAAAAGACGGGACAGATATCCGCACGATACACCCAGTTCGTCCGCCAGATCCTCTATCGTGATCCTCTCTTTTATGTGTGAATATATGTATTCCTTGCACGCATTGATATGCTTTGAGTTGGTATCACTGCGGGAATACTTATGCATTTTCTCCGCATAATCCATGACCATCTCATCATGCAGCCTGTGAACTTCTTCTTCGGTATGAATATCATCCAGCTTCTGGATATAAAAATCGCTCAGCCGGAACGCCTGCTCCAGCTCCATGCCGTTCTGTCTGCAAAGTCGTGTGATCATCGCTGTCGTAATCACAAAATGATATTTCAGATTGACCACCGGATTCCTTGAGAGGACACCGACCCCCTCTTCCTCCACAAAGCGTCCCTGCTCACAGTTTTGTTTGACCTTATCAACATCTCCTGCTGCCACCGCTCTGTAGAACAGGAACTCTTCCATGGGCTCACGGTGTTCAATTTCATCTATATCATCATCCGCTTCTAGTAAACACCACTCATTTTTGTAGCTCATAAATCTGCTCCTTTTCTATCACCAGTACTGTTACATCAGAATCTTATTATATATTATCATATTCCGGCCGGACATACCAGAAAAAATAGACCCATTCTGATCGGCTGTCCGGAAGAAAAGGGACCGGTATAAGAAAATACGTTTTATTTTGTCCTCTCCACCATAGATCTCACATATTCCGCCACATAAGGCAAGCAACCTCTTTCATACGCACCGTACAGTTTCACAATGGCGCTTCCTACGATGGCACCGTCAGCATACCGGCACATTTCCATCGCCTGCTCTGGCAATCCTTCCCGAAAACCGCCTATACCACTGAACCACAAATTGGAATTGGATTACAGCTTGCTGTATCAGGGTTACTCTGCCAGGGAAGGAAACCGTTTTTATTGACGGAACAAAGCTGGAAACCTGTGCGAACAAATATACCTTTGTCTGAAAAAAATCCATAGAGAAATGGGAAGCAAAATGTTCCAGAAAATACATTTTCTTTGATACACAGAAAAGTCAGACCGGAACGTTCTGCTTTCCTGTCACACAAAAAAAGGATATGCCGTCCGCAGATATCTTTGCTGCGCCGCATATCCCTTATCTTTCCGGTTTCTCACCTGCGCCGGTGCTCTGTCCTGCTCTCTTTCTGCTGCTTTTCCTCTCTGCCGCGGCTTTCCTCATTCCTTCCGTCACTGTTCATTTCTGCCTTCTGTATCTTAAAGCGCAGGTAATCCAGCCGCTCCAGCTGCTTTTCCCGGAAATGGATCTCATCCAGGGTAACCCCTCTCCGCTTATTCAGCATCTGCATCCGCTGCTGCTGTGAGTTGTCCTTTTCCAGAAGAAGCCGCATATACTCTTCCACCTCTTCCTTCTGAAAGCCGATATCATGCAGGGTCATGATCAGACTCAGCCGTTCCAGGTCCTGATCGTCATACTGCCATGCTCCCATGACTTTCTTGACTGCACCGCACAGCTCCCAGCTTTCATACTCTTTCAATATTTCCATTGGAATCTGGTACCGCTCACTGGCTTCTTTGATCGTCATCGCCGTCACTCCCATCCATTCCGCCAGGCCTTTTCTGACCTGTATGCTGTTTTTTATTCCTGCTCCTTCTGATACGCTTTGATAAAATTGAGAAACTGGTACATGGTGGAGGAGACAATCTGCGCCTTTTTCCAGACGATCACTGCTCCTGTTTCTATCTGCGGAGAAATGGGAATATACTCCAGATCGTCGAATCGGGTCTGCAGCCAGAAGCAGAAAGCCACACCAATCCCTTTTCTCACCAGGACCGCCGCATTGTTGATCAGATTATAGGTACCGGCAATGTGTACCTGTTCATAACAGTCTCCGAACCATCCTTCAATTTCGTTTTTTACAAGCTCCCGCTGTGCCAGAAAAACCGGCACATCCAGAAGATCCTCCGGATGTATCTCATGTTTTTTCGCCAGAGGAGAATCCTTTCTCACCAGGACTCCCCATGTTTCCTTCTGTTTCATACGGATAAAATTATATTTGATGATATCCACCGGCTCTGTGAGAAGACCGATATCCAGCAGCCCTTTATCCAGCTTTTCCTTGATGTCGTCGGCTGTGGCCGTGTACAGGTCATACTGGACCAGAGGATATTTTTTCTGAAATTCCCGGATCATGTCCGCCAGTTCCTGCATATTGCTGGTCTCTCCGCTTCCAATGGCAATATTGCCGGATATTTCTTCCTCTCCCCGCTGAAATTCCCGTTCTACCTTGTCTGCCAGCTGGACCAGCTCCTGGGCTCTGCGCTTCAGCAGCATCCCGTCTTCGGTCAGCTGAATGCTGTGATTGCTCCGGTTAAACAGCCTGGTCCCCAGCTCCTCTTCCAACTGCATCAGCTGTCTGGACAGCGTGGGCTGTGTGATATGCAAAAGCTCCGCGGCCCTGGTGATATTTTCTTCCCGGGCCGCCATTAAAAAATATCGCAGTACTCTCAGTTCCATATCTTTTCACCTCTTTTTGAGGATAGCATTCCAGAACTGTTTTTTCAATTCTTTTTTGCGGCTTCATTTTGCATACTGCATTTTACTGTCTTCTCTATTTCAGCCCTTTCCCCAGTTCATAAGCCTGCCGGATATAAGGGGAGCGTTCTGTCATGGACGGGGATCCGCAGCCGGCTTCCTCTGCACCGCGGATAAAGCTGTCAGCCAGCATATTCGATGATCCATGCTTATTTGGACTTCCTTCTAATACTATGATCTTCATTTTCCATCGTTCCTTTCCGTATCCCTGGTTATCGCTGGCTTTATTCTGGCACAAAACCGCGGAAATTGCCAATACCCTTGTATCATGCCTGTTCATGCCCCGGAAGCATCAGAAGTTTGCCTTTACTGCAGGAAATTCGCAACGAAACGTTCTGTCTCCCTGTCTCCCTGTCGCGATCAGAGTATCAAAATGTACCAGACGGCATCCTGCCGCATAAAAAGGCAGCCGGAAAAGCCTCTCAGCTTCCCGGCTGCCTGTTATTTCTGCTCCAGCAGAGTTATTATTCACGGTTTATCATAACTGGTCCAATGCATCCTGGCAGATCAGCTTCACATTCTTTTTCGTCAGAACCTGAATTGCCTTCTCATTGTCCTCTACCCGGAAGATCATATAAGCCAGATCTTTCTTTCGGGTGATAAATGCATACATGTACTCCACATTGATCCCGCTGTCACCCAGATAACGGATCACCTTGGCCAGTTCACCGGGTCTGTCGGGAATTTCCACTGCCAGAACTTTGGTAATGGAGCACACATAACCGGCTTCTTTCAACATCTGCATGGCATTGTACACATCATCAGTAATGATCCTGGCAATTCCAAAGTCGGATGTTTCCGCCAGGGAAAGCGCCCGCATATCCACCTGATTCCGGGACAATACCTCTGTCAGTTCCGCCATAGTCCCCGGTCTGTTCTCCAGAAAAACGGAAATTTGTTTTACTGTCATAATCTAACCCTCCCATACCACAGGAAATTCCTGTGTTTTTCTACTTTTGATATAAGTTACGCTTGTCGATGACACGAACGGCCTTTCCTTCGCTTCTGGCAATGGTCTTCGGCTCTACCAGGGTTACTTTTGCATATATGCCCAGCATTGCCCGCAGAGCATTCACCAGTTCTTTTTCCTTCTCTGCCACCTGTCTTAAGCTGTCGGAGAACATCTCCGGCGTCATTTCTACCTGAACTTCAATGGTATCGCTGTTGTTGACACGATCCACCAGGATCTGATAGTTTGCCGCATATCCCTTGTTCATAAGAACTGTTTCAATCTGAGACGGGAATACATTGACGCCCTTGACAATGAGCATATCGTCACTTCTGCCCATGGGCTTGCACATCTTCACATGTGTTCTTCCGCAGGAACATTTTTCTCTTGTGAGCACACAGATATCACGGGTGCGGTAGCGAAGCAGCGGAAAAGCTTCTTTTGTGATGCTGGTAAATACCAGCTCGCCCTTTTCGCCTTCCGGCAGCACTTCCCCCGTATTCGGATCGATAATTTCTGCGATAAAATGGTCCTCATTAATATGCATGCCGGTCTGCGCACTGCACTCAAAAGCAACACCCGGTCCGGAGATCTCTGTCAGCCCATAAATATCATAAGCCTTGATCCCCAGTTTCTCTTCGATATCATGACGCATTTCTTCCGTCCAGGCTTCCGCGCCGAAAATACCGGCTTTCAGCTTGATCTGGTCCTGCAGACCTCTCTCAATGATACTTTCTGCCAGATAAGCCGCATAAGAAGGCGTACAGCACAGGATCGTGGATCCCAGGTCGCACATGAACTGAATCTGTCTTTCCGTATTGCCGGAAGACATGGGAAGCGTCAGAGAGCCCACCTTATGAGAGCCGCCGTTAAGACCCGGACCTCCTGTGAACAGACCATAGCCATAGCAGACATGGACCACATCGTCTTTGGTCCCGCCGGCTGCCATAATTGCTCTTGCACAGCACTCATCCCACAGGTCGATATCATGCTGTGTATAGAAAGCAACCACTCTTCTGCCAGTGGTTCCGCTGGTGGACTGGATCCGCACACAGTCACTGAGCGGTTTTGCCAGCAATCCGTAAGGATATGCTTCCCGCAGATCATCCTTTGTCAGAAACGGCAGCTTGTGCAGGTCTGCCACTGACTGAATGTCTGCCGGAGTTAGTCCTTTTTCCTCCATCAGATTTCTATAATAGGGCACATTGTCATATACATGCTTTACCTGTTTTACCAGTCGTTCATTCTGCCATTCCAGGATCTGCTCTCTAGGAGCACATTCAATTTCCGGCTGATAATAATGTTCCATCTTGTAATACCTTCCTTTCCCGGCACTCTCCATCCGAATGCCTGCCTTTGTGATTTCCCCGTCTGTGCAAATCCACGTATGATTCTGTTGTGTGCCGACGTTCTGCTTTTATCATATCACGATACTTTAACGTGGTAAAGAAAAAATTTTCTGTCAGAGAATATAACTTCCCTGTGTTCCCTTTTTTACCAGGATCTGCTGATCCAGCTGCTCCTTCAGCTCTGTCACATGGGAGATGATCCCGATCAGACGGCTGTCTCCCGCCAGTTCATACAGGACACGGATGGCCTGTTCCCTGGCATGATCATCCAGAGAGCCAAAACCTTCATCTATAAACATGGTATCCAGGGAAATCCCTCCCGCTGCGCTCTGGATCACATCTGCCAGTCCCAGGGCCATAGAAAGAGCCGCCAGAAAAGATTCTCCGCCGGAAAGTGTCTTTACATCCCGCACCTGCTCTGTCACCAGACTGTACACATCCAGATCCAGTCCTACTTTCCCCTGATTTTTCAGATGCTCCAGTTCCCGGCACTGGAGGATAAACTGACCGGATGTCATCTGAATCAGCCGCATATTAGCCCGCTCAATGATCCTGCGGAAATACTGCCGCTGCACATAGGATTCAAAATCCATTTTCACGCTGCCGCTCAGTGAACCGTTGGCCAGTGCGCTCAGATGATGCACCTGTTCGTAACTGCTTTTTTTCTCCTGATACTCTTTCTGATTCTTTGTAAGGTGTTCCAGACAGAGACGGTTTCCCTCATTCTGGCTGTAAATTTCCTTCAGGCCGCGTTCCATCCGTGGTTCTTCTTCCCGGATCCGTTCCTGCCATGCGGCCATCCCTTCTTTATGCCGCTTTTCAAATGATCCTCTGTGCTCTTCCCATATTCTGCGGGCATCCGATGCTTTTTTCTCCAGAATCTGGAACTCTCCCACTTTCTGGTGGAATTCCCTGGAAAAAGCATCCCGGCCGGTTCTGGCCTGCCGCACATCTTCTTCCAGCTGCCGCAGTTCTTTTCCCAGCCGGTTCAGTTCCTGCTCCGCCTCCTGGCGCTTCTCATACAACAGCTCCTTTTTCTGCAGCTCGATCTCTGCCTGCAGGGCAGCCTGCTCTCTCCGGGCAGCCTGCTCTTTCTCTGCGGTCTGCGCGATTTCTCCCTGCAGGGCTTCCCGGCGCTTCTGCAGGGAAGCCTCCCCTGTCAGCTCCCGCAGCAGGGGAATGGTTTCCTCTTCTGCATGGACTTCCTGCAGCCAGTGTTTTTTCTGTCCTTCCAGCTCCCGGATCTCTGCCAGCAGTTCTTTTCTTTCTTTCAGCACCAGCAGGAACCAGTCTCTCTCGCAGGCAAATGCAGGATCCACCTGCTGCCTTCCCAGCTGACGGACCTGCTCTTTACAGCCTGCAATGCGCTGGCCGATCTCCAGAAGCCGCTTCTGGATCTGTTCTCTTTTTTCTTCCAGGACCTTTCTTTCCTTCTGCAGCCTGCGCACCGTTTCCTGATCCGGCGCCTGTGCCGGCAGCACCGCTTTGGCAGGATGGTGCAGGGAACCACAGACCGGACAGGGACTTCCCTCTTCCAGATTTCTGGCCAGGAATCCGGCTGCCGCCCGGATGAAGGCCTCGTTTGCCTTTTCATACTCCTCTGTCTTCCGACGGCAGGCAGCCTCCTGTTCCTGCCAGTCCCCATAAATCCTTTTCTGTTCTTTTTCTCTGGTATCCAGCTCCTTGATCTTTTCCTCCAGCTGTGCCAGCTTTTCTTCCCGTTCGCCTCTCTCCCAGAGCTTATCCTGCACATTCAGCAGCTCTCCGTATGCCCGCTGCAGCGTCTCCGTATGCCGGGCCTTCTGGTACTGCCGCTGCTTTTCTTCCAGTACCTGATAGCCGGACAGATTTTTTTGCAGAAGTACCTGCCGGGCGGTAAGGACTGCCGTTTCCTTTTCTTTTTTTTCCTCTGCCCTTTTTACCTGATCTTCCCACCGGGTCAGCGTTCCTTTCTGTTCTTCCAGCCAGACTTCCAGACGCTGCTTTTCGTTTTCCAGCTTTGCCGCACTGTCTCCCTCCTTGCCAATCTCATCCAGTGCGGTACGAATCTCTCCCAGCATTTCCTTTTCTTTCTGCAGCTGCCTTTCCCTGGTCTCTCCCGCCGCCACAAGCTCCTCCAGGAGCGTAAGCAGTTCCGGAGAATCTGCCTCCGTCTGTTCCAGTCTGTCTCCCCAGTCTCCGCTTTCTTCTCCGCCTTTCTGCCAGCGGATGCTGTTCTTCTGCATCTCTAGAGCCTGTTCCAGCTGTTTGACCTGCTGCCAGGCTTCCTTTTCCCGCAGCCGCAGCAGTTCCTGGAGCCGGCCGTACAGCCGGGTATGGAAGATCCTGCCGAAAATCTCCTTCCGTTCCTCTGATTTTGCCAACAGCAGCTTTAGGAATTCTCCCTGGGCGATCATGGCAGTCTGGGTAAACTGTTCGCCGTCCAGACCAATGATTTCCCGGATCTTCTCATTGATTTCCCTTCTTGTGCCGGGATACAGGGTGCCGTCCGGAAGATACAGCTCCGCCCTGGCCCGTTCCCTTGCCATCTTTGTGGTGCCGTCTTTGTTCTTTCTGAGACTTTCCCTCTCATATTCCGGATTCCGGAATATCCGGTAAATTTCTCCCTTACAGGAAAAAGTCAGCTCCACATAAGTCCGGGCCGCAGGCGGCGCATACTGGCTGCGCATCATGGACCCTTCTCTTTTCCCGCCGCTGGTCACATCGTAAAGGGCATACATGATCCCGTCAAAAATCGTGGTTTTTCCAGCTCCGGTATCTCCGCTGATCAGAAAAATTCCGCCTTCCATTTTTGAAAAATCTACAGTTTCCTCTCCTCCGTAGGATCCAAAAGCTGACATTTTCAGTTTTACTGGTCTCATGATCGTTCCTCCTCTGCCTGTTCCAGCAGCTCCTCCAGCAGCTTCTGCTGTTCCCCGGTCAGGTCCTGTCCCTGGATCTCCCGGTAGAAATTGCCGAAAAGCTCCATGGGATCCGTCAGGGCATTCCCCTCCTGCAGATCCCGGGCCTGCTGCCGGGTTCTGGTGTTTTCCACCCGAAGCTCCAGAATCCGCTCATACCTCTTCTCCAGCTGCTCCCGGGGCTGGTAGGGCATGATCTCATCTGTCAGAGTCAAGCTCACATAGTCTCCACAGGTCCCCTGGGGCACCTGTTCCAGCAGTTCCTCCAGGGTTCCCCTGAGGGTCCGTACCTTCCGCAGAGGCTTCAGAGGCAGAAGGGAAATCTCCGGCTCAATCCCCGGCGCTCCCAGCGTTACCATGGTCAGTGTTTTCTGGTCCTCTGCCTCGCTGACGGAATAGGGATACAGGGTGCCGCAGTACCGGTACCAGGGCTTTCCCATGGACTGAGGCCGATGCATATGCCCCATGGCCACATAGACAAAGGGTTCCAGTACCCGTACATCCACATTATCCAGTCCGCCCACATGAACTGCCTCGGAATCACTTTTCTCCGGTGACTTTCCGGAAGCCGTATAAAACTGATGGGTCACCAGCACATTGCGAATCCCCCTGTCAATCTCTTCCCGTTCCAGGATCTTCTCCACCGCTTCTTCATAACTGCCCGGCCCTTCTCCCGGAAACACTCCGGCCACATAACCCGGCTTTACAAACGGCAGCAGATAAAAGCGCACCTTGCCCCATTCATCGGTAAATTCCACTTTCCGCAGAAATTCTTCCGGTCCTGCCGGCGGCATTCCCTGGATATGGATCCCCTCCTTCTGGAGAATACGACTGGCAAAATCCAGCCGCCTGGGCGAATCATGGTTCCCGGCGATCAACAGCAGCGGGATCGCCGGCCGAATCTCCTGCAGTTCTGTGAGAAACCAGTCAAACAGAGCCACCGCCTCTGCAGAGGGCACCGCTTTGTCATAGATGTCCCCGGCGATCACAATGACCTTGGGCCGGTGCTCCCGGGCCAGCCCGATCACCTGCCGCAGCATAAATTCCTGCTCGTCTCGCAGAGAATAAAAGTGCAGCTGCTTTCCTATATGCAAGTCTGATAAATGAAAAAATTTCATAATTTCTGCTCCATAATCTCTTTTCCTTATTGTAACACACAACATACGCCGGGCAAATGAAAAAGAGCGATCCATTTTCCCGCCTTTCGGAAGGTTCCTGATCGCTCTGTCTTTTTATCTGTCCCATCTGCAGTGCCTGCAGCCCATATTCTTTACCAGTGCAGCAGCGCAGCGCCCCAGGTGAGACCAGCCCCGAAACCGGAAAGAATCAGGGAATCTCCCCGCTGCAGCTCCCCTCTCCGGTTCATCTCATCCAGCAGGATCGGGATGCTTGCCGCAGAGGTATTGCCGTATTCCTGAAGATTTAAAGGAAACTTCTCCTCCGGGATCTGCAGCCGTCTGGCCACCGACTGGATGATCCGGCGGTTGGCCTGATGCAGCACATAATATTTAATATCCTCCGGCGCTTTTTCATTCCTCTCCAGGATCTGCCGGATACATTCCGGTACTTTTGTCACCGCAAACTTGAACACCGCCTGTCCGTCCATGGCAAGAGGCGCCATTTCTCCGGCCTCCATGTGCGGCGTCCGCATGGTACCCGCATGAGCCGTCAGCACATGTCCCAGGGTGCCGTCTGACAGCTGTACAAAATCCACCATGCCTTCTGTATCCGCCTGCACCACGCAGGCTCCCGCTCCATCTCCGAACAGCACGCAGGTAGAACGGTCCTCCCAGTTGATCACCCGGGACAGGGTCTCTGTTCCGATCAGCAGCGCTTTCCGGTAGATTCCGGCTTTGATATAGGCATCCGCCGTATTCAGCGCAAACAGGAAACCGGAACAGGCCGCATTCAGGTCAAAGGCCACACAATCCGGGATTCCCAAAGCTCCCTGTACCTGACATGCCACACTGGGGAAAAAGCTTTCGGAAGAACAGGTCGCCACGATCAGCAGCTCAATCTCTTCCGGGGCGGTACCGCTGTTGTCCAGTGCCTTTCTTCCTGCCGCAATGGCGAGACTGGCACTGCTGTCTTCCGCTCCAGCCAGATGCCGCTTGCCGATCCCGGTTCTGCTGCGGATCCATTCATCACTGGTATCCACAATTTTTGCCATATCGTTGTTGGTCATCACATATTCCGGCAGGGCACTGCCGGTTCCGATTATTCTTGTTGTCATTCTATCCACCTATTATTACTTTGATTCTCAAAATATTTCACCCTCAAAGTATAGGAGGATTTTCTCTATTTGTCAATATCCTTTCTGCCATATCCCCGCAGTTTTCCGCCTCAGTTCTCCCAGATCAGCTTCCACCGGCAGTCTTCCATATGAAAAATCAGGCGAAAGCGGTATTCCACTCCTTCATACAGACTGCTGCAGCGATATTCCGTTGCCGGAATGCCGCAGCGGTATATTTTTTCCATCTCATGCACCTGAATATGACCCAGGCTTTGAATAACACCTTCCCTGTCCCGAAATTTCACCAGCCGTGGAATGGTCATTCCCGTGCTGCTGAACCAGCAGTCGCAGGCCACGTCTTCCTGTCTGCCCTGCCACTTTCCTCTGTCAGGATGTTCTGTGTTCACACCGATTCCAAAAGCCATGACGGCTCCTCCTTCCTTCCGCAGACTTTCAGTCAATCTTTATCTTCTGATAATCCACTGTTCGCTTCTCTCTGGAAATTCCCCCGGACAGATGATCAATCTGCCGGTTGGCCTCCTCCAGAAACGAAGCTCGCTTCACCGCGTCCATGCCGAACCGGCTGCGGATAGTATCCACCGTCTGGTCCATCTGCTCCCACTTTTCATAACTCGCCCCGGAAAAAAGATCCAGCTGCCGGCTGGCGCTTTCGTTCTGGATCCGGCCCGTATGGATCCCCAAATGGCGGATCGGGCTTCCATTCCATAATTCATCGAACAGGCTGCAGGCTGCCTGGTAAATCTCATTAGTCACATGGGTGGCGTTATTCAGCACCTTCTGATGGGAAACTGTGGCAAGCTGGAAATCCTTAATGGAAACACTCACCAGTCCCGCCTTCACATGGTGACGGCGAAGCCTGGAACAGACCGTCTCCGCAAGACCCAGCAGCACCACCTTCGCCGTCCGGGCATCCGTCACATCGAAGGCAATGGTGGTGGAATTCCCATATCCCTTATTCTCCGGAGCTTCCTGCTGCACCGGTGCTTCGTCCAGCCCATTGGCATATCTCCAGATCTGCTCTCCCGGCTTCTTCAGATGACTGCGAATCACCTGCCGATCCGTGGCCGCCAGCTCTCCAATGGTGAAAATACCCATATTGCGCAGTTTCTTTCCTGTGGCTCTTCCCACCAGGAAAAGATCTTCCACCGGAAGCGGCCACAGCTTGACCGGAATCTCCTCCGGAAACAGCGTATGGACCAAATCCGGCTTCTGAAAATCCGAAGCCATCTTCGCCAGCAGCTTATTAGAGGAAACGCCCACATTTACCGTAAATCCCAGCTCTCTGCAGATCCGGTCCTTTATGGTATTTGCCAGCTTCACCGGCTCTTCACCCGCCGCCTCTGCCTCCGTCACATCCATAAATGCTTCATCGATGGAATACGGCTCCACAACCGGCGTATACTCCCTGAGAATCTCCATAAATGCGTGGGAACACCGTTCGTACAGACCGTAATTGGGCGGCGCCAGATACAGATCCGGGCATTTTTTCCTGGCCTCCAGAATGCTCTCTCCGGTGCGGACTCCGAACTTTTTCGCCGCCAGAGATTTGGCCAGAATGATCCCGTGCCGCATGGCTGCATCGCCTCCGATGGCTGCCGGGATTTCCCGCAGGTCCAGCCTGCCTCCCAGAAAATGCAGTCGGTATACTGCCTCCCAGGAGAGGAAAGCAGAATTCACATCTATGTGAAAGATCGTTCTTTTCATCTGTCTCACCTCACCCTCATTATATCGAACATATGTTCTTATTGCAAGTGGAAATTCTTTCCTGCCACACAAAGAAAAAGACCGGGAACCGCCTCTGTCTTCCAGGGAACGGATCACTGGTCTTTTTTATCTGTCCCATTTGTTCTGCCGGCGCTACTCTTTCGCCAGCCTCTTGAGGATCTTTACACATTCCGGGATTCCCAGAGTGGAAGTGTTCAGACAGATATCGTACTGATTTCTGTCCGCCCACTCATGGCCTGTATGGAAATAATAATAATCTTTTCTCTCCCGGTCACGGCGTGCAATAAAGCTGGCAGCCTCCTTCCGGCTGATGTGATCCGCTTCCGCCACACGGGTAATTTTCTCTTCCATAGAAGAAGCGTATACAAACACCTTCAGCACATTGGACTCTTCCTTTAGAATCTGATCGGCGCACCGTCCCACAAAAATGCAGGGACCTTCCGCTGCCAGACGCAGAATGGTTTCCTTCTGTGCCTGATACACCTTATAGGGCATCAGGATTTTTTCCTGGCTGACCGTCTCCTCTGCCATCATGGCAATCCCGTAAAGAAAACTGGTGGACCGTCTTTCATCAAACTCTTCCATGATCCCCGTATTAATCCCATACTTTTCTGCGGTGATCAACAGAAGATTCTTGTCATAGTAATGGATCCCCAGTTCATCGGACAGTCTGGTGGCTATTTCCCTTCCGCCGCTTCCATGCTCTCTGCTGATCGCAATCGACTTCATACGATATCGCCCCTTCCTTTTTTCTTCATTATAACATTCCTGTTCTGGGATATCCACTCCAAAACTCTGATCCCCCATATCTGCTGTCTCTGTTTTTGTAACACTTGCTCTTCTTTCCCAGATATTGTATACTGCACAGAGGAGCGTGCAGGACACGCCTGAAAGCTGAATGAAAAGCCAGGAGGGCTTTTCGGAACGGAGGTCAACATGAAATTTATCTATCCGGCTGTGTTTCGCCAGACAACGGACGGTACTTATGAAGGTTTTTTCCCTGACCTGGAATGCTGTTATGCCAGGGGCGAATCCCTGGAGGATGCCATTGAAGATGCCAATGCTGCAGCCTGCAGCTGGATCGAAGTGGAACTGGAAGATGAAAACGGACAGCTTCCGCCAGTTTCCGACTGGAACGACATTCCTCTTCAGGAAGGAGATATTCTCCGCAATATCTCTGTAACGATCCGCTTCACCGATGGCTGGGACGAATAAAAGGAACTACCGGCAGGCAATCCATTTTACTCCAGCTGCATACATTATATAAAAAACGGAGTTTTTTCTTATGCCTGTTCAAGCGTATACCCCTGTTAACGGACGGATCCTCAGTATTACTACTTCTGCGGAGGACTGCTGCCAGAAGCAGCTTGCTCTTCTTACCGACAACGGGCCGGTGAATCTTCTGCTGACACCGGATACCTATGTGGTAAACAGCATGCGTCTGCGTGTGGGCATGCAGATCACTGCCTTTTATGACAGCAGTCTGCCGGTGCCCCTGGTCTATCCTCCTCAGTACCGTCCGGTAATCATCACCGGACACCGGGCCAATGAAATGGTCACCGTTAACTGGTTTGATCCGGAGCTGCTGGCTGCGGATGCCAGCCTGCAGCTGAATCTGGCCCCATCCACGGAAGTGGTCAGCGCCAATGGCCAGCCCTTCACCTGCTCTCCCGGCAACCACAATCTGATCGTCTACTACACTTCTACCACACGAAGCCTGCCGCCTCAGACCACTCCCAGAAAGATCATTGTTCTCTGTTAGATACGATCTCCCTGCTGCGCACAGAAGCGCGGCACTGTTTTTTTCTCAAAAAATGGTCCAGGTGCCAAACGATGCCGGATCAGTTATTCTGCCTTCTTTTGGCAGACAGACAGCCAGGCCCGCAAAAAGGCCTGGCTGTCTGCCGGAACAGGGAAGTCCCGGACCAGATAACCGGCAGCATACTGCCTCTGGTCTTATACGGTCACTTCTCCTGCCAATACTTTTTGATAATCTTCGTAATTCTTCTTCAGAAGTTGAGGCGTATGCAGTTCATACGGACATTTTTCCATACACTGTCCGCACTCCAGACATCCCTCGATCTTCTTCATTTCCGCCTGCATTTCAGGCGTCAGCCAGGCTTTGGAAGGAGCCCGGCGCAGCATCAGCGACATACGGGCACACTGGTTGATCATGATCCCTGCCGGACATGGCATGCAGTATCCACAGCCCCGGCAGAAATCGCCGGTCAGCTCCTGCTGCTCTCTGGCAATAAAATCTGCCAGTTCCTCTGTCATCACCGGTGTCGGCTCCATATAGCTCAGCCATTCCTCCAGCTCCGTCTCCCGCTGGATTCCCCAGATGGGAAGCACCTGGTCAAATTGATCCATAAATGCCATGGCTGCTTCCGAACGGTTGATCAGACCTCCTGCCAGACCCTTCATGGCAATAAATCCCATGCCCGCTTTCTGACAGGCTTTCACCAGCTCGATCTCCCGCTGGGAAGAAAGATAGCTGAAGGGATACTGCAGAGTCTCATACAGACCGGACTCTACGATCTCCTCCGCAATATACAGCTTGTGGGCCGTGATGCCGATATGACGGATCTTTCCCTGGCTTTTGGCCTCTTCCAGACATTCATACATGCCGGTTCCGTCACCTGGACGGTAGCACTGCTCAGCACAGTGAAGCTGATACAGATCAATATAATCTGTCCGCAGGTTTTTCAGAGAGATTTCCAGATGCTGCCAGAATTCCTCCGGCGTTTTGGCGCCGGTCTTCGTGGCAATATATACCTTCTCTCTCATGCCGTCAAAGGCTTCCCCCACCTTTTCCTCGCTGTCGCTGTAAGCCCTTGCCGTATCAAAAAAGCGCATACCGCCTTCATAGGCCCGGCGGAGCAGTCCCACTGCCGTCTCCTTGCTGACTCGCTGGATCGGCAGCGCGCCGAATCCATTCTGTGGTACCTGTATCCCTGTTTTTCCCAATGTAATCTGTTTCATGCTTTCCTCCTTAAATACAGAAAAAGCCCTGCTGCCGTGCCCAGAGCTTTTCTTCCTGCCTGTTCGGTCATCGCATGCCAGAATCAAAAAATGCCAGTCAATTCCGGCACACAGAGCCTGGTATGATTCCTTAAAATGATAGCACTTAAAAATCCGGCTTGTCAATGTACTGCCGCAAATTTCCGGCATAAACAGGACGACAGATCTGTTCTATCCCCTCTCTGCTCCAAAGAACCGTTTCCGATACGCCAGATACAGCCCCACGCAGATCAAAGAAGAGAGAATAGAACCGGCCGGCGGCGCCCATCCCATGGGATACAGACTGTCCGGAAACAGCCGGGAAGCCAGATAAGCACCGGGAATCCGCACACAGATAATGGATATCGTATTGTGCAGAAAAGAGAAGCCCGATTTCCCATAAGCGCAAAAAAAACCGCTGAAACAAAAATGCACACCGGCAGCTGCGCAATCCCAGACATAAGACCGCAGATACTGAGCCCCCATCCGCACTACTTCACTGTCATCGGAAAACAGCCCTACAAAAGGCCCGGAAGCAAACTGACATACGATCCCCACACATATTCCGAAGCCTGCGGCAATGGCTATACCGTAGCCCAGTGTCTTTTTTGCCCGTTCATGTATCCCGGCTCCCACATTCTGGGCAGCAATGGCAGAAATGGAGGAAAGCATGGCAGAAGGAACCAGAAATAAAAATCCGATGATCTTTTCCACAATTCCCACACTGGCCGCGATCACTACACCCCTTTGATTGGCGATCATAGTAATGATCAAAAAGGAAACCTGTATAAAACCATCCTGACAGGCCACGGGAATCCCCACCGTCAGGATAGATTTCATAGACTGCCGCTGCAGCCGGAAATCTTCTTTTCGAAGCTGTATCCCCAGTTTTTGCCTTTTCAGCATGACCAGAGCAATGAGCACACTGACACTCTGGGAGATTACTGTTCCCCAGGCGGCTCCCGCTGCTCCCATATCCAGCCCGCCGATAAACAGGTAGTCCAGCCCGATGTTCAGCACACAGGCGGCTCCCACAAAATACATGGGACTTTTGGAATCTCCCATTCCGCGAAATACGCAGCTGATCACATTATAGGCTGTAATAAACGGAATGCCTCCGAAACAGATCAGCAGATAAGCTCTTGCCTGGGCAGCCGCCTCCGGCGGTGTGGACATGATCCCGACAATCCCGTCCACCGCAACCATCAGCAGAACCGTCAGTACCAGAGAGGCCCCCAGGAAAAGCAGCGCCGTATTTCCAATGATCCCGGCAGCCTTTTTCCACTGCTTTCTTCCTGCCGCCAGACTGATATTCACCGTTGACCCCATGGCCAGCCCCACAATGATCACAGTCAGCATATGCATCACCTGACTGCCGATGGCCACAGCCGAAATATCTCCCGCTCCATTAAACTGTCCTGTTACATACAGGTCCACCAACCCATAAAAAGTCTGCAGAAAGCTGGAAAACAGATAGGGCAGCGAAAAGCGTATCAGGGTTTTTCCCACGCTTCCCTTCGTTAGATCATGATTCATCTTTTTGTGCCTCCATATATTTTTTGTTGAATTCTACTGCAGAAATCGGCCTGCTGTAATAATATCCCTGTCCCAGATCACAGCCCAGGGATTTGATCAGGGCTTCGTCCGCCTCCGTTTCCACCCCTTCCACCACTGTGGAAATATGCAGACTTTTGGTCAGGCTGACCACCTTTTCCATAATCAGCTTAAAACGTTCCCCCTGACCGCCGGCAATGGCAAAAAGGAAGCCCTGATCCAGCTTCAATTCATCAATATTAAGATTTCCCAGTGTATTCAGCGAAGAATAACCGCTTCCGAAATCATCCATAGAAACCCGGAAGCCCAGCTCCTGCAATTTTCCAATCTTCTGGTTCAGCTCCTCGACATTTTCCATCGCCAGCCCTTCCAGAATCTCCAAAGTAATCAAAGTAGCCGGAATTCTGTATTTTTCTGTCAAAGCCCGGAGATTCTCAATATAGTCCGTTTCATAAAACAGACGCTTGGATTGATTAATGGAAATCGGTACCGGCGTAATCCCTGCATTCAGCCACTGACGGATCTGTCTGCATGCCTGCTCTACCATATAAAAATCCAGCTGCACACAAAACCCGTTTTCTTCAAAAAGCGGAATAAACTGATTGGGAAAAATCATTCTCCCTTCCTCTGTGATCCAACGGACCAGAGCCTCCGCTCCGGCCAGCCGGTTGGTATTCAGATCAAATTTCGGCTGCAGAAACAACCGGAATTCCTGTTTTTCCAGAGCCTGATGCATATGACTTTCCACGTAATTTTCCAGTTCCTCTGCTTTGTGCCGTTCTTTATCATAAAACCACACACTGTTGGAAGGCAGAGTCTTAGCTGTGGCCAGAGCAAATAAAACATGGGTCAGCAGTGCGTCTCCTCTGTCATGTCTATATACATTTTCTTCATCAAAGATAACCACTCCCGCATACATGAGCACCTGATAATTTTTATGGTCGCTTAGAGAGCTATGGCTCACCTGCTGAAGAATATGCTCAATCCGTGTCCGTACCCTTTCCCTGTCTGTATCTTTCAGATACACATAGAACAGATCACCATTATCCCGACAGAAGAATTCTTCCAGTTCCAGATTCTCCTGGATATTTTCTTTAATCCGGCATAACAGCTGGTCTGCAAATTCCCGGCCGAAAATCTCGTTGATGAACTTAAATTGCCGGACATTTAATGCCGCAATGCTTCCCCTGGCCCCTTTCTTTCCACACAAAGCAGCCAGAGTCTGCCGAAAACGCTGCAGATTGTCGGCGCCTGTCAGGCCATCCTGATAAGCCAGACGATTCAGGTCCCTGTTATTGCTGTACAGCAGCCGATAACTGAACAACAGAAGCAGCAGACTCAGAATCAGAATGCAGACAAGTGTCACCACCGTGATCCGCACCATCTGATATGCCGCTCCGCTGATCTCCTCCCTGGTATTGACACACAGCAGGTACCATTGATTCACCCCCACCGGATACAAAAGCACCTGATATTCATTGCCCTGGTATTGAAAAGAAGAGAAAATGCTCTCTTCTTTTTCCATGGCCTGACGGATCCTCTCTCGTTCTGTCTGACTGAAGTAGGAACCATCAAAAACAGATTCTGCCTCCTCCTGGATCACAGACTGACTGGACCGGATCAGAAATGTCCCGTCAGCCTCAATCAGATGCAGATATCCATTGCCGCTTAGGGTATTGCTTCCTGTCAGGATATCCGTGAAATCATCCATCCGGTCACTGGCTATCAGAGTCCCCATTACCTCTCCGTTCTGGTAGACAGGTACTCCGTATACAAATATCCGCGCTTCTGCAACCCGGCTGTCAAATACACCGGATACCGTCTGTTCTCCATTCAATGCTTTCGAAACGACTTCCCGCACTTCTTCATTCAGAGACGAATTCGGAATACTTTTTTCCACATCCTGTCCCAAAGTTGCCAGAACCCCTTCTCCGCTTTTATCAAAATATCCCATAGACAGAAAGTCGTTCTTCTCATTGGCATCCTGCAGACTTTCTGCAAAAAAAGCCTGATCGTTCAGATCGAAATCCCCCAGAAATACAGCAAAAGTCTGCAAAATCTGAAAATTCTTTTCTATTTGCTGCTGTATCCTTTTGCTGTATTCCCCTGTCTCATTTTTCATTTCTTCAACCGTCATTTGATTGAGGGAATGATTCAGGATCGCCACCGTTGCAATGCTGAATACAACGATCAGAAGGCCGATCAAAGATGCAGCTACAAAGCTTTTTTTCAATTTCTTTTGTAATATTTTCTCATTCATCTGGTATCCATTCCAATCTGCAGCATTCCATGCGCCGCTTTATTCGCATAAACAGACGTTTTCTTATTCTTCTTCCAGCCCCAGCACATCCTCCACCGGCAGAGACAGGACAACTCCATGGGCCTCCGACTTCATTCCACAGGAATGACTGATCGCAGACATGATCTCTGCTTTTTTTTGATTCGGTATGATGATCATTACCAGATCCTGCTCTTCCTGTACAGCAATTCCCGGATGATGACCGGCATGACTGGTCACGCTTCTTTTTCCTTTCATCACAGTTCCGCCTCTGGCTCCGGCATTTCTGGCAGCATCCACTACCTCATCGCTGTATCCGCTGGCAACGGAGACCCAGACCAGCGAATATTCGGATTTTTCTTTCATTTCTGTCTTATCCCCTTCCATCTTTTTTCTGATTTTTTCTTCTATCTCTCTTCGTTTCTCTTCGTTTATTTCCCTGCTCAGCATTCGAAGCACATAATTTTGCAGTCCGGTGATCGGTATGGTCACCGCCACACCGCCCCCCTTTTTGCGAAAATACAATCGCCGGCTCAGCTGTGAGAAAACATCCTGCACTTTACACTTTGGCAAAAACGTAATGGTGATCAGCCTTGCACTGCCCCGAAGTCCAAAAATATCCATGATTTCCGACGGTGCCGTCCCCTGAGCGCGAAACTGATAATATACCGGAACATGCAGAATCTCCAGTACTTCCTCCAGCTTCTTTTCATCCTTCATCTGTGTGATCAAAAGCATCATACACGGAAAGCCCTGCTTCTCTTCCTGATGTACAAACATTTTTACTCCTCCTCCATTTCCACCACGATATCATCATCGGTATCCGATACCTCCATATCCGGTGAAACAATGGTTTTTGATTTATGTGCATAAATAAGCCCCATGATCTGAATCGCGATCAGCGGTGCCAGAGCCACCAGAGCCACAATCCCAAAAGCATCCGTTACCACATTTCCTCCCAGTGCTGTACAAGCTCCCATAGCCAGCGGCAGCAGAAACGTGGAAGTCATGGGACCACTGGCCACACTGCCGGAATCAAAGGCAATTCCCACAAATACCGGAGGGACCAGACGGCTGAGGATCAAAGCCAGCAAATAACCGGGAATAATGATCCAGTAAATGCTGATTCCAGTCAGCACACGGACCATGGAAAGGGTTACTGCGCAGGCCACACCGATGGAAAGGGCAGAATTCATCATACGATGCGATACCACGCCTCCGGTCAGTTCCTCTACCTGATCGTTGAGCACCTGCACTGCCGGTTCTGCTTTTACTATATAATACCCTACAATCATTCCAATGGGAAGTAAAAGCCACTTTAAATTTCCCTCTGCCAGACTGCTTCCCAGAAGATTTCCCACAGGCGTAAATCCTACGTTGACACCCGTCAGAAACAGGATCAGCCCAATAATCGTATACACGAACCCCACTGCCATGCGCAGCACCTGCCGTTTGTGATAATTTCTGGTGATTATCTGGAACAAAAGAAAGACTCCGATCACCGGCAGCATGCTGATCAGCACCTCTTCCGTATACTGGGGAAGAGCTGCCACAAACTGACGCACCACATCCTGCGTGGTGGCTACTTCTGTGATTTTGATCCGTGTATAAACTGCATCTGTGGGATGATAGAATATTCCAAGCAGCATCACCATCATGATGGGGCCGATGCTGCAAAGGGCCACCAGGCCGAAACTGTCATTGGTGCTGTCCTTATCAGTCCTGGCAGAAGACAGGCCGATGCCCAGGGCCATAATAAAAGGAACCGTCATAGGCCCGGTAGTCACTCCTCCTGCATCAAAAGCCACTGCCAAAAATTCCGACGGACAGAGAGCAGACAGCAGAAAAAGCAGGATGTACAGCACAGCCAGCAAATTGGAAAGGCGAATCTTAAACAGGATCCGCAGCGCAGCGGCAACAGTAAAAATCCCCACACCAAAAGCCACTGTATAGATCAGTACGCTGTTTGGTATAGACGCCACCTGGTTGGCCAATACCTGGAGATCTGGTTCCGAAATTGTAATGATCATTCCCATTAAAAAACAAATAAACACCAAAAGCCCCAGCTTCTGCCACTTCATCAGCCGTCCTCCCACACCCTGGCCCAAAGGTGTCATGGCCATTTCCGCACCCAGCTGAAAAAATCCCATACCAACAATCAGCAAAACTGCGCCTGCAAGAAATAGAGCCAGTGTTCCGATCTCCATGGGTACAAACGTAATACTGAGCAGCAGGACAATTCCGGTGATCGGCAATACACTGGACAGTGCTTCCCGTGTTTCTTCTCTTAATTTTTCATTCATAATGCCTCAACATCACCTCCACATGATACCGTTAACAGTTACCGGGGATTCCCTGTCTGCATTTTCAGATCAGCTAAAACAGAATATACTCTTCCAAACCATACAGTCATCCATAGGCCGCATCCTGAAAATAGTTTCCGAAACGCCGGAATTATTATTCTCTTTTATCCTTTGCGGATTTAAATATGTGAAATTTATTCCCTCACCGATGTGAAACGTATTGGGTATACGAAATGTTTATAGAATCAAATGCGTAATCTCTATTCCAGCTTTCCTTTCCATGCCATTTTAAATATAACATAAATATCTTTCTTTTAAAACCCCCAATTCCCCCCTTTCCCGGAATACAGTTACAGGGACAGCATTCTGCTGTCCCTGTAAAAAAACGGTAATTTCTTAATTTCTGTTCCATACCATCCGGTCATGGGAAGATCATGATTGCCGCACAGCTCCGGACTGCTCTTTCGAATCGCCGAAACTCTGCCTGCAATTCATGACTCCGTATAATTACAATTTCTGTTTTTTATCTTCTGCCTCCTCATTTTTGCTGTTCATGATCAGCATCTGAAGACGGTTCTCAATGTTGGCAAAGCTCACATCCGGGTCATAATCCAGCGGCAGAATCTGCGCATCCGGATACAATTCCTTCAATTTTTTTGAAATTCCTCGTCCCACCACATGATTGGGCAGACAGCCAAAGGGCTGCAGGATCACAAAATTCCGGCACCCATGCCTGGCATGATGAAGGATCTCGCCGGGAATCAGCACCCCCTCCCCCGCATCAAAGGTATGATGGATAATGGGATCGCTGTCTTTTACCAGATCCTGCATCCGGCAGGCCGGTGTATAAAGAGGATGCTTCTTTGCAATGGAATCTGTCAGGTCATGCGCCAGATTAAAGGCATTATTGGCCACACGCAGCCATACCTTCTTGGTCACAGGTGCGTCCAGGTGATACTCCTTCACCTGGGAATCCTGGTAGAAATACGTCTTGCGGATCACATCGGTCATACGTGCTTCAATAATCTCAAATCCGTTCTTTTCCAGATAATCTTCTATGTCATGATTGGCCCCTGGATGGAAATTCAGCAGATATTCCCCCACAATCAGCACCCGTTTTCTGGGATTTGAACGATCGTATTCCACCTGGTTCATGATGTCAATGGCTTTTTCAAATCCCCGGCGTGCTCCACGGATTCCATGCTCCTGCAAGCCTTCTATCACCTCATCCAGCGCACTCTCAAAAGCTGCCTCCGCACTGCCAGGCACCTTCTCATAGGGCCGCATCTTACGCAGCAATTCCTCCAGCACATCAATCAGGGGCAGTCCAAAAGCAATCCGGATTGCGGTGAGCATATTCATCCGAAATCCGGGATGCAGATCATGATAATCCACATCATCGTTGGTCAGGATCGGCACATGAGAATAACCGGCATCATCCAGCGCTTTGCGCAGCAGCGCGCTGTAATGGGTCAGACGGCAGTCTCCAATGTATTTCCCCATGCTGACGGCTACTTCCTTATCATCGAATTTCCCGCTGCGAAGAGCTGCCAGAGCTTCCCCGATGACCACCTGAGCCGGAAAACAGATATCGTTATGTACATAGCGTTTTCCGAGACGGATGGCTTCCTCCCGTCCAATTTCCAGAGACTCTGTCCTAAGGCCCTGTCCGGCAAAAGCAGCTGCCATCAGACGGCTGAACGCATGAGAGGTATTAGGAACAAGCACCACCTTTTCCTTCCGGCTTTCCTTCGTAAATTTCACCGGGTACGGATCCTGCAGATCCCGTACTGCCAGTTTCTGTTTCCGGCCATGGCGCATGGAAACTGTTTCGATAAAGGAACGTACCCGAATCCGGAGCGGCCCCTGGATATCACTTTCGTCCAGCTTCAGGACCAGCGGTGTCTTTCCGGAAATTTCCCGCATCAGACGGATGATCTCATCGGAGAGATAGGCATCGTGACCACATCCGAAACTGACGATCTGCACATACTCCAGGTAATCCTTCTGGGCTGCCAGAATAGCAGACGACAGCATCCGTGCATGATAATTGTTCACCACATCCAGACGGCTTTTGCTCAGATCCGTTTCATTGGCCTCCGGCAGAGAATCCGCCGTCAGCACCGGAATTCCCAGCTTGGTAAACATTTCCGGAAGGTCATGGTTCACCAGCGCATCGTTCTGATACGGCCGGGACGCCAGCACCACCGCATAAGTTCCCTTCTGTCTGACCTCCTCGCATACCGCCTCCCCGGCCTTCCGTAATTCTCTGTGAAAGGTCTCCTGGGCCTGATCGGCCTGGACAAGGGCTTTTCTGGTGGACTCCTCCGATATATGAAACTCCTCTTTCATATATTGAACCATCTGCCGCTCCCGGTCTTCCATTGTATACCAGTGAAACAACGGTGCGTCAAAGGGGATGTTCCACCGCTTCCGGGGATTATCCGAATTGCGGATCACAATGGGATACCCCTTGACAATGGCACACATGGACTGACTGGTCTTTTCCGTATTTTCTGAGGCTACCGTTGTGATGGACGGCATAAAAATCCGGTCCACACCGACATCTGCCAGAGCCCGTATATGTCCGTGCACCAGTTTGGCCGGGAAACATACTGTATCCGAAGTAACAGCAGATAAACCATTTTCATATATTTTTCGTGTACTCTCCGGAGAAAGTCGGATTTCATATCCCAGAGATTCCCAGAATGTCCGCCAGAACGGCATGGTTTCCCAATAGAAAAGTACTCTGGGAATGCCAATCGTAATGCCTTTGGCACTTTCAATCTGTTCATGGGGATACTCCTGGAACAGCAGTTTTTCCCGGAGCTGAAAGAGATTGGGAATCCGATCTTTTTCCTGCTTCTGCTCTTTCAGCTTCCGGCGTACTCCTTCATCCCGTGGATCTCCCAGGATCTCTCCCCGTTCGCACCGGTTGTTGGTGATCCAGGAATTTCCGTTGGAAAACCGGATAATCGTCCGCTTACAGTGGTTTCCGCAGAACGGACAGGGAGAATTGGCCTCCTGCACATAGGAAAAATCATCCAGGGCATCCAGTCCGATAAATGTCTGCTTCCCATCCCCCTGCTGGAACCGTTCTTTCGTAATCAGAGCCGTGCCAATAGCCCCCATAATACCGGGGAAAGGCGCGCGGGTCACTTCTCTGCCGATATACTGTTCCATGGCACACAGCACCGCATCGTTAAGGAAGGTTCCGCCCTGTACCACAATCTGCTCACCCAGGCTGCTCAGATTATCCATACGGATCACCTTCGTAAACACGTTTTCAATGATGGATCTGCAGAGTCCGGCCATAATGTCTCCCGGCAGCTTGCCATTGCGCTGTTCTGTAATGATACTGCTGTTCATAAATACCGTACAGCGGCTTCCCAGTTTTGCCGGGTTCTGGGAAGAAAATGCCGTCTTGGCGATCTCCCGCACCGGAATATGAAGGGAGGAAGCAAAGTTCTCCAGAAAAGAGCCGCAGCCGGAGGAGCAGGCTTCATTCACCACAATATTGGTAATGATCCCGTGATCCAGCCATATGGCCTTCATATCCTGGCCGCCGATATCCAGGATAAACGAAGCATCCTTTACATATTTTTCTGCCGCGCGGGCATGAGCCACAGTCTCTACCACATGACACTCCAGATCAAAGGCTTTTGAAAACAGCAGCTCTCCATAACCGGTGGCGCCTCCGGCTATGATCTCCAGATCAGCCCCCGCTTCCCGATATCTCTCCCGCATGGCAATCAGAGCTTTCCTTGCCACCTGAAGAGGATCCCCCTCATTTGTGGCATAAAAAGAATCCAGAAGCCGTTCATTTTCATCCATCAGCACAAATTTGGTTGTGGTACTGCCGGAATCAATACCAAGGTACGCCCGTACCGACTGACCCCGTCTGGGCCGCACTGGTTTCAGCTCCGGCAGTTTGTGACGTTCCCGGAACAGCCGATATTCCTCCGGTGCAGCAAAGAAGGGCATTCCTTTGTTTTCTCTGCCAATCTCTTTCTGATTGTGACATTCCATTAAAACAGAGGCACGCTCTCCTGCCCGATAGGTCCTTCTGTCTTCTGCGAACATACTTCCCAGAGACAGGGCAGCTCCATAAGCGATAATGATCTCCGGATGTTCCGGCAGGATGATCTCCTCTTGAGACAACCCCAGCCGTTCCGCGAAAACCCGGACCAGAACCGGATGGAAGGTCAGAGGTCCTCCCTCGAAAGCCACCGGCTTCTCAATATCCAGTCCCTGGGCCAGACCTCCGATAGTCTGCTTTGCAATGGCATGAAAAGCAGAAAGCGCCAAATCCGATTTGGCAACTCCCTGATTCAGCAGAGGCTGAATATCCGTTTTGGCGTAAACGCCGCAGCGTCCGGAAATATCATACACACAAGTTCCCTGGGCTGCCATGGCATTAAATTCTTCTACAGGAACCTTTAAAATAGAAGCGATCTCGTCAATAAAGGCGCCGGTCCCTCCGGCACAGCTTCCATTCATCCGCATATCGGAAACATTCAGAGAGCCATCGGTTTCATCCCGGTGGAAAAATATGATCTTCGCATCCTGGCCGCCCAGCTCAATGGCCGTCCGTACATGGGAATACTTTTCCCGCAGTGCCACAGAATTTGCCACTACCTCCTGAATAAATGGTACATCCAAGGCTTCTGCGATGGGTTTTGCCCCGGATCCGGTCAGCACCAGACGAATGGGCCTGCCCGGAAAATTTTCATCCAGCTGCTTCAGCATATGGCATACACTTTCCACCTGATTGGCATTGTGCCGCCTGTAATCCGAATACAGAAGCGTTTTTTCCTGCTCATCAATGGCAGCCAGCTTTGTCGTTGTAGACCCCACATCTACCCCCACAAGAAGTGTTGCGTTTTTCTCTCTGTCCTTTGCTATCATCTCTGTACCTCAGTTCCTTATTTCTTCTGTCTGTTCAGCGCAGCGGCTGCGCCGCCTCTTTTGCGTATTAGCGATACCTATTATTATAACTCTTCTTACCGGTATATCGTCAAGAGAAAGATGAGAAAAGAAAAAAGACTCCCTGCAGAACATCTCTGCAAAGAGCCTTCTTCTCATCTCTATGATCTTCAGGGCAGCAGCAGGCCGCTGACCAGCATAAAATGCTCCGGAAGTCTTCCCTCCTGGATCCATTCCAGTTCCTGCTTCAGATATTTTGTCACGGTCAGTCCCACATTGCCGCCCAGGGCCTCTATGGAGTACCGCATCTTCTCCGGGAATCTGCAGGGCTTTCCCTCCAGTCTCGTGCAGGTTCCCTTTCTGCAGTTCTGACAGCTTCCCGCGCTCAGGGAAATACTTCCCGGATATTTTTTCTCCTCTGCGAATAGTTCCTCACTGAGCTTCGCCTTTTCCTTCCACAGGATCTGGGAAATAACCTCCTCCTGCTCTTCCTTTGTCAGTACTTTTTGGCGAAGTTTTTCCGATAACCGTAATTTTAACCCTATAATATGGAAAGAACGGTATTTTTCCCAATACTGGATTACATCAAAATCAAAGGATGGACAGGCCCAGGTCTGATCGTAATTTCCGCACTGTCTGCAGCATTCCAGAAATGCCGCCACATCCACACACTGTTCCACATATTCCTTTACCGGTACCGGAACTGTCGTTTCACACCGTTCCACGGTGTATCCCTGTTCTTTTCCTTCCTCTGTACACATCCTTTGTTATCCTCCTTTTCTCCGACGCAATGCAGCCGGCTTTTCCCCTGTCATCGGTTCTTCATACTCCATCTGGCGTATCAGCCGCTTCAGTTCTCTGAACATCTTCTCATCCACGTAATAACGCCCGCACATGGATCAGTCTCCTTTTTTTCTTTTATCCATTCAGCCGGTAACCGGCACCCCATATAGTCTCGATGATTTTCGGATTTCTGACGTCATCCTCGATCTTTTCCCGGATACGGTTGATATGGACAGATACTGTAGCCGCATCTGACACATAATCAAAGCCCCATATTTTTTCAAACAGTTCTTCCTTTGAAAAAACAATATTGGGATTCTCTGCCAGAAAACACAACAGCTCAAATTCCCGATTAGGCAGCCGGCGCTCTTCTCCATTCTTCCAGACCTTCCACATCTTCGTCTCTATGACCAGATCCTGAACCACGATCTTGCCGTCGCTTCTCTTCCCGTCATCTTTCCTGCCGGCAGTCAGTCTTTCGTACCGCTTCAGATGGGAACGCACCCGCGCCACCAGAAGGGAAGGGTCGAAAGGCTTCGTAATATAGTCATCTGCGCCAAGGCCCAGTCCCCGGATTACATCCACTGCTTCCGTACGGGCTGTCACCATCAGAATCGGAATATCAATTTCATCCCGCACACGGCGGCAGATCTCATAACCATTACATCCCGGCAGCATGATATCCAGAAGCACCAGATCATATTTCTGCGCCTTCAGCTCAGGAATCACCGAAGCGCCGTCTTCCAGGAGCACCGTTTCATAGCCGTTGCTCTCCAGATAATCCCTTTCCAGCTCTGCAATTTTTCTGTCATCTTCCACGATCAGTATTTTTTCCATTTTTATACGGCCTCCTTCGGGAAATACAGACAGATCTTCAGACCTCCGTCATTTTCTGCCCGCACTTCTCCACCATGACGTTCCATGATATATTTTACCACATATAGTCCCACACCGCTGCCTTTTTCTTTTCTTGACTCATCGCAGCGGTAAAATTTTTCAAAAATCCGTCCGATCTTATCCTCTGCCACTCCTTTTCCATTATCCTTCCATTTGAGTACCACACAGTTTTTTGTCTCTTCTATTTTCAATTCCACCTGCACAGGAGTCACCATGGCATATTTCTGGCTGTTTTCCAGCAGATTGTCAAAAATCCTTCTGATCTGCTCCACATCCATGGATATCTCCGGCATCCACTCCTTTTCCATTTGCAGGCTGAACTGCACCTCCGCAGAATCCAATACCTCCTCCTTCTGGGCCACATATGCCGCTGTAAATTCTGCAAGATCTGCTTTTACCATGTGAAACGGCATCTGTCCGCTTTCCACCCTGGAAAACTCAAACAACTTCTGCAGCAGCACATTCATTTCTTTTGTGGCTTCGTAGGCTGTTTTCAGATACACTTGCTTTCTGCTTTCCGTATCCGCCACCCCATCCAGAATTCCCTTGATATATCCCTGAATGGAAGTCAGCGGCGTGCGCAGATCATGAGAAATCCCTGTCACCATGTCGATCCTGGCCTGCTCCGTCCTGGCCCGCTGTTTCTGGTCTTCCAGTATGGTGGTCTGCATATCATTGAAGGTCTGGCAGACATGCTCAAATTCTTCTTCACCCTGGTATTCGATCTTCTCACTGAGGTTTCCACTTTTGATTCTCTCTGCCCCCGCCATAAGCATTTCCAGAGGTTCCATAACCACCCGGTTCATTCTGCGGGTAAAAAAAGAAGCCAGAAGCAGAAGAAATACGATAGCTCCTGTTCCTGCAAGTACAACAGCCGCAAGGAACACATAAAAGGAATGATTCAGAGAAGAAGAAAGCCAGTCCTCTTCCGGAAAATGGGCTACTACCAGATACGCATTTTCTTCTGCCAGATATCTCCCCACAACAGTTGCCTTCTGCAGAACAAACGTATCAACAGCACCGCTTCGATACGCGTCCTCCTGAAAATATTCTACCAGATCAGACATCTGCCCGCCCTTGTCTCCAGACACTACCTGTCCATCACGGATCAGGGCTGTCCGGTAATTCCATTGCTCTACCTTCTGCGCGATATTCTGCACATTCCGGTCGCTCTCCACAAGCTGGACCACCTGCTCCACATTTGGTTCCACCCGTGACTGGCTGATGGCATGGATCTGGCTCTCCAGCGAATCTTCAAATAAGATTACCACTGCCAGTATCACTGCCATCAAAGCCAATAACGTGGAAAATAAGATCGACATATTCCAGCGAAACATTCGTTTTCTCAAAGACATGGCCTCACCCCTTCTCTCTTTCCCATACCGGCAGTTATGGGAGTGACTTCAAACAGAGAAGGAAGCACCACCAAAGCCCCAAATGTTCCTACGATCATAGTGACACAGATAAATACTCGAAGCGGTGTAAACGGCAGACAGCTTTTCAGCACTGCAGTCATAGAAATCAGAATCAGCAGCAGATACATTACCGTTCGCGTCTCTTCCAAAGAGAATGGCAATAGAAAACTAAACAATCCAATCATCACTGTAACCGCCGCTCCAAAAGGAGCTGCGTGAGAAAGAGCCGTCGACAGGAACTTACCTCTGACAGGCCTGATATCTGCCTCAAATATGGTCAAAAACGATGGATAAGCTTCTATACAGGCATCTACCAACGTAATCTGTATAGGAATAAAAGGAAAACTCTGGTTGGTGATCAAACAGAAGAGAGACACCAGCACCGAATAAATCGTCTTGATAAAAAATACCTGTGCTGTTCTTGTCACATTGTGAATGACTTTTCTCCCCTCCATGACCACCTGGGGCAGATTGGTAAAGTCTGAATTCAGAAGAACTATCTGTGAGATCTGGCGGCTGGCATCACTGCCGTCTGCCACGGCAATGGAACAGTCTGCCTCTCTGAGTGCCAGAAGATCATTCACGCCGTCTCCTGTCATCGCCACCTGATGTCCCTGCCGTTTCAAAGCTTTGACAAGTTCCTGTTTCTGCTTCGGCGTTACCCTGGCGAATACGGCATATTCTTCACAGATTCTGTCATAATCCACCTCTCCCGGGAGGACAGAAAGATCAATGGCCTTTTCCCATTCTTCCAGTCCCGCCCGCCTGGCTATCTGGGAAACCGTGGTGATATGATCTCCGGAGATCATTTTTACCTGCACCCCTTCTCTGCGGAAAAACTTCAATGTTTCTCTGGCATGAGGCCGTATGGTATCCTCCAGGATTACTGTATAAAGAGGTCTTATATTTTCAGGCAGTGTCCAGTGATCTTCCCATACTCTGCCCAGATAACCGATAACAATTGCCCTGCGGCCCTTTTTCAGTTCCCTTTCCAGATTCTCCGGCAGCTCTTCCATCAGCTTTTCCGGTGCTCCCACAAAGATCGTCCCGGCACCGCCGAAACTCACGCTGCCCCACTTTCTTTTTGAAGAAAAAGGAATCTGATACACAGACGGATAGATGGGCTCTGAGGCAAATGCTTCTTTCAGGGCCAGAAAGGTGGCATTCCTGTCTCTGCATGCTGCCATATAAGATTCTACCAGCCGGTCCACCTCTCCCCTGGGAAGATCCGTCATTGGAATTACAGAATGCACTTTCAGATTACCATCTGTAATTGTCCCTGTTTTATCCAGACACAGGGTATCCACATGGGCCAGTGTCTCCAGGGAGTAGATATTCTGCACCAGAATCTTCATTTTCGCCAGGCGGATCACTCCCGCCGCCAGCGATACAGAAATCAGCAGCACCAGTCCTTTGGGCAGTATTCCCAACAGTGCCGCCGCTGATGACACCACCGCTTCATTGACAGGTGTCTGCCGGAGAAAAAACGCCTCCAGAAATAACAGAATTCCCAAAGGAAGGATCAGATAGCTTGTAAAATGTGTCACTTTCCGCATGGATTCCACAAGTTCCGACTGCACCCTTTTTTCTTTTTTCACTTCGTTGACAAGCTGGGAAGCATAATTTTCTTTTCCCACATGGATGACTCTGGCAAAAGCCTTTCCCGCAATTACAGAGCTTCCGGAAAGCAGGCGGCCGCCTGCTTCTTTTACAACTCCATCGCTCTCTCCTGTGAGCAGGGATTCATTGACTTCCAGCATTCCCTCCACCACGATGGCGTCATTGCATATCTGATTTCCACTTTCCAGAACCAGCAGATCATCTTTTACCACTTCCTCCAGTCGGATCCGCTGTTCCTTTCCATCCCGTTTCACACAGATTTCCGGACGGTTCAGAATCGACAGTTCGTCTACCAGTTTTTTTGCCTTCCATTCCTGCACGATCCCGATGAGAATATTCAAAATAATGATTCCGATAAACAACATATTGGAATACGCCCCTACAGCAAAGAGGAGTGCTGCTATCAGGAAATTCAGGAAATTAAACAATGTAAATACATTTTCCCGGACGATCTGTCCTCTGCTCTTCGTCACGGGTTCCATTCCGTGTTCGCCTTCGCCCCGTTCCCGGCGCTCCTTTACTTCACGATCCGATAAACCAGTTAATTCCATTTTTATTTGCGCCTCCTGTTACTCTTTTCTGTCCCAAAGAGTAACAGGCTGCACTAAAGATTTCTCTGGAATTTGTTAAACATTTTATAAACTCTGACTTTTCCGGCACCTCCCCGCTTCTGTTTCTTTCCAGAATACCCGCACAATATACAGCAATAACAGAAGAATCCAGGAAAAGCCCTCTGCATATGCGATTACCATATTGTCAAAGAAGGAAACCAGCAGATAAGAGGCCGCGATCCGAAACACCAGCGAAGCGATCCCGGCCAGGCTGGAATACACCACATCCCCCATGCCTTCCAGATAACTGCGGACCGCGGTAGCAAGTCCGAAGACCAGATAGAACGCAGCGATCCGCTGAAAAAAACGATTTCCTATTTCCACGGCTTCCGGTCCGGCTCCAAACAGCGCGATCAGCCGGCCTCCCATGGGAATCACCAGACCCGTCAGCACCAGACAGACCACAGTCATCACTCCAGTCCCTGCCGCCAGGATCTTTTTTCCCTGTTTTCTCTGGCCGGAGCCATATTTCTGCGCAACAAGGGTGGAAATTCCCGAGCCCAGGTTCAGGATCGGAAGCATTACGATGGTGTCGATCCGGTACGCCGTTGTCACAGCCGCCACTGTCTGGGTTCCGAATCCATTCATAAAATTCTGCAGGATCAGGCTGCCCACCGAACTTACACTGGACTGCAGCATGGGCGGGATCCCGAACCGGCATCCCAGAACAAGGGCTTCTTTCTCCACAGGCTTTCGAAACAGAGAAAACCGGAGGATCGGATATTTCCGGATACTGTATCCCACCAGAAAAGCGGTCATTGCCGCCTGGGAGATTACCGTTGCCGCCGCGGCTCCCGCCACATGGAACCGCAGGAATGCCACAAACACAATATCCAGCACCACATTGGTAACCGAAGATACCAGCACTGCATAAAAAGGCGCTTTGCTGTCGCCAATCCCCCGAAGGGCAACGGAATACACATTATAGACTGCCAGAAAAGGAACGCCTGCCAGAACAATCCGCAGATAGGACCCGGCCAGCCGGATCGTATCCGACGTGGTATGCAGCAATTCCAGCAGAGGAATGGTCAGCACCATCCCCGCCCCTGCCAGAAGCAGAAAAATCCCTCCCAGCAAAACCGAAAACGTGGACAAGATCTTTGCGATCGACGACTGCTCTCCGCTTCCGGACTTCTGGGCAAATAAAATAGCAAGTCCCAGGGTAAAACCGGTAACAGCCGTCACATAAAAATTGATCAGCGTCGTGGTGGACCCCACTGCCGCCAGCGCCAGTTCTCCTTCCACATTCCCCACAATAAAGGCATCTGCCCAGTTATAGAGCTGCTGCAGGATCCCGCTGAAGATCAACGGCAGACTGAACCGGATCAGGGTATATGCGATATTTCGGAATTCATGGCCTTTCTGTTTCTTTGTCATACGTTCTTTTCTCCTTCATGGGGCTCTTATTCTCTGCTATTTTATAACAAAAAAAAACCGTATACAAGTTTCAGCCTTGTATACGGTAAATACCCGCGCCGTTTTATCCGGTGCTGTTCATACAGCAGAGATCTGTCCATTTTTCAGGGGACTCTCTGTCAGAATTTTTCCAGTGCATCCATGAATTTTTCCAGTTCCGCTTCCTCCATGTGATATCCATGCTTATCCTCCGGATAGGCACCGCTGCGCACATCCTCTGCCCAGTCTGCATATGCTTCCACTGCAAAGGGGAAGAATTCGCCATACACTTTTGCATGGGAGGCCAGCTTCGGCATCATATTAAATGTATCGAAATCCACCATCTCACAGCCGTCTGCCGCACCGCCTGCCGCAATGGAGATCACCGGCACACGAAGCTTCTTTGCAATAGCGTTGGTCACTTCAATGGGAGTCAGCTCAATCGTCATGGCCAGCATACCATTCTCCTGGTATTCGTACGCCATCTTAAAGACTTCCATGGCGCTCTCCGCAGTTTTTCCAATTCTCTTATAGCCGCCCTGCTTGCCAGTCTGCCATCCGGACAAAGCGCCCACGTGACCAAATACCGGAAGGTAATTATCAGACATATATTTCAGTGTTTCATTGGTGATGCCCATGGGCAGCAGAGAATCCGCACCACAGTTCATGTACATGGCGCCATTGGCCACTGCCGCTTCTTTAGACGCGTAAGTCGGGGTCTGCATATAGAAATTGATATGGATATTTTTCGCTGCTTCGCGCACACATTTGATCCAGAAAGGCGCGATCTGGATCTGCATTTCCGGGTCTTTTCCGTCTCCGGGTACAGTCAGACGGCAGATATCGCAGCCGGCCATTTCCGCAGCCATTGTCCAGAACTGGTCTCTGGGGCCTGGACACATCTGCACCAGTTTGGTTCCTTCATCCTTACATTTCTGAAGATAGGCGATGGTTTTCCGTCCTTTAAATACTCTCGAAGTGTGCACTTCTTTCTTGATATCTTCTGACATAAATAATACCTCCTCTATTTTCTGCATCCGCAGTTTTTTCGCAGTTTCCTCTTTTCAACTCTCTCCTGCCGGTTCCGGCGCAGGATCCGGATCCTTTCTGTTCACAGCATACTTTTCCCGAATCTGGTACAGGACGTTCATTGCCTTCTTTTCCAGCAGATCCCTTCTGAGCATCCCGCAGCCTTCCCCCAAAAAGCTCTTTACAATATCCAGAGAAAGGTTCTGCCTTTCGGCCAGGGCCTCAGCCTCTCTCTCCAGTTCTTCCGGGCTTACCTCCAGGTTTTCCTCCCGGATCACGGTCTGGATGATCTGCTGTCTTTTCAGTTCTCTGACAGCCTCCTTCCAGAACCTCTGCTGCAGTTCCTCTTCGGTTTCCCGCAGGGCATCGTAAGAGATTCCGGAAGCCATGCTTTCATACCGGAGCCGATGCCGGTATTCCAGCAGCATTGCAGCGGCTTCTTCCTGTATTTTCTCCTGGGGAACCATAATCTCATTGTGCGCAATGATATGATCGATCACAGCTTCTTCCCATTGCTCCCGGTTTTCCCCGGCAGAAGGCTGCTGCCTTGCCGGAACAGCAGTATCTTCACCCATCACAGCCCCGTCCTCTTACGCATCCAGCGCGTCCAGCTGTTCAATGATATCCTTCTGCGCTTCTTCCGGAATACTTACCTGGGGAAATTTCAGAAGTGTACTCATCCGCATTCCCATACAGGGTCCCAGCATGGGATTTTCCTTCAAACCGGGCACATATTTTTCAATGATCGCAACTGCCCGTTCATCTTCCAATACATCTCTCAATTTGCTTTTTGAATTAATTGCCATAAGACTGCCTCCTTTTCGTTTTTCCTGCTGTTTCCGCAAACAGCTTCATACCCTTTCTTCAAAGATTGTTATTCCTCCGGCGAAGCTTCTCCTGCCGGTCCCGGAATTCCTCCATCCATGGTATAACTCCACGGTTTTTCCTGGAAGGAAAATTCACTGCCGCCGCATATATCGATGACCTGTCCATACATAAAATCTGATACACTGGTACACAGGGCGGCGATCATCAGCGCCACTTCATCCGGTGTGGAACATACGGGAGTCAGATGTCCGTTTTCCGTTACCACATCGCTCCATTCCTGCCCGTAAAGAGCAGCAGGACCTGCCAGATTGTCCAGGGCGCCAGGCGTAAGCATACCGCCCGGGGCCACGCAGTTTACATTGATGCCGTACTGCTTCATTTCCCTTGCGATCCCCTTTGTCATACCCACCACGCCGCCTTTCGCGGCATTGTAGGCAGTCATCATGGCGACCTTCGGCTGATCATCACCGCGGTAGGCAACAGAAGAGATCGTTACGATCTTGCCGCCCCTGCCTCCCCGGATCATACTTCTTGCAGCGGCCTGCACTGTAAAATACTGCCCCACCAGATCCACGTTCAGACACTTCATCAGCTCTTCCTGCTTCATATCCACAAATGCTCTGGCGCTCCAGGTGGCAGCCACCGGAACCACAATATCCACAGTACCGTACGTTTTCTCTGCAAAATCCACCAGGGCATAGCAATCTTCCACTTTGGAAACATCTGTCCGGCAGAAAGAGACCTCATATCCTTTCTCCTGCATCACTTCCACAGTAAGCTTTCCCCATTCTTCGCTGCGGCCTGCACATACCACCTTCGCACCCATTTCCGCCAGCCGGTGAATCACATGAAGCGCCAGTCCCACCGTGCCGGTCACCACAGCTACTTTACCGGACAGATCATAGACATCTTTCAGCGGTTTCACGTCGTCCAGCTGATCTGCAGACAGATAAAACAAAGACTCCTTATCCAGTGCCATAATGTCCCTCCTCCCTTTTGTCAATAATCTCCTGTTTTTTTCTGTTTTCGTCTGTTCTTTTATCTGTTTTGATTATATATTTTCTTCGTTTTTTCTGATATCGGCAAAAATACGTATAAAAAATACTCATTTTTACCCATATTCGCAGTGCAATTTTGCATGTTATAATAGTCAAAGGGAGTTTTGTTTTATATAGAAAAAAATTGAAAGAAATAAGAAGGAATCATTATGGCAAAGAAAATACTCACTTACCAGGAATTGCAAAAAGAAATGCTGACAGGCATCTCTGCGCTGGCAGATACCGTGAGATCCTCTCTGGGTCCTGCAGGAAGAAATACGGTCCTGCACCGCCCGCCGGCACCTCCTTTTTTCTCCAGTGAAGGCGCTTCCATTGCAGAAGAAATCTCTCTGGAAAACCGTACTGCAGATATGGGGATCCGGGTCATCCGGGAAGCTGCTTCCCGTACAAGGGCACTGGCCGGCGACGGATCTGCCACCGCCATCATCCTGGCTCATTTTCTCCTGCAGGAAGGATATCGAAACATCGCTGCAGGTGCAAATCCCATGGAATTGCGCAAAGGCATACAGGGCGCGGCACAGCTTGCAGCCGCATCGATCCAGAGACTTTCCCGGCCTGTGAAGACCAGAGAAGCAATAGAGCAGATCGCTGCTTCCGCCTCTTCAGATCCCCATATAGCCGCTCTTATCGCAGATGCGCTGGAGCAGGTGGAACCAGATGGAATGATCACAGTGGAAGAATCCGGAACCCTTGACACAGTTCTTTCTGTCGAACCGGGAATGCAGTTTCAAAGAGGCTATCTCACTCCGGAAATGATCACCGATCCGAACACCAGAAGCGTGGAATTTTCTCACCCCTATCTTCTAATCACAGACGAAAAGATCACCAGCGCCAGACGCCTTCTTCCGCTCCTGGAACAGATCGCCGGCCAGTCCCGCCCTCTTCTGATCATTGCAGATGGACTGGAGCAGGAAGCCCGCGCTCTTGTCCTGACGAATATCCAGCAAGGCATTCTCAGGGCTGCAGCCGTCAATGCCCCCGCTTATGGCGACGGCCGAAGAGCAAGGCTGGAAGATCTGGCCATCTTTACCGGCGGCACATTTGTCAGTGAAGAAAACGGAATATCTCTTCCCAATGCAACCCTTTCCATGCTTGGAAGCGCCGACTCTGTCCGGATAACCCGGAATACCACTTCCATCTCCGGCGGAAAAGGCGACCCGGAAACCATCCGGATCCGAAGAGCCATTCTGAAAAAAAGAATCCAGGAAACCAGCTACGACTTTGAACGTGAGCAGGCCAGAGAACGTCTGTCCAAACTGTCCGGCGGTGCGGCAGTCATCCGCATCGGCGCACCGTCTGCGTCTGAAGCAGCTGAACAAAAGCTTCTGGCGGAGAGTGCCCTTCGGGCAGTACGGGCAGCCGCAAAGGAAGGCATTGTTCCCGGCGGCGGTGTCGTATATCTCTGCGTCCAGCCGGCCATACAGGCCTATCTCTCCACCCTTCAGGGCGACCGGAAAACCGGTGCCGGGCTACTGCTTCGTGCTCTGGAACAGCCGCTGCTCCAGCTTGCAGAAAATGCAGGACAAAGGGGAGCCGCTGTGCTGGGAAAGATCCGGTGTCTTCCCCCAGGAACCGGTTACGATGTACAAATCGGCCAATATGTTCCCATGCTGGAAGCCGGTATCGCCGATCCCGCCATGGTCAGCCGGATCGCTCTGCAGAGCGCAGTTTCTGCCAGCACAATTCTACTGACTGCAGGAGCCGGTGCATCGGAAATCCTTTCCCAATAATATACAGAAACACAGAATTGATCCATTCCAGGTAGTGTCAAGTAATCTATGAAAAACTGAGCCGAAAAAACAGGCTCAATAGAACCTTGAAAATTGCAGATATCGATGTCGAAAAGCTCTCCGAGGGCTTAGGGCGCTGCCCTAAGAAGCCGCAAGGGACCAGTCCCTTGACCCAACAGCGGGCTCTGCCCGAACCCGTCCTCGCCGAAAGGCAGGAAAAGGGCGCAATTGCCCCCCTTTTCTGCTGGAGAGGATGCTCCGTGAGCCTTATGTCAATAGACTTTCGCGGCATATCCTCACAGACGGCTGTGCCGCCTGCTCCGGTATTCCACGGTTCTATTGACAACAGCTCCGCTCCAATCCGGCAGTTCCGGTTTTCTGCATGTTCAGGATGGTCTGCTGGCCAAGGAAGATAAGCAGCTGCCACTTGCCCGGCATGTTGTCGGCACCCTGGAGCATTTCCACTTCGTTAAGGACTTTGTATTTATTGTGTTTGTGCGGGCGCAGGAAGTTGTAGTAGGCAACCCAGA
>UQMI01000031.1 GCA_900542045.1 uncultured Blautia sp.
TTCTCGCCTGCTCAAACTGTTTTACCATGCGGTTCACTTCGCTGATATCCAGTCCGCATCCTCTGGCGATCCGCTGTTTGCGGGAAACATTCAGGATCGATGGATTGGCCCTCTCCTGAGGCGTCATGGACAGGATGATGGCTTCCTTTCTGGCCATATCCTTTTCATCGATCATCCCCTCAATGTCTTTCATCTTGCCGCCGATTCCGGGGAGCATACTCAGAACACTGGAAATTCCTCCCATATTCTTCATCTGCTTCATACTTTCCAGATAGTCGTCAAACCCGAACTCCGCCTTCTTCAGCTTCTGTTCCATCTCCCGGGCCTTGTCCTTGTCAATGGAAGATTCCACCTTCTCAATGAGGCTCATCACATCTCCCATACCCAGGATCCTGGATGCCATCCGCTCCGGATAAAACTGTTCCAGATCGGAGAGCTTCTCTCCCATACCGGCATAATAAATGGGCTTGCCGGTCACCGCACGGATGGAAAGGGCTGCACCGCCCCGGGTGTCTCCGTCCAGCTTCGTCAGGATCACACCATCGATACCGACTTTCTCACTGAAGGTCTCCGCCACATTCACCGCATCCTGACCGGTCATGGCGTCTACCACCAGAACAGAGGCATCTACCGCTACATGTTCCTTGATCTGCTGCAGTTCTTCCATCATGGCTTCGTCAATATGCAGACGTCCCGCCGTATCGATGATCACCACATTCTGCTGATGACTTCTGGCATGTTCCATGGCTGCTTTCGCAATATCCACAGGCTTCTGTCTGTCACCCATGGAAAATACTTCCACACCCTGTTTCTCACCATTGATCTGCAGCTGCGTGATTGCCGCAGGCCGGTAAACGTCACAGGCCACCAGCAATGGATTCTTGCCTTTGGATTTGAACTTTCCTGCCAGCTTGGCCGCCGTTGTGGTCTTGCCGGCACCCTGCAGGCCCACCATCATGATCACAGTGATGTCGCGTCCCTGCTTCAGGGGAATCTCCGTGGTCTCGCTGCCCATCAGGTTCACCAGTTCTTCATTTACGATCTTGATCACCATCTGGCCCGGATTCAGACCGTTCATCACATCCTGGCCCACTGCCCGCTCCTGCACAGACTTGATAAACTGCTTGACTACCTTGAAGTTCACATCCGCTTCCAGAAGCGCAAGCTTCACTTCCCGCAGAGCAGTCTTCACATCTGCTTCCGTCAGTCTGCCTTTGCTGCGAAGGTTCTTAAATACATTCTGAAGTTTCTCTGTCAGACTTTCAAATGCCATCTACTATAATTCCTCCAAAATCTCCCTGGAAATCTCTTCGATCTCAGCAGCTTCATATTCCTTCGCAAGCTGTCCGATCTTCTGCACCTTACTCCGTATATGAAGAAACTTTTCCACCAGATGAAGCTTCTCTTCGTATTCTTCCAGGGTCCGGTTGCACCGCCTGATCATATCGTGAACTCCCTGGCGGCTGATTCCCAGATCCTCTGCCACCTCGCTTAAGGAATAATCCTCCAGCACCACGTTGGTATAGACCTGCTGCTGCCGTCTGGTCAGCAGTTCACCATAAAAATCAAACAGCAATGCCTGCTCTACAAATCTCTCCATCTGCAATCACCTTGGCTATCATACACGAGATTTTCATTGCTGTCAAGTGTTTTTTCTTGACGCAGGTATCATATTTTTGAGCCATATTTTTGAGAAAGATATGGTCAGCTGTCTCATCTGCAAATGACGGGCGGCGATGAATGACCGGCAGCCGGCCCGGATTCCTGGATATGCCAGCCACAGCAAACGTACTGCGAAACAGTGCCGGTACTGAAAGGACTGGACGGATACGAAGAGATTACGAAGGGATCTGCAAACTGTTTATCGAATATGTACAGGCGGCAGTTACAGCCGCAGCTGACTGAAACCGCATTCTGGAAACCCCCTTCTGAAAAGAGGTATTTGAAAAGTGCTGCCTGAAATTTGAAAAGTGCTGCCTGAAAAGTGCAGTCGTAGATACTGCAGTTTGGGAAATCACGGTCGTAGAAACCACAATCATGAAAACTCAGTCGTGAAGGCTCAGTCGCGAAGACTCAGTCAGGAAAACTCAGTCGTAGAAGCTCAATCGCGGAAACTCAGTCGTGGAAATCGTGGCCTGGCTGCTCCCGGGTATATGGCTGCCCCGCTTCCAGGTTGCTGTCAGGTATGTTCATAAGGCGGTGATCCGGCATTGCCGGATTGCCACCTTATGTGCTTTTCTACAGTGCTGGTTCTAATTTCTGATATGCCCCTGTACTTATGGCTGGTCTGGTTCGGCACTGGTTCCTGTTTTTGAATATGCCCCTGTACTTATGGCTGGTCTGGTTCGGCACTGATCACAATTCCCAGGATATCACCTGTACTCTACCGCCTTCTGGTTCGGCACTGCTGCTCATTTCCGAATATTCCCCTGTACTCACAGCCACTTCGGTTCGGCACTCATGCCACTTTCCGGAATATCACCTGTACTCATGGCCACTTTGGTTCGGCACTCGTACCACTTTCCAGGATATCACCTGTACTCACAGCCACTTTGGTTCGGCACTCATGCCACTTTCCGGAATATCACCTGTACTCATGGCCACTTTTGTTCGGCACTCGCGCCATTTTCCAGAATATCACCTGTACTCTACCGCCTTCTGGTTCGGCACGGATGCTCATTCCCGAATATTCCCCTGTACCCATATCCGATTTTGTTCGGCACTCGTGCCATTTTCCAGAATATCACCTGTACCCATGACGATTTTGTTCGGCACTGGCTTTCATTTTCGGATATGCCCTGTAACTTACAGCTGCGGCGATCACAGCAGCTGTAGGGTACAGGGCATATCTACCGCAAAGGCAACCCAATACTGTACCCTGTTCGCAATAAGAAAGTCAGAACGAAACGTTCTGTTTTATTATCACAAAAGAAAAGGATCCCGTGATCCGCAGGTACGAAAAAAGCCTGCGTTTCACGGGGTCCTACCGCCTTCAGATGTCAGGACTTAGGATTTCTCTGTCATCCCCTGCGTCCCTTTTATCGCTGTTTTATTTTACTGTCACTTTCACCGGAACTTCTGCCCAGTCTGCATAGACACGGCTGTTTTCCAGCTGCCGGTAAGGACGCACCTTCACGTAATAGGTACCTTTTGCCATTCCTTTGGCAATGGTACGGGTTGGATAAATAGTACGGATGCCAATCTTGTAAATGCTGTAATCCTCATGGCGGCTCCAGCACATTGCATAATGAGTGGCTCCCGGAGTGGGTTCTTCCAGCCGCACTTTGATATCTCCATTGGCATTGACAACAATTTCCTTAATCTTAGCCTGTTCGGGCTTCGTGGTTCCGCGTACGGTATCTGACAGTTCGCTGAAATGATATTTTCCGTCCTCGTCCTGTACCCAGGAGCGCACGATGAAGAAATATTTCGTGCCGGGATCCAGATTTTTCCTGGTATACTCGCAGTCGATATTTCCATAGTGGATATAGCGGCGCACATATTCCGTACTGTCTTCTTCCCGTACCCAGACGGTATAACCGTCCGCACCTTCTACCGGCTCCCAGGAGATCTTCACCTGGCTGCTGGTCTTGCTTACTACTTCGACCTTCGGAGCCTCGGGGATCACCAGCTCCGGTTCTTCCTCTGTCCATTTCGCGTACAGGGTAATATCAGACGTTACATAATCCTTCGCAAAATCCCATGGAGTCACACAGGTGCTTTCCTTATACCAGCCTTCGAAAACATAGCCGTCCCGCACAGGTGCTTCCGGCTCACTGATATGGGTCCATTCACGTACACGTGCAAGATCCTCTACCGCACTGCCGCCCTGGGAATCAAAGGTCACCGTATAATAGTAAACCGGTGTGGGCGGAATATATTTCTCCCAGCCCGCATATAAAGTCTTGTCACTTGTAAATACACTGTCCGTCCGCCAGTAATCCGTACAGGCAGCATTTGTATACCATCCGGTAAATGTATAGCCGCTGCGGCTGGCTGTGGGATAGGTATTCAGTCTTTCTCCATTCTTCACTACAGCCACCGTATTACCGGAAAGGCTGCCGCCATTGCCCTTGAAAGTTACTGTATGAGCCTCAGCTGTACCTACCAATGCATAGGTAGAGAATTTGTCCGTAGAAATCGTCATCCTGTCAGTCTCCCGCTCAATATCAGCTTCCGGCAGCAATGCTTTCTCTGTTCCATGCTCACGTACCACCTGAATCCATTGATTCTTCAGATTTTCCGGCAATATAATGGTAAAGGTTAACGGCTGTGCTGTATGGGTAATCTTGGCCACTACCTTATCATTACCGTCTACAATTTGAATGTCAATATCCAGAAAGGCGGTTACTGCATTCTCAGGAACTGTCAGACCCGCATCCTCAAGAAATTTTTTCTGTTCCTCAGGGTCGTCCTTAAGAGAATTATGGGTGATCTTCACTCTTACACGCACATTATCTCTATCCTCATTCAAATTCTTCAGTATTCCAGCAATCATCGTAGTTTCAGAATCATCTATTTCTGCTCCCGAATCATCCAGGAATACAACGCCAGCCGGTACGTTTTGCTCCGTATTCAGAACCTGTTCTGCAATACCGGCAATCTGATCCTGGGCCTTGCTGGAATCACTGGAAGTTCCCCCGCTGGTATCCAGGCCGACCACGGGATCTGGCCTCGCAGCCGGAGGGTTTTCCCCGTTAATGGCCGGCACCTCTACGGGTACTACTCCTTCTGCTGTTTTTGTGATCTTGGCGTAGAGGGTCAGGTCTTCTGTCACAGTATCTGTCGCTCCCCACTCCTCTGTACAGGCTGCATCCTTATACCATCCCCCAAAGGTGTAACCTTCCGGCACCTTCAGATCCGGTAGCGTAAACGTATCTTTGTGCGGAACAGTTACTTTCTCTGGGGCTGTCATACCGCTGTAGGGTACATAAAAGTTTACGGTATGGCTGCATTCTATCACTGTCTTCGTTGACGCATCCCACAGGTACCCTACACCGCAGAAATCATTGACATCATGGGAAAACCATCCACCGGTGATCGTCACTTGACCCCCGTCACCATTTTCAATCGCAGACTGACCGCCTTCAAAACGGCCGCCCTTGATCGTCACTTGACCCTTTTCACCATTTTTAATCGTATACTGACCGCCTTCAAAACTGCCGCCGTTGATGATCAAAGTCCCGTTATTCTGAATTATACAATCAGAATTTCCGCTGTTTTTTATGGTTCCTTCGCCATTGATTGTCAATGTTCCATTATTGGTAATAACAGGCTTTTCTTCCTCATTTTTAATCGTATATCCGCTCAAATTCAGTGTAACTGTTTTGTTCTTATCAATTGTAAAACTCTCCGTAAAGTCCCGACGAACCCAAAACTCTCCTGAATCTCTATTCGCTATGTTCTTTAAAGCATTCATCATCGAACTAAAAGACGTTCCATCATCATTCGCTACCACATTTTCATTAACTACGTTTCCTTCATAAAAGGTCGAGTCTTTGTCCAGGTAGTCCCCCAATTCCTCATTCAGATCTTCTGCACTTTCAAAATATCCGCCTTTGATGCAAAACTCTTCATTAGTTATTTTCGGGTGATCAGTTGCAAAATTATTATTCAAAATCGATCCATCGTCTGGTACTGCAATAAACCTTCCATTATTAAGTACTACATTCACAGGATTATACTCAGCTCCAAAACTAAAGACAGCGTTGCCGTCGCCTCCGGTTCCGTCACCCCAGTCTCCCGTATTGCCATCACCGGTATACTGCAAAGTTCCGTTATTAACCTCCAGCGAACCTCCATTCATGGATACTGCTCCCGCAGCACCGCTGATCGTTCCGCCATTAATCCGCAGCGTTCCTACCTGCGGATGATAAATGGCATAATCCCCTGTGGAAATCAGTTCACCGCTGTTGATTGTAATGGTTGTTCCACCGCAGCCCTGACTTCCATTTCCGGATACCGCATACCATCCAGCCCGGATCGTTCCGCCATTGATCTCTACGGATGCGCCCGTTCCCATAACTGTGACTCCGAACTGCCCTTCATTAACAGGATCCTCCATGGCAGTATCAATGGTTCCGTCATTCATAACAAAGTGGGAACCTTGACTGACCTGAATCACTCCGCCTCCGTGGGCTGCGTCATAAGCACTGTTCGATACAATCTTCCCGCCGTTTCCTGAGTCCGTCAGCGTCAATGTGGCGCCACTTTTCACCTGGATACTGCCTATGCCTTTATCATTACTATTTCCATTTGCCGCTGTGATCGTCTGTCCTGCCAGATCCAGCGTAATATTTTTATTGACAAGCAATCCCGGTTCAGATCCGGAAATGTCCACGCCTCCCTGGGGTACTTGAATCGCCGCCCCCACTTCAGCCTCATCTATCATTTTCTGCAGTGCATTTTCTTCCTGCACAGGTGTATCCGGTTCCTCTTCGTCTGTCGATGAATCCGGCTCATTTCCATCCGATGTATCCGACTCATTTCCATCCGATGTATCCGACTGCAGAAACTCTCCTGGCTCTGTCCCGGATATTTCCTTACGGAAGGTATCCGTTTCTGATTCTTCCGAAACTGCCGAGAATCCTGTCCTGTCCGTCTCTTCTGTTTCAAAGCCCGAAGCCGACACCGGTACCGCTGTCATTACCATAGCGGCTGTCAGAAGAACACTTATGATTTTCTTCCACAGACTGTTCCTTTTCACAGTAAAATCACCTCTCCCTTCCATAAATGAATTTCTGTATACTATGCTTATTATACCCCTTTTCCTGAAGCTCCGTCAATTCAGACCACAGACTTTTTTACAGTATTTTCATGCATTTTAGATAAGTTTAAACGCGAGAACCGCTATCCGGATTTATCAGACAATAGAAAAAGAGCACCGAGTTCTTCCTCTGTGCTCCCCCTTTTTTGACCGGGCATTCTATCTGTCTGTCATGCCTACTACTTCTCCGTCAGCCCATACACCTCATACATGGTCAGCATACTCTGCAGCGTCATTTTTCTTCCCATCAGCTGCCGGTAAGTGGCTGACTTGGTGCGGCCTTCTGTTTTCATTTTTTCCATTTTCACCTGAACGTCTGCGTATTCATTCTGTACAGCCAGCAGCATTTTTTCAAAAGCGTCCAGTCTTTCTTCTCCTGCTTTCATAGCACAATCCTTTCCTGTCCGGTTAGTCTTACACCCGTTTTCTTTTGTACCTGTACGGAACAGAACCGCTTCCATTATAAACGCCCTGCAGAAATCTGAAAAGAGATTTTTGCAGGGCAGATGGCAAAAATTTGGTTATCTTATTATTATTTTATGAAGCTGACGTGCCTGCAGATTTCTTCGTAGGCTTTCTCCTTGCGCTGATTGAAGATCACTTTATTTTCCTCAAAAAGATTCCTTCCATCTGTATCAATGGATACGATCAGAGGACCGAACTCTTTTACCCGGCAGTTCCACAGGGTCTCCGGCATCCCCAGATCTCTCCACTGGGCCTGTACGATTTCTTCTACTTCCGTGGCGGCTACCACAGCATTTCCTGCAGGAAATACGCAGTGGATCGCTTTGTAATGTTTACAGGCGTATTCTGTGTTGGGGCCCATGCCCCCTTTGCCGATGATAACTTTGACACCGGTCTGCTCCACGAACTCCTTTTCAAATTTTTCCATGCGCATGCTGGTGGTAGGACCCACAGAGACCATTTCAAATTTGTCATTTTCCAATGGCCGGATAATGGGGCCTGCATGGAAAATGGCATTATTGCGCACATCCACCGGAAGCTCTCGATGACCTTCCACCAGACGGCGGTGGGCCACATCCCGGCAGGTGGTCATGCTTCCATTGAGATAGATAATATCACCGATATGAATGCCTTCCAGATCTTCATCGGAAATCGGCGTTGTCAAAATTTTCTTTCCATCTTTCATTTCTATCATTATAAAGTCACCCCCGAATGTGTTGTAATGGTATAGTTCAGATCTTTATCAAAAATAATATGTCCTCTTCTGTGGGACCAGCAGCCCACATTGACTGCGACGCCAATAGTGGAAGGATGTCTTGCCGTATTCTCGATATGTACGCCCATAACAGAATACTTGCCGCCCATTCCCTGAGGTCCCAGTCCAATGGAGTTAATCCCGTCCTCCAGCAGTTTTTCCATAGACGCTGCCCGGGCATTTTCGTTATGGCTTCCCAGAGGGCGCATCAGCGCTTTCTTGGACAGGAGCGCTGCTGTTTCCACCGATGTCGCCACGCCCACGCCCACCAGCAGCGGCGGACAGGCATTTAGTCCGTAAGATGTCATCACGTCCAGAACAAACCGGGTCACTCCCTCGTAACCGGCACCTGGCATCAGAACCATGGCCTTTCCCGGAAGGGTACATCCTCCGCCGGCCATATAGGCATAAATTTCACACTGGTCACTGTCTGGCACGATCTCCCAGAAGACAGTGGGCGTTCCTTTTCCCACATTTTTACCGGTATTGTACTCATCAAAAGTCTCCACACTATTGTGGCGCAGAGGTGCTTCGAAGGTAGCGGTTACCACGGCTTCTTTCAGCAGAGCTTCCAGTTCGCCGATCAGCGGAAAACGGCTCCCGCATTTCAGCCAGAACTGCAGAACGCCTGTGTCCTGACAGCTGGGACGGTTCAATTGTACTGCCAGCTCCTGGTTCTTCTTCATCGTTGCATAAATGGTTTTGGACAACGGACTGTCCTCTTTTTCCGCAAGCTCATCCAGCTTCCGGATAATGTCATCCGGCAGTTTCTTGCCGATATGGCTTACAAAATTGGCCATATATCTGGTAAGCTTTTCCACTTGTTCCTGTTTTGTCATTGCTAAGACCTCCTGTTTAAAATTCAACTCATCCTTTGGGAATCCCTGTCCCGGTTTATTTTTTCACAGCGGCGTCCATCTGCCGCGGCAGCTCTTTTCCGCTGCGCATGCTCTGCAGAATTGCCCGTCTCAGGGATAAAACGGAAATGCAATGGGCAGAACAATCATACTGACGATCGTAGCGATTACGATCAGCGGAAGGCCCGCTTTCACATAATCCATGAAAGAATAGCCGCCTACTCCCAGGACCATGGTATTTGCCGGCATACCAATGGGAGTGGCATAGGCACAGGAACCTCCAATGACACAGGCCATCAGAACCGCTCTCGGGTCCGCTCCCATTCCCTGGGCAATCGACAGACAGATGGGAACCATCAGCGCCGTAGTCGCCGTATTGGACATAAAGTTTGTCAGTACACAACAGATGATGAAGACCACAAAAGTAAAGAACAATGGAGAAGGATTCTCTCCCAGCAGAGTAATGACCTGATCCGCGATCTGTTCGCCGGCTCCGGTATTCTGCAGCGCAGCAGCCAGAGAAAGAGTTCCGCCAAAAAGAAAAATGGTCTTCAGATCAATGGATTTCAGTGCTTCCTTCTCAGAAATCACTCCGGTAAGGATCAGCGCCAGTGCCCCGATACATCCGGATATACACAGGCTGATACCGATCTGATCTTCAAAGATCATGGCCAGAAGCGTCAACAGCAGGATCACCAGAGACAGGATCTGCTTCCATCTGGGAACATCGCTGAAATCTTTGCTGGTATCAAAGGTTCCGTCTTCATCTGACACGGAATGATTGGGAAGCAGCCGAAACCCGATGGTTGCATAAAACAAAATGCCGCAGATCAAGATCGGCAGACCCACAATTCCATATTCAAAGAATCCGAAGGTCAGACCCATTTCCTGCAGCGCACTCTGGGCAATGAGATTTCCCGGCGCTCCCAGCAGTGACAGATTTCCTCCCATGGCAGCGGCAAATACCAGAGGCATCAGAAGCCGGGACCTGGAGTAGCCCGACTTTGCGGCAATTCCAATGACCACGGGGATCAGCACTGCAGCGGTGCCTGTGTTGGACAGAAAACCACTCATCAGACCAACGATCGTCATTATTGCCACCACCAGCATCCGCTCCGTCCTGGCGAACCGGGTTACCAGACCTCCGATCTTATTGGCCATTCCGGTTTCAAAGAAAGCGCCGCCCACAATAAACATGGCAACAAACAGAATCACATTGGTGTCGATAAATCCTGCAAATGCCGTGGGAATATCCAGCACACCGGTGACCACAAGACCGATACAGACAATCATGGAAGTAACGCCCAGCGGGATTTTCTCCGTTACAAACATGATAATGGCAAATGCAAGAAAAATCAGAGTGATAGTTGACGGTTCCATAAAACTCCTCCCTTCCATACATTATCATTTTATATTTAATTTTTTATATTTAATAATGTATCCATTTCTTGTGTTTAATATAAAACAAAAACGCGGAATCTGTCAATCCCTTTTCTCAGATTCCACGTTTTGCATATTTTTCTTTTTATTTTTTTGTCTATTTTTCAGCCTTCGTATCGGGTAAGGGTATCCTCCATACTCCGCAGGATATGCGCGTTCATTCTCTGCCTGGCACAGTCTTCCTGTCTGTTCTTCAACGCTTCATAAATCTCTTCGTGCTCTTTCTGGGACTTCTCTGCATATTCCGCTTCCGTGGTCCGCAGTCCCATGGAAAGTCCGTTCCATAATTCCGAAAGCATATTTTTCATTTTTTCGTTATTGGCGGCCTTCCAGATCTCATAATGAAACGACTGGTTAAAATTGGAGTAGGAACTCACATCCTGCTCATCCAGTGCTTTTCTGGCCCCTGTCACACAGTTCTCCACAGCCGTCAGATCCGCTCCGTTCTGACAGCAGAGGACACAGGCCATACTCTCCAGGGCAGCTCTCACCTGATAGTGCTCCCGGATCGTCTGCTCATTGACCCCCAGTACCACCGCCGTCTTATTCTGCTTCAGTTCGATGAGATCATCCCGGGCCAGTATCTGGAATGCTTCCCGTACCGGTGTCACAGATACTCCCAGCTCCTGTGCCGTGGCCTCCAGCGTCAGTACCTCTCCCTGGCCGATCTGTCTGGATATGATCGCTTTTCGAAGAGAAGATGCCACACGCTCTCTGGCCGGCAGCAGCGTAATCGGTTTCAGTCCTAACATGTCTCTTTCCTTTCTTTTTGAAGTTCTTCCTCCAGAATCCGGAAATATTCCTTCAAGGCTTCTTCTCTCTCACTGCCCCGCAGAGACACTGCTTCTTTTAAAAGAGCTGTTCGGTTCTCTCTGGAGCCGGCTCCCCGCCGGACCGCGAAATCAATATAAATATCTGTCATGGTTTCCAGAATCTTCCGAAGAAAACCATTAGCCGCCATCCCGCTGATCTGCCGGTGGATCTGCAACTCTTCCGAAACCGCCTCCCCGAAACGGCTCCGGGCTTCTTCCAGATGGAATTCTCCTTCCTGTTCCAGGATCTTATTCTCCAGTTCCGCACAGAGAGCAAAGATCTCTCTGAAGAAATCATCGGTAAATTCCGTCACCCGCACATGATTGTTGGGCAGACGCTCCACCAATCCCTGATATTCTAAAATGAGCAATGCCTCCCGCACCGGCATCCGGGACACCCCCAGACTCTCCGCCAGCTCCTGCTGCGTCATTTCCAGCCCGCCGGGCAGATTTCCTTCCAGAATCTCCTCTTTTAATACTTCCACAATACTGCCCTGCTTTTTTTTATTTCCTGTTACTGCCAAAATCTGTCTCCCTCTTCCTGTTCTTCTGCTGTGGGCTCTCCGTTCTGCTCCCATCGGGCCTCCGCCTATCGTACTCCGGACATCCTGGCCCACCGCAGAGCATCTGTCCTACTCTCCCTGCAGCCTGTTTTTAAAATACCCGTCCGCGCAGTAAATGGCACCGCAGGGATTGTGGGCCAGCACCCGGTCCTTTGCCACCAGAGTGGTGACCAGCGCCTGGCTTTCCCGATAAAACAAAGAGTCATGTCCCACACAAAGCCCCAGAGCAATATTGAACTCTGTATTCTGTTCATTCAGCAGGCGGGCCTGTCCAATGGGATTGCACATAGCCTCAAATTCGCCGGGATGGAGCTTCTTCTCCTCAGGAATCCCCACCTGTTCCTTAGAGATCCCGCCGGTCTTGCAGATCACAGACACTACCTCAAAGCCCTGCTTCCGCAGATAGTCCGCCACGATCCTGGCTTCTTTATGCAGGCCCTTGCAGAAAGCCAGGCCAATCTTCTGATACTGCATCTTTCTGGCAAATTCCGCCACTTCCCGCAGGCGGGGCCACTGTCCATAACCTTCTCCTTCGATCTCCGAACTGTTCCGGTAAAAATCCCGATACTCTTCCCGGGCATACGCCGGCAGGACCTCCCGGGCCATATCCATCTGCCGCATGGGACAATTGCCAGGCATCTTTTCCCTGTCTCCTCCGGCACAGGCCAATACATTACAAAATGCGCACGTATACATATTCTTTCTGTTCTCTCCTATATATTATTAATATTGTATCCATTCCGTAAGAAAAAGTAAAATCTCAAAACCGGACATCACAGAGACCGCAGCCGGTCCCGCAGATCTTCGATATAAGTGTTCTGCATCTTCTTCACATTCATAAACACCTTTGCCACCAGCTTCATCACCGGATGTTTCATCTCAATTTCCTCTGTAAATTCCACCTGGGTCCGGTCTCCAGGTATGGCACGGAAAATCCCGGTCCAATGTCCGATAAAATGGGGATTCTCCATATCCAGCTCATAACGGCTGAACGCTTCTTTCACGGTAATATCAAACTTGGTGGGTCTGCCGCTTCTGGTATATTCGATAAAACTGTTGGGGTTGGAAAGAATAGTGATCCGCGAGATATCGCTTCTCCAGGAACAGTCCCGGAGATTCGTCACCACATTCCAAACCGTTACAATATCCTGATCAAATTCTGCAGTTACGGTTGCTGTAATCATGCCACATCTCCCCTTTCCGCTGTCTGCCTCTGACACAGCCGTTCAGATATTTTCGTCTTCCCGTTCATTGTACCATGTTTTTCCGTAAATAGGATAAATTTCTCATAAAGATTTCCTTAAGAAAGTGCCGTGTACTGTAAAGCAGACGGCTTTCTCCTGTTTTCAGACTGTTCCGTACCCCTTTTGCTTCTCCTCCTCTGTCAGATACTGATCCATACTGCCGGAGCGAAAGCCCTCCAGATCTATGGTGATATAGCGGAATCCCATTTCCTGCAGTCCCCTTACGACGGCTTCCCGCTGTCTGACCGCTTCCTCCAGGGCATCTGCCGGCAGTTCCAGTCTTGTGATCTCACCATGTACCCGCAGACGTATATTGGAAAATCCCAGATCTTTTAAGAAGCCTTCTCCCTGCTCAATCTTCCGCAGCAGCTCCGGTTCCAACACCGCGCCATAAGGAAGGCGGGTAGCCATACAAGGTGTGGACGGCCGGCTGGCTGTGGGAATTCCCAGCTCCGCAGCCATTTTCCGTACCTCAGCTTTAGTAAAGCCGGTCTCTGCCAGAGGGCTGTCCACCTGCAGCTCACGGACAGCACGGATGCCCGGACGGTAGACGGCCAGATCATCGGCATTGCTGCCTTCCAGGATACAGGCTGCCCCCAGTTCTCTGCACACCTGGAAAAATTCCAGGAACAGCTGCTTTTTGCAGAGATAACACCGGTCCACCGGATTTTTCAGAATAGCCGGATCTTTTAATTCATCTACCGTTACCACATGATGTACGGCTCCGGCGCTTTTTGCCACTTTTCGGGCAATCTCCAGATCACTGGAGGGATGCAGCACCGTATCCGCTGTCAGCGCGTATACCTGATGCCCCTGCTTTTCTGCCGCCTGTACCGCCAGATATAACAAAAGACTGCTGTCTACCCCGCCGGAAAACGCCACCGCGAAATCCTGTTTTCCGTATGCTTCCATTTTTTTCAGCAGTTCCTGCTTTTTTTCTTCATAATTCATGCCCATTCCTCCCTGGTTCTGTAGTTAATCAGTGTACCATAATTTTTTCACTTTTTCCAGAATCTCCGGTAAGAAACATGCTATAATAGGATTCGGATATCAAAAGATACTTTGAACCTCATAAGAAATGGAGCAGACTCACCTATGGAAGATTCCTATGTTCTTCACTTAAAAAACCGAAAATTTTCTGACCTGTACCTGTGTTTCTGCGGTTACTCCAAATGCGATCCGCTGCACAGTTTCGGTCCGGCTGTCCGGCCCAACTATATCCTGCATTATATTCTGAAGGGAAAAGGCATTTATCAGGTAAACGAGGTCTCTTATTCTCTCTGTGCAGGCCAGGGATTTCTCATTGAGCCGGAGGTACAGACATTTTACCAGGCAGATGAAAAGGATCCCTGGGAGTATCTCTGGATCGGATTCGCAGGAGAAAAAGCCGCCCAGTATCTGCGGGATCTGGGTCTGAACAAAAACCAGCTGATCTACCAGTGCTCCTGCCAAGATGAATTGAAAAAAATTGTTCTTTCCATGTTAAAAAATAAAACATACAATCCTTCCAATGAGTATCTTCTGGAAGGCCTTTTGTATACGTTTTTCTCTGTCCTTTCCCGTCACATGCAGGTGGAAACCGTACCCGGCAGGGATAACGGCAATCTGTATGTCCGCAAGGCCATAGAATTTATACAGAATAATTATTCCTATCCCATTCAGGTTACAGAAATTGCCGATTACGTAGGGATCAACCGCAGCTATCTCTATACCCTGTTCCGGTCAGCCCTGCAGGTCTCTCCCAAAGAATACCTGACCACTTTCCGCCTCACCCGGGCAGCTCAGCTTCTGGAAGTCACCGAGCTCTCCATCGAAAGTGTGGCTTTGTCCTGCGGTTACCAGGACACGCTGGTCTTCTCCAAACAGTTTAAGGCCAAAATGGGCATGTCACCCTCTGCTTTCCGAAAACAATGTATCCGCAGCCAGTCGCACATCCATGAGGAAACGCCGGGACGTCCGCCTGTTCCCAGGTTCTCTCTTCCCGAAAAAATATAACATTCTGACTGTTTTTTTCAACGGATCTTTCTTCTGTACAGCCTCATCCTCTTATATAATAGACACGCAAATAAGCACAGGAACATCTGACCGCAGGAAAAAGTCTGGAAGTAAACTTTCAGATCTGCTCTTATTCACGTAATTCACGCAGTAAATGCGTCAAGAGGAGGAAAACATGCCAATTCAATTCAACAGCGAACACCAGATTTTTCATTTATATAATGACCAGATCAGCTATATTCTCAATATCCTGCCCAACGGACAGATGGGGCAGCTGTATTTCGGGAAAAAGCTCCGACACAGAGAAGACTTTTCTCATCTTTTGGAGATCCGTCCCCGTCCCATGTCTTCCTGTCTGTTTCCGGACAACAAGGCATTCTCACTTGCACATATCCGGCAGGAATATCCATCCTACGGCACCGGTGACTACCGTATGCCGGCAGTGGAAGTGCTTCAGGAAAACGGCAGCCGTATTCTGGATCTTAGCTATGAAAGCCATCAGATCCAGAAAGGCAAACCGGTCCTTTCCGGTCTCCCTGCCACCTACGCGCAGGCTGATGAGGCAGAAACTCTGATCCTCACACTGACCGATCCTCTGACCGGACTGCAGGCGGAGCTTTTTTATACCCTGTTTCACGGCAGCGGCGCTCTGACCCGCAGTGTCCGCTTTACAAACCAGGGACAGGAATCCCTGTGTCTCACCACAGCCATGAGTCTCTGTCTGGATCTTCCGGATACGGAATACCAGTGGATGCAGTTTTCCGGAGCCTGGGCCAGAGAACGCCACCTGAAAACCCGCCGGCTGGAACAGGGCATCCAGTCCATCGGCAGCCTGCGGGGCCACTCTTCCCATGAACACAATCCTTTCCTGATCCTGAAACGTCCCACAGCCGATGAATTCCAGGGAGAAGCCCTTGGTTTCAGTCTGGTATACAGCGGAAATTTCCTGGCCCAGGCAGAAGTAGATTCTCACGACACCACCCGGATCCTCCTGGGTATTCATCCTCATGGCTTCAGCTGGAAACTGACTCCCGGCCAGACTTTCCAGACACCGGAAGCCGTCATGGTCTACACCCATCAGGGACTGAATCATCTGAGCCAGACCTTCCACCGCCTGTACCAGAAGCATCTGGCCCGGGGATACTGGCGGGACCGGGAGCGTCCCATTCTGATCAACAACTGGGAAGCCACTTATTTTGATTTTACAGAAGAAAAGATCCTGGAGATTGCCAAAAAAGCCAGGGAATGCGGCGTGGAGCTGTTTGTTCTGGACGACGGCTGGTTCGGCAGACGCTGCAGTGAACAGGCAGGGCTGGGTGACTGGTATCCCAACAGGGATCGCCTTCCGGACGGTATCCGGGGACTGGCAGAGCGTATCGAAGAACTGGGAATGAAATTCGGTCTCTGGTTCGAACCGGAAATGGTCAATATGGACTCTGACCTCTACCGCGCCCATCCCGACTGGATCCTGCAGGTTCCGGGACGAAAGGCCACCCATGGCCGATTCCAGTACGTTCTGGATTTTTCCAGAAAAGAAGTGGTGGATCATATTTATCAGATGATGGAAAAACTTCTTTCCGAATCCAGAATATCCTATATTAAATGGGATATGAACCGCAGCATTACCGAATGCTGGTCCGGGGCCCTGCCTGCCGATCGTCAGGGAGAAGTATTCCATCGGTATATTCTGGGCGTGTATGACCTTTATGAACGGCTGACCCGGAAATTTCCTCAAATTCTGTTCGAATCCTGTGCCAGCGGCGGCGCCCGGTTTGATCCCGGAATGCTTTTCTACGCTCCTCAGGCCTGGACCAGCGATGATACAGATGCGGTGGAACGGCTGAAGATCCAGTACGGAACTTCCTATTGTTATCCTGTCAGCAGTATGGGCAGTCATGTGTCCGTAACGCCCAATCATCAGACGGGACGGAATACACCTCTTCACACCAGAGCCAATGTGGCCTGCTTTGGGACCTTTGGCTATGAGCTGGATCTGAACCGCCTGACTTTGGAAGAACAGGAAGAAGTAAAAGAACAGATCCGTTTTATGAAGCAATACCGCCGCCTGCTCCAGTTCGGTACCTTCTACCGTCTGTCCAGTCCTTTTGAGAACAATGTGACTTCCTGGATGACTGTCAGCGAAGATAAGAAGGAGGCGATCGTGGGCTGGTACCGCATCCTCTCTCATCCCAACGGACCTTACACCCGTATCCGTCTGGCCGGTCTGGATCCGGATATGGAATACGAAGTGATCCGAAGAGAATCTTCGGAAATCTCCATGGGCCTTCATTACGGCGATGAACTGATGCAGCTGGGACTTTCTACTTCAGACGCCACTTCCGGAGAACTCACCATAGACGACCGGGAAACGGGGGACTACGCTTCCCGGCTGTATCTTCTGAGGGCCCGCTCCTGATTCCAGGGTCTGAAGGCAGATCCGGATTTTGGAACTGTATGCAAATAAATACAATTTCTCCCGGAAATCTCATGCCAAACAGACCGGACTGTGTTATGATAGAGCCGGAAAGTAATATTTCAAATTATCACAGCAGGAGGTCTGTATGAGTAGATCAAAGGTATACTATACAAACATGCGCACCAAAAATGGTGTAAGTCTTCTGGACAAGCTGGCAAAACTGATCAAAAAAGCCGGCATGGAAGAAATTGATTTTACAGACAAATACACCGCCATCAAGATCCATTTCGGAGAACCGGGCAATCTGGCTTTTCTCCGTCCCAACTATGCCAAGGTTGTTGCGGATCTGGTCAAAGAACTGGGCGGCAAACCGTTCCTCACCGACTGCAACACCCTCTATGTGGGCGGCAGAAAAAATGCGCTGGATCATCTGGACAGCGCCTATGTCAACGGCTTCTCTCCTTTCTCCACCGGCTGCCATATCCTTATTGCCGATGGACTGAAGGGCACCGATGAAGTCTATGTTCCGGTAGAAGGCGGAGAATACGTAAAAGAAGCCAAAATCGGCCGTGCCGTTATGGATGCGGATGTATTCATTTCTCTGTCCCATTTCAAAGGTCATGAATGCACCGGTTTCGGCGGGGCTCTGAAAAATATCGGCATGGGATGCGGTTCCCGCGCCGGCAAAATGGAGATGCACAGTGCCGGAAAACCTTATATCGACCAGGAACTCTGCATCGGCTGCGGCCAGTGTCAGAAAATCTGTGCCCATGACGCACCGATCCTCAGGGAAGGAAAGGCTTCCATCGATATGGACAAATGTGTGGGCTGTGGCAGATGTATCGGCGTCTGTCCAAAAGATGCCGTGACACCAGCCCAGGATGAGGCCTTTGATATCCTGAACGCAAAGATTGCCGAATACAGCAAAGCCGTTCTGGACGGCAGACCGCATTTCCACATTTCTCTGGTCATCGATGTCTCTCCATATTGTGACTGCCATGCAGAGAACGATATGGCTATCGTTCCGGATGTGGGAATGTTCGCCTCCTTCGACCCGGTTGCCCTGGATGTGGCCTGTGCCGACGCCGTCAACGCGCAGCCTCCCGTATCCGCCAGCATGCTGGGAGAAGTCAATCATGAAGGACACGATCATTTCAGTGCCATTACACCGGAGACCAACTGGAAAACCTGTATCGATCACGCAGTGAAGATTGGTCTCGGGAACGCAGAATATGAGCTGATCGAAGTGAAATAATCCAATACCGTATTTTCTGGAAAAACCAGCAGGAAGCCACGGCCTTGATCCGGCCGCAGCTCCCTGCTCTTTTTTGTGTGATTGGAAAATGGCGGCCGCCCCAGGCGGCAAATCCTTCCAGACAGGATTCTCCTCCAATGCCATTTCCATTCTCCTATTCTATTTCCTGCTCGTCATTCCTTGCATACATCGATCCATTCCAGGGAATGGGAACATTTTTCCAGCTCGTCAAGGGCCAGCTTCACTGCGCTGTTCCCGCTGCCTGCCGCGGGATACACCGCATCAAACCGCTGCAGGGAAACATCCAGATATACCGACACATCCGGCTGGATCACAAAGGGACAGACGCCTCCCGGCGCATGTCCCACCCTCGCTTCCACCTGATCCCCCGGGATCATTTTTGCTTTCTGGTGAAAAAAACTTTTATATTTCTTATTGTCCACTTTCCGGTCACCGGCTGCCACAATCAGCACTGGATGATCATCCACCAGAAAGGAAAGGGTTTTGGCAATCTGCCTGGGCTGGCAGCCCACTGCCTTTGCCGCTTCCTCCACGGTGGCGCTGGACTGGTCAAATTCCATCACCCGGTCTCCCAGTCCCTTCTCTTCAAAATACTGTTTTACACTCGCAAAAGACATCTTCTATGGCTCCTTCTCTCTCTTCCCTGCAGTTTATAATACGGCACGGATCACTTTGGGACGGTATCCTTCATGCTCCAGAGCATGTACGATCTGCGACTTGTGCTCTGTTCCAAAGGCCTCCATGGTAATCTTCAGTTCCACTGCCGCGTTTCGGTTGGTGCTGACAAACTGATTGTGATCCAGACGAATGACATTTCCATTGTTGTCTGCAATAATAGAAGCTACCCGCACCAGTTCGCCGGGCTTATCCGGCAGCAGTACAGAAACCGTGAAGATACGGTCCCTCTGGATCAGGCCGTGCTGTACCACAGAGGACATGGTGATCATGTCCATATTTCCGCCGCTGAGGATGGAAACGATTTTTTTCTTATGCACATCCAGATGCCGGAGCGCCGCAACGGTCAGCAACCCGGAATTTTCCACTACAATCTTATGATTCTCCACCATATCCAGGAAGGCCACGATCAGCTCATCGTCTTCGATGGTGATGATCTCATCCACGTTTTCCTGAATATAAGGAAAGATTTTTTCTCCAGGCGTCTGTACAGCAGTGCCGTCCGCAATGGTATTTACAGCAGGCAGACTGGTTACCTCTCCCTTCTCCAGGGACAGTTTCATGCAGGCTGCTCCTGCAGGCTCCACGCCGATCACCTGGATATGAGGATTCAGCAGCTTGGCCAGTGTGGAGACACCGGCTGCCAGACCGCCGCCGCCGATGGGTACCAGAATATAATCCACCAAAGGCAGCTCCTGGATAATTTCCATGGCAATGGTTCCCTGGCCGGTTGCCACCACCGGATCATCAAAGGGATGGATAAAGGTATAGCCTTCTTTTTCCGCCAGCTCCATGGCATAAGCACAGGCATCATCGTAGATATCCCCTTTGAGCACCACTTCCGCCCCATACGCTTTGGTACGCTCCACTTTGATCAGCGGCGTGGTGGTAGGCATGACGATCACTGCCTTTGCCCCGTATTTTCGGGCGGCATAAGCGACTCCCTGGGCATGGTTTCCTGCCGATGCGGTGATCAGTCCCCGGTCTCTCTCTTCCTGGGTCAGGGTGCTGATCTTATAGTAGGCGCCCCGGACCTTATAGGCGCCGGTAAACTGCATGTTTTCCGGCTTGAAATATACCCGGTTCCCTGTCTGCTCACTGAAATAATCACTGTATATCAGCTTCGTTTTTAATGTGACCTGTTTTACGATTTCTGAAGCTTCTTCAAATGTCTCTAATGTAAGCATAGTTTCCTTCCTTTCCTGTTCTTTCTCAGCTGTATCAGCAGACACACAGAACCTGCCGCCTGCAAATGTCCAGGGATGTTACCCTATTCTTCTGTATCCGTGATCTGGAACAGCGCGTTGACAAAAGCGTCCGCGTCAAATTTCTGCAGATCCTGGATCTGTTCACCCACACCGATATATTTTACCGGAATATCCAACTCGGACTGGATAGCCACAGCAATCCCGCCTTTGGCGGTGCCGTCCAGCTTTGTCAGAATAATACCTGTAATCCTGGCCACCTCCGCAAACTGTCTGGCCTGCACCAGAGCATTCTGGCCGGTGGTTCCATCCAGGACTACCAGAGTTTCCAGATAGGCATCCGGATATTCCTTTTCCAGGATCCGGTAAATCTTGTGCAGTTCACTCATTAAATTCTTCTTATTATGAAGGCGCCCTGCCGTATCGCAGATCAGCACATCCGCATTTCTGGCCTTGGCAGCCGCCACCGCATCGTATACCACAGAAGCCGGATCCGCCCCCTGCTGGCCGGTAATAATATCCACACCTGCCCGGTTCGCCCACTGAGTCAGCTGTTCTGTGGCCGCTGCGCGAAAGGTATCTGCAGCTGCCAGGATCACTTTTTTCCCCTGCTCTTTCAGAAGACCAGCCAGTTTTCCAACGGAAGTGGTCTTTCCCACACCGTTGACACCGATCACTAGGACCACCGAACGGCGGTTTTCAAATTCATATTCTGTATTTTCCACCTGCATCTGCCGCTTAATACTGTCCACCAGCAGCTTCTTACATTCCGTCGGATCCTTGATATGCTGCTCTGCAACCTGTTCTTTCAGATTCTCAATAATGGCAGTGGTGGCATTGATACCAATATCTCCCATAATGAGAGTTTCTTCGATCTCCTCATAAAAATCCTCGTCAATACTGGAAAATCCGCTGAAAATAGAATCAATTCCAGATACAATATTGGCCCTTGTCTTGGACAGGCCTTTCACCAGACGTTTAAAAAACCCTTGCTTTTCCTCTGCCATAATGCTCCCTCCTACTTTGTCAAGTCCTTTTCCACAAGATCCACAGAAACCAGCGTAGAAACGCCTTTTTCCTGCATGGTGATACCATATAAACGGTCAGCAGCCCGCATGGTACCACGCCTATGAGTAATTATAATGAATTGCGTATTCTTCGTCAACTTTTTCAGATACTCCGCAAATCTGGTAACATTGGAATCATCCAATGCCGCCTCGATCTCATCCAGCAGACAGAAGGGGGACGGCTTCAGATTCTGGATGGCAAACAACAGCGCAATGGCGGTCAGGGCTTTCTCCCCGCCGGAAAGCTGCATCATATTCTGCAGTTTTTTCCCCGGGGGCTGGGAAATAATCCGGATCCCTGCTTCCAGGATATCTTCGTCTTCGATCAGCTCCAGGGTTCCCCTTCCTCCTCCGAACAGATCCTGGAAAGCCCGGTTGAACTCTTTCTGGATCTCATAAAATTTTTCAGAAAACTGCCGGCGCATGCCCTCATCCAGCTCTGCGATGATATCCATCAGCGTTGCCTCTGCCTTTACCAGATCTTCGTGCTGAGCCGACAGGAAAGTATGACGCTGGGACAGTTCTTTGTAATCCTCGATGGCATTGACATTCACATCCCCCAGTTTGCGGATGCTGTCTTTCAGTCCGCTGATCTGTTTCTTTATCTCATTTCTCTGGGTCATCTCTTCCCGTTTCAGCGTCAGAGCATGATTGGGAGTGATTTCATATTCCTCCCAGAGATAGGCGATCTGCTGTTCCTTTCCTTCTTCCAGTTTTTCCAGCTGGCTGTCCAGACGGTAGCATTCTTTATCCAGCAGGCCGATCTTCTCGGACAGCTCATCTCTGAGCCGGAAAAAGGCCCGATGATCCTCATTCATCTTCTCCCGCTCCGTCTGGTATTTCTGCAGTCTCTGTTCCTCTTCCTCCGAAATCCTTGCCGCTTCCTGTATGGTCTCCCGGATCTGCAGGATCTGATTTTCTTTCTGTTTCCATTCTTCCTGGCTGTTTTCCAGATTCCGGCCTATTTCCTCCTGCTCCTGGCTTAAGGCTTCCATTTCCTCGGTCAGACGGCGGATGGTTTCTTTCTGAAATTCTTCCTTCTGTTCCAGTCCGGCATTCTCCATCCGGATCTCTTCCAGTTCCCGGCTGCTTTTGCTTTCTTCTTTCCGGTACTCTTCCAGCTCCTGCTGCTTCATCTGGATCAGTTCTTCCAGTTCTTTTTCGTCCTGACGGGATTCTTCCAGTTCTTTTTCGATCTCTCCCCGGCTGTCCTGGATTTCTCTGGTCTGGCCGGCCATATCCTGATGATCCTTCTGGAGTTTTTCGTAGCTTTTTTTCAGCTCCCGTTTTTTCTCTTCCAGCTGCACCAGATTCATCTTGCCCGTATTCTGAAGGATATACTGGGACTGGAGTTTTTCATGCATCTCGGAGATGGTATCCCGCAGCACATTTCTCTTTCTGCGGTTCTCGTCAATGGCCGCCTGCATCTCGTCCATTTCTTTCTTCAGCTGCTTTACACTGCTCTCCAGCTCTTCGATCTCCCTGCGGCGTCCCAGAAGATTGCTGGAGTTTTTGAAGGCGCCGCCTGTCATGGAACCGCCCGGACTAAAAGACTCGCCTTCTATGGTCACCATCCGCAGCGTATGGTTATATTTCCGTCCAATGGCAACGGCATGATCGATATGATCCACCACAAGGGTTCTGCCCAGCAGATATTCCGCCAGGTCCGCATGCTCCCTGCGCACCTTCACCAGCGTGCTGGCAAGACCGATCACGCCCGCTTCCTTCAGAGCAGCCGTCTGGGTAAAGGAACTCCTGCTCCGAATGGTATTCAACGGCAGAAAAGTGGCCCGGCCATACCGGTTCTTCTTCAGGAATCCGATCAGCTGTTTGGCTGTCTGCTCATTGTCAGTTACAATGTTCTGGATGCTTCCGCCCAGTGCCGTTTCAATGGCCACTTCATAATCCTTATTCACCTGGATCAGATCCGCCACCACGCCCTGGATTCCCGGCACCCTGTCTTTTTGCTCCATGACCCGGCGGATGCTGTTCCCATAGCCGTCGTAGCGCTCGGTAATATTGCGCAGAGATTCCAGTCTGGAGGCTTCCCGGTGGTAAGCGGTCTGTCCCACATCCATCTGCTCATTCTGCTTCTTGATGGTCTCCTGCAGAAGAGTCACCTGTTCATCCAGTTTTTTTGTTTCCCGGGTCATGTCGGAGATGACCCTCGTCACACCATTATATTCTTCCCTGGCCTTCTCTTCCGCCTCTTCAATCTGCGCTTCCTCACTCTTTAAATGCAGAGCCTGCTGATTGAGCTCTGCCTTCCGGATGTTCACCTGCTCCAGCATGGCGTCAAAACGCTGTGCTTTTCCTTTTGTGGTGGCCCGGCTGTTGAGGATCTCTATGATCTCACTCTTACCGTTTTCCAGAGCCTGGCTGCATTCATTCATGGCATCTGCCACCTGATCATGACGATTCTGGGCTTTTTTCTGACGCTCCCGCAGAAGCCGGCGCTGAGCCTGCAGACCTGCGCTTTCATCCTGCTGGCTCTCCAGCTCTTCCTGACGCTTTTTCAGATCAGCTTCCACCGTGTTCTGCCGGGACTGGTAATGCTCATAATTCTGTCTGCCGGCACGGATCTGCTCCTGGAGCAGCTCCACCTGCCCTTCCAGCTGCTGTCTGCGCAGCGCGCATTCCTTGGAAGATTCCCGGGCCTGGTCCATTTTCTGATCCAGATCCTCCAGCCCCTTTTCCAGCCGCTCATATTCCTGCTTTGTGGTTTCAAAATTTTCTCTGGCCTGCTCCAGTTCCTCTCCCGACTGCGTTCTCTTTTCCTGCAGCTCTGTCAGCTGTCCTGCCATATGCTCCATTTCCAGAAGAAACAGATTCACATCCAGCAGCTTCAGTTCTTCTTTTTTTGCCAAATAGACTTTGGCCGTCTCTGCCTGCTTCTCCAATGGCCCCAGCTGTCTGGTCAGCTCTCCTAAAATATCTGTCACACGGACCAGGTTCTGCTGTTCTTCCTCCAGCTTTTTCAGCGCCGTATTCTTGCGCCGTTTGAATTTTACGATTCCCGCCGCTTCATCGAAGAGCTCCCGGCGTTCTTCCGGCTTTCCGCTCAGGATCTTGTCAATCTGTCCCTGTCCGATGATGGAATACCCTTCTTTTCCGATTCCGGTGTCATAAAACAGCTCGTTGATATCCTTCAGCCGGCAGGCGCTGCCATTGATCAGATATTCACTTTCACCGGAACGGTAGAGCCGTCTGGTCACGGTCACCTCTTCATATTCGATGGCCAGCTGATGATCCCTGTTGTCCAGAGTGATCGCCACAGAAGCGAAGCTTAAGGGCTTACGATTCTCCGTTCCGGAAAAGATCACATCCTGCATGTTGCCGCCCCGCAGCTGCTTGGCACTCTGTTCTCCCAGCACCCAGCGCACAGCATCGGCCACATTGCTCTTGCCGCTCCCGTTGGGGCCAACAATGCCGGTAATGCCATTGTGAAATTCAAAAACAATTTTCTGTGCAAAAGATTTGAATCCCTGCACTTCTATACTTTTCAGATACATGGGTTCACCTGCTGCTTTTTCAGAATGCAGACTGCCTCATAAGCGGCTGCCTGCTCTGCCGCCTTCTTCGTGTGTCCGCTTCCTACGCCCAGAACCTTATCTTTCACAGATACTTCTACGGTAAACATTTTATTGTGATCCGGCCCTTCTTCCCTGATCAGCTGATAACGAAGAGGATTGTTTCCATGTTCCTGCACCAGTTCCTGCAGGATAGTCTTGCTATCATAAAAGAGCTCCCGGGTCTCCACATCACTCAGAACCACTCGTAGAATAAACTCTTTTGCATTAGCAAGTCCACCATCCAGGTAAATCGCTCCGATCAGCGCTTCCAGGGCATCTGACACCAGGGAATCCCGGCTGCGTCCTCCCGTCATCTCTTCTCCTTTGCCCAGCAGCAGAAACTGCTGCACACCGCAGTCTCTGGCACAGGCCGCAAGAGACGGCTCGCATACCAGACTTGCCCGTTTTCTGGTCAGTTCCCCTTCGGAAAGTTCTCTGTATTTCTCAAAAAGAAAGGTACTGCTCACCAGTTCCAGCACTGCGTCCCCCAGAAATTCCAGACGCTCGTTGCTGCCCAGGTGCCCTTTCTTCTTCTCATTGGCATAAGAACTGTGGCTCATGGCATGTTCCAGGAGCGAAAAATCCCGGAACCGGTAGCCGATCCTCTTTTCCAGTTCATGTAAGTTTTTCATACGCGTTTCCTCCAATCTGCCGTTTCTGCCCCGGCCGCGCAGACAGGCTTCCTGTCTGTGCCGAACATAACTTTTGCCTGATTTTTCTTATCCGCCGCAATGCGTTCTCCCCGCAGGATCGCCTCTCCTGCAGGCTCATTGAAAAACCAGGCAAAGCCAATTCTCCATTTCTGTTTCTTATGTGTCAACGATGCCGCAGATAAAAGATCCGTTCTCCGCCGCCCCGCAGGTACAGAGGAATCCGGCCTTCGGCTCTTCTGCCGTCCTGTCCATTATCCCAGGGCATTTCTGATCTGCTCGGCCGCATCTCCCACGGTCACAATGCCCTCAGCCGCATCATTGTCGATCTCAATATCGAATTCTTCCTCGATCCCCATGATGATCTGAAACAGATCCAGGGAATCCGCTCCCAGATCGTCCACAAAAGTGGTATTCTCTGTAATATCAGAAGTATCTATATTCAATACGTCCGCAATGATCTCTTTTAATTTTTCGAATTCCAATCTTAAGCCTCCTTCTCCGGTTCCTGGTCTAAGATATGTTCCTGGATTTTCTCATTGATCCTCTGCTGTTTAAACTGCACACACTGGAAAATCGCATTTTTGATCTCCACCGCCACAGCGCTGCCGTGCGTCTTCACCACCAGTCCCTTCAGTCCCAGCAGCGGCGCGCCGCCGTGCTCGCTGGCATCAAAGGTCTTCAAAGTAGCCTTCAGCGCCGGCTTCACCAGAAGTGCTCCCATCTTGCTGCGGAAGCTGCTCATCATTCCTTCCTTGATCTTGGAGATCAGGGTGGCGCCTACTCCTTCATACAGCTTCAGGATCACATTTCCCACAAAAGCTTCGCACACCACCACATCTGCATATCCATCCGGAATGTCTCTGGCTTCAATGCTGCCGATAAAATTGATGCCCTTGCATGCTTTCAGCAGGGGGAATGTTTCCTTCACCAGTGCATTTCCCTTTTCCTCTTCTGCCCCATTGTTTACAATGGCAACTCTGGGATTGGGGATCCCCACCACATTCTCCATATAAATGGAACCCATCTTGGCAAACTGCACCAGATGAGAAGGACGGGCATCCACATTGGCTCCGCAGTCGATCAGCAGAGAAACTCCCTTTTTGGTGGGGATCAGCGGTGCCAGCGGCGGCCGCTCCACTCCCTTGATCCTTCCTACCAGAACCTGTCCTCCTACCAGGACTGCCCCGGTGCTTCCCGATGAAACAAAGGCGTCTGCTTCTTTTTGTTTCACCAGATTCAGTCCGACTACAATAGAGGAATCCTTTTTCTTGCGAATAGCCATTACCGGAGGCTCTGCTGTTTCAATGACCTCCCGGGCATCCACGATCCGGATCTGTTCCTCTGGATAAGTATATTTCTTCAGTTCCGATTCAATGACTTCTTTCTGACCGGTGAGCAGGATCTGAATCTCCCTGCTTTCCTGTACCGCCTGCACGGCTGCCTTCACCGGCTCCACAGGGGCATTGTCGCCGCCCATGGCATCTACTACAATCTTTGTTATCTCTGACATGCGCCGTCATTCCTCCTAAATACTCTGCCCTGCCTAATGCGCTGTCCGATCCGGAAAGCTCTGGACTTTCTCTGTCTGCACAGACTTCCAGATCCTTCGGCCGGTATCATTTAAATTCCATCTTATGATATGTGAAACAGGGCATAAAGTCAAGACACTCCTGCCGATCATGACCTGTCTTTCTCTGGTCCGCAGGTCTCTCCCTCTTTCTGTGTTTCCGCTGATTTCTGTTCCTGCATGTTTTCTTCTATTTTTTCCTTGCCCGTATTTTCCGGGAGCATCCACTTATCCTCTTCCTCCCAGTAATCATCCACTCGGGTCGGCATATTTTCCACCATCTGGTTCATACGGGAATAGATCATATACAGCCCCTGCTGAGCATTCTTCAATTCCCGCACATATTTATCAATCTTATGTCTGGCTGCCATCAGCTGGATTCCCTTTTCCTCCAGCTCTGTGTGTATTTTGGATGCAATATTCTTTTTCTGCAGCTCCGCTTCCCGGTTGGCTTCCTGCAGGATCTTTGCCTTTTCCTGCTCTGCTTCCTGACGGATCAGTTCTGCATTTTCATTGGCATCATCCAGTACCTTCCGAATCGTATCCATATCCAGAAATCCGCAGCTGCCATCCTGTCTGGCTTTTTGCAGTTCTTTCTCCTTCTCCTGCAGAGCCGCCCTGAGTTCTTCCAGTTCTTTTTTCATTTTCTGGTTTTCCAGCTCCAGATTCCCTGTTTTCTTCTGATCAGCGGCATTTTTTATCTTTTGCTCTGCTTCCTCTTCCCTGGCTTTTAAGGACTCCCTCTTTTCTTTTTCCTCCTGCAGCAGTCTTTCCTGTTCCAGCATAATCTTTTTCTGCTCTGCCAGTATACGGTCCTTCTCCGTCCTTTCCCTGTCCGCCTTCTCATATGCTTCCATGGTAGTCTCCAGCTGCGCCCGGATTCTTTCCAGTTCTTCCTTCTGATCGCCGATCACTTTTTGCAGATCCTGCCGCTCCTCTTCCGTCATGCAGCTTTCCGCCTGTCTGTCCAGCTCCGCCTGCAAAGCATTCTGCTCCTGCTGATACATGACTTTTATAGACTCTATTTCATTTTCCAGGCTCTGAATGTAATCGTGTACATCATTTTTGTTATACCCTCCAAGCAACGACACCCGTAGCATATCGTATCTTGCCATAAGACCTTTCCTCCTCCTGTAAATTCAAAATGCCGCCGGCGTTTGCGCTGTACTTCACCAAACTGCCCCGCCTGGCATTTCTGCCTGCTATATAGAATAACTCCGAATGAACCTCTCTGTAAACCCTTTTATTTCTGCGCAGCTTCCTTTAATCTGCCAGGTGTGGTCCCTTCATATTTTTTGAAGGCCCGGTTCATGGTCTGGACGCCGCTGTATCCCACTTTCTGTGAAATCTCACTGATACTCAGCTTCGTATGCTTCAGCAGTTCCTTAGCTTCCTCCACCCGGATCCACTGAATATAGTCCGACAGGCCCACGCCCATAAGCTTTTTGAACGTACGGGACAGATAGGACGCATTTAAATGGAAGTAATCTGAAACAGAAGATACATTCAGATTGGGATCGCTGTAGTTCTCCTTCAGATATTCCACGATTTCCGTCATACGGCTGTATGAGGACTGCCGTTTCTGATTTTCCGTATAATGATTGATGCAGGTAAAAATCTCTCTGGCCTGCCTGCGAAGTTCCGGAATGGAAGTACAGTTCAAAATCGTATCCCAGGGATTCAGCCGTTCAAAGAAATCCCTGTCCACTGTAAGTCGGATTTTTCCCATAGCATTGATCATGGCATTGATCAGCCCCAGCATCCGGCAGTTCACCAGCTTCAAAGGCAGCTCATTGTTCAGATATTCACTGTCCAGAATCTCAAAAAAAACTGTGGCTGCATTTTCATAATCGCCGGCATTGATACAGTTCATAAACTGCATTTCTTTCTTGAACCAGAAATAATCATCCGTATCCACCACATGGACCGGCGGCATTTCCCGATAAACCAGCACGCCTTCGTCTTCTTTCATGATTTCCCCATACTGAAACAGTTCCATGGCCTCGGAAAAAGATTTTTCAATTCCCGAAATCCCCACACTGACGCTGCCTATGGCAATCCGCAGAAAAACCCCTTTCTTTTCCTGTACAATATGCTGAATCAATGTGGTGATTCTCTGCAGCTCCACCGTACAGTCCCTGGAATCCAGCTGCTCGCCCGGCTGGGAAAAAATCAGGCAGGACAGCATTCCATCCACTTCTGTCAGATATCCGTCAAATACGGCAAACACCATTTTATGGATCAGAATCCGGGCCATATCATATACCTGCTCCACTTTCTCTTCCGAAGGCGCATCCTCGCCGCTTTCTCCGATTCCGAAAACAATTACCTGCAGGTTGCCGCTGCGCAGATTAATACCCAGAACATCGCTGGAATCGTATACAGCCGACACATCCCGGACCCTCCCTTTCATCAGACGCATGATGTAATTGCTCATCAGCAGCTTTTTCTGATCTTCCAGCTGCGTCTGATAGGTAATATTGGTCCGAACCACTCCATTCGCCGAGTCCAGCAGGGAAGCCAGTTCCTGATTCCTGGAATAGGGATCGGTTTCCGAAACTCCGCCCGTTACCGACAAAATGCCTTTCAGTTCATTAATAGCGCCATGATATTCCTGTACCGCGTAAAAATACCACAACAATGCCAGCAGCATCACTACCAGTGTACACTTCAGCATATTGCTCAGGAATCTCCCATATGCCTCTGCTCCTGTCAGATTCTGCACATAAAAGATCTCATAAACCTGAATCACTGAAAGATATAAAAGAAGGCCCAGAGATACAACAAGAGCGGCCGCTCCCTTCCAGTGAACGCCGCCTTTAATCTGAGCCAGCAACTGTCCGGACTGCCTTCTGTCTTTTTTCATTTTTTGCTTCATTTCTGCCCGGTCCCCTTTCTGATTTCCTGCCATAACAGACTGCTGTCTTTTACAGCTTGTCCGTATAGCTGTACTGGTGAAACGCGCAGACGATCACCAGCAAAACAGCCAGGACCGCTCCCACAATCAGATACAGCCATTCCATTTCAATCTTCTCCTCTCTTCTCCGTTCCCTGGTTTTCCTGCAGCCGCCTGCAGCCTTCCACAGTCAGCTGATATTTGGAGAGCAGCTTTCCCTTCTGAAAACGGCCTGTCTGATCCTGGCTGTTCTCCACGCTGCTCAGCAATCCTGCCGCCCACATCTCTATTAAATAAGTACGTATCTTATTCCGGCAGCGAAATTTTCTTTTTCGGTTGGGAATTCCCTCGCTGAACCAGGATGCCACTTCATAATCCCATACCGGCCCGTTAATGGCAATATATGCCAGCAGACGCAGCTTGACAGGATCCCTCGTCCGCAATACAGCCCCGTCTGCCATAGATGGATCCGATAGAAGTGTTGCTTCCCGATAAGGTCCCGCTTCCTGGATCCCGAAAAGATAGATCCAGAGAATTCCCGCAATCATCACCACAGAGGCCAGAATGTCCAGCCATGCAGGCATGGATACTGCCAACAGCATTCCTGCTCCAATTGTAATAAATCCGGAGGCATCGCTGATCACCAGCCCCTTTGTCACCCCCAGAAGAGTAAACGCCCGATACCAGGAAAAATAATTGAAGGTCAGACAAAGAGCGATCAGAAATACCATGGCAAAGGCTCCCGGCTGCCTGAGGATCTGTCCGGCATAATCAAACACCAGACTCTCCGGCCTTACCACAGCCAGAACAGCCAGCAGCAGAATCCAGAGTACCGCCTCATAGGAAAAGCGGACTGCTACTCCAGTCTCCGTTTCCAGAACGTCTGTCAGATAACTGGCTACTGCTCCTTCAATTCCCCATCCAATGCCGGTCAGAACGCCCAGGATACTTCCCGTAAGGATATTTCGTGTCCAGCCGCCATTCTGAAAAGCCCCAAGATAAAAAATCACCCATCCGGCCATAATGATTCCGATTCCCACCCAGCTGCGGGAGGAAATCTTTTCGTGAAGCCATTTCCTGGATAAAAAAGAACCCAATAACGGATAAAACATAACCCCGACCACAGCGAACAATGTATTCAAAAGACCTGCTGTCACATAAGTAGCCCAGGCTGCCGCACCTCCCACTACCGCTTCCGTCAGCAGGCAAAGTACGACTTTTTTCGATGCAAAAGCCGCGCGGAACAGTTCCCGTATTCCTCCGTTCATGCCAGACCATACCAGACTGATCAGGGCGATCAGTACAGTAAAAAATACAGCCAGCGCAGTCCCCATAGAAAAAGCCTCCTGAACAGACGCCGGATGCAGAAAGAAATGACGCCCGTCCAAAAGAGTTTCCAGAAGCTGATAACAAAAGCCCCAAAGTATGGCACACCACAGCGCGAACTGGAATCCCCAATTGTAGCGTACCCGATTCTGACGGTTACACAAATCTTTCATTGAAAACTCCATGCTGTCACCTGCCTTTCCTTCTGGTATATTTATATTTTTGCATTTTTCACACAAATTTCCAACAGTATTATACTCTTTTTACACAGTTTTAACAAGGGTGAAACCTTGTCCTAACATTCATTTTCTTACTTTCCCGCCATGTAGTCTGAAAATGAACTAAATCTCCGGTATTGCTTCTTGTTTTTTCTCTCATTTCTTTCTATAGTTTTCTTAAACAGAAAACGAAAGGAGCTGAACCACATGAATATGAAAAAAGGCATATTCTACGGCGTCCTGTCCGGCATCGCCTGGGCGGTAAATGCACTGCTACTTTACAATGTCCTGAACCTTTACATAGGTTCCAAAGGAGATACCACTTCCTTCCATGGATGGCTGCTGCTGATCACCTGCGCATTGGTCATCGCCCTGGTAGACTCCTGCCTGGCTTTTATCACGGAATTGCTGATCCTGGCAAAAATGAAGAAATTCGGTGAATTCTGGAAAACACTGCTGAGCAAAGATTCGCTGGCTGTTCTACCGGCAGCTGTCTGCTCCGGTGTATTTGCCGCAGTCCCCTATGTGATTGCCAGCAATTACAACTCGCCTCTGGCAGTCACCCTCTCTACAGCCTTTCCGGCCATAGGCGCTCTGGTAGCTGTAGTCTGGTTCAAAGAGAAACTGACCAAATTCAAATTTGCCGGTATCCTGATCACGATCATCGGTGTGGGACTGATGACCGGTCTTGGCGAACCGGTCCCCTGGTTCGTTTACATCATCGCCCTGATCCCGGCCTTTGGCTATGCTTTTGAAGGCCTGTTCGGCTACAACGCCATGCGGGGAGATATCCATCCGGAAGTAACTACTGTTATGCGCCGTGTATATTTTATCCTGTTATTCAGTCTGCTGATCCTGGTATGTACCATTCTGACCGGCGACTTCGGATACATCGGCGAACTGATCGGAAGCTTTGATGTAAATGCAGAAGTATTTCCCTTCCTGTCCGGTCTGGCTGGCAGCAAGGCCGCTGTCTGGATCATTTTCTTTATCGGATCTGCCTGCTCCGCTCTGTCCTATGCGGTGTGGTATTTCAGCATGATCTATGGCGGAGTGGGAACAGCCCAGGCTTTGAATATCACTTACTCCGCATTCCTGGTAATCTTCATGGCATTCCCGCCTTTCCGAGTGATTCCTGGAATCGGCACTGTCATTGGTGTGGTGGTCATCCTGGTCGGAGCCATCATCGTTTCCAGCGAAAGTATAAAAGCGGACAAGGAAAACAGTCAGTAGGCTTTTTATCTTCTATATAAAAAAGATCCGGATATCGGAAGCCATCAGAGGACTGCGGCTCTTTTTTGCCCAGATGTCCTTAAAAAAGATAAATCTCAGAAAGAAAGGTGATTATAATGGCAGAACAGAAATTCGTAACCATGCACACAGAACAGATGCAGAACTACCGCAGCGCTTCTTCCAAAGAACTGGGACTTCTCTATGTCCAGTCTCAGGAGCAGACAAAACAGGCAGAGGCCATCCAGCAGACTGCAAAAGAACATTTTTATTTTTCCCTGATCCGTGATATTCTGGACAGATATTATGATGTTGGCAGCCTGGAGGAAGTCTGGCAGATCTTCGGCGGTTACATCAATACCACCTTCGGTATCTATACAAGAAAAGACGGCGAGCGGCAGACCTGGCTGTTCCGTATCTACAAGCGGGGCAAAAATTTAAATTCACTGATCTTCGAGCACCGGCTGCTGACCCACGCCAGGAAAAACGGCTTTACCTTCGGCGCTGCTCCCATTGAGACCAATGAACAGAAAACCTATTGCACTGCCATGATCCCTGTGGAAGATCACGAAGAAGAATTCCTGTGTGCGATCTTCAATTTCGTAGACGGTGATGTGCTCTATGACTGGATCCCCAACTGGGCCGAAGAAGGCCTGCAGGATACTACCCTGACTTCCGCTGCCAGATGTATGGCAGAATTCCACAGCTCCACCAATGATTTCGATCCCCAGGGACTCCATGGAGACAATATCATGGACAGCGAAGACAGTTCCTGCAACGACCTGATCCACAAATTTCCCCAGACTCTGAAGAAATATCGTCAGGCATATGCCGATGCAGGTCTGGACAACGCCTATACCGAATACTTCGATGCCGTATGGCCTGTTTTCGATAAAATGTGCGCCAAAGCTTATATTCCGCCGGAAGACTACGCACAGATGCAGATCAATCCCTGCCACTGCGATTTCCACGCCGGCAACTTCAAATATCTGCCGGACGGCACCATCTGCGGAAGCTTTGACTACGATATGGCAAAATTTGATTCCCGTCTCTTTGAAATCGGTCTGGCTATGCACTACGTATTTGCATCCTGGAAGCTGGCCACCAGCGGTGTGCTCCGCCTGGACCGGGTAGAACGCTTCATCAAACTGTACGACGAGGAAATTAAGAAAATCGGCAAGATTCCGCCCCTTTCGGATCTGGAAAAGAGCTATCTCTATGAAGTGCTGATCCAGGGTACGGCTTATGTCTACGGCTGGGCCACCTCTGCTGTGGTATATGATCCCACCCTGAACCCGCATGAATACCTCTACTACGCCCAGCATTATGTAGACTGCATGAACTGGCTGGACGCCCATGAGGAAGAGATCCGGGAGCTTTCCAAACGCCTGTAAAACGGACGAACGGGCCCCCAATGCCATCAGCCGGAGCGGATCCGGCTCCCGGGCCATGATCCCCAGGCAGGTCTGAAATTTCTACAGAAACAGGAATATTAAAAAAATATATTGTAACAGGAGGTATTACCATGAATTTAGCAGGACAGGTTCAACCATTAACACAAGATGAAATGCAGAGAGTCCATGACAGCGCATGCCGTCTTCTGGAGGAAAAAGGAATCGTCTTCCAGTCTGAGGAAGCCAGAGAAGCACTGAAACAGCACGGCTGCAAAGTAGAAGGCGAGACTGTCTTCATGCCCAAAACTCTGGTGGAAAAATGCTGGAAACAGTGTCCCAGCACCTTTAAGCTGGAAGCAATGGATCCAAAATACAATGTAACGGTAGGAGAGGATATCCTGATCCATCCCGCCGGCGGCGAAGTCTTCGTGCTGGATCATGACGGCACACGCCGCGCTCCCACACTGAAAGACTGCGGGGAGCTGCAGACTCTGTATCAGTACTGTGAAAACGTCAATATCGGCGGATTTCAGCCTTTAAGCCCCATGGATGTGCCGGAGCGTACCAAAGGCCTGTATCTGACCTACAATGCCATGCAGAAATGCTCCAAACCCATCTTAAGCCCAATGGAGCTGGAAACCATCGAAAAGAAAGAAGAAGTGCTGAAACTCTTCAATCTTGTCTATGGCAGCGATAACTATCTGGACGACCACTATCTGACCTGGCACGCCGTATGCCCCAACTCACCTTACCTGGTATCCGAGTTCGTCTGCGACGGCATTAAGGTTTACGCCGAACATAACCAGCCTATTATTATTGTGTCCGCACCCATGACCGGGATCACTTCCCCGATCTTCCTGATCTCCACAGTGATCCTCTCCATCGCCGAGATGTTAAGCTGTCTGGTATACGCACAGGTTGTAAAACCCGGCGTTCCCGTAGTAATGTCCGCATCCCTGACCTATGGAAATCTCCGCTATGCCACCTGGGAATGCGCAAGCCCGGACACAGCCCTGATGCTTGCCACCTCCATTCAGATGTTCAAGCACTTCTATCATCTGCCCGCCAGATCTCAGACCGGTGTGACCAGCTCCAAGATCTGCGACTACCAGGCAGGTATGGAAACCATGCAGAGCTTCCTCTTCTCTGCTCTGGCCGGCGTCAACCTGACCAGCCAGACCGTCAGCTCCCTGGCCGGACTGCTGACCTCTTCTCTGGAAAAGACGATCCTGGACGACGAGCTGATCAGCCGTGTCCGCTGGATGGTAAACGGCATGAAGCTGGACGAAGAACAATGGGATCTGAGCGAGCTTCTGGAGGCAGAACCCGGACAGGACTTCCTGATGTCCGACAACACACTGGATTACATGCACGATTACTGGCAGCCCACCGTATCCGACTGGCGCACCATTGAAGCCTGGGAAGCAGACGGCTGCAAAAACGTAGAAGAAGTGGCTCATGAAAAAGTTGTCAAGATCCTGGCCGAAGCACCGGAAACTCTGCTGGACAGCGAACAGGAAAAGATTATCACCGACTACATCCGCTACGTGGAGAAAAACGCATAAATCCTGCTCTTTGAAGCCAAACAGTTCATTTAAAAACGCCCTGTCTATCCTGCAGAACACAGGATGGACGGGGCGTTTTTGCGATTATTTTTCCCAATGGAACCTGTCCCCGCAGACCGCACTGCTTCCAGACAGAGTTCTTCCCTTTTGGCAAAAGCGACAGATTTTGTCAGGTAAAAATCGTTCGATTTTATTGATTATTTCGTCCAATTTACGTATAATACTATTGAAACCACATATGCTATACTTTGCAGGAGGTGCTGCCTATGTCAATTACTGCAACCGAATTAAAATCAAATCTTGGCAAGTATTTAAAACTTGCTGAGCATGAAGATATCTTCATCACACGAAATGGAAAAGTTGTTGCCAAACTTTCCAATCCCAATGCTGATCGTGTGGCAATGGCAAAATCACTTCTCGGCGTTATTCCCGCCGATGTTTCCGTTGAAGAAGCAAGGGAAGAAAGGATTTCCAAACTATGAAAGCCCTGATTGATACCTGTATTGTTGTGGATATCCTTCAAAAACGGGAGCCTTTTTATCGAGCTGCCATGGAAATTCTTCTTGCCATATCCAACTGCAAATGCACAGGAGCTCTGACAGCAAAATCCATTACAGATATCCATTACCTCCTGAAACGGAGTATTCACAATGAAGAAGAAGTCAGAAGGCTGATCCGTGTTCTTTTTCAGCTCTTCAAAATAACAGATACCTTTTCCACTAACTGTGAATTGGCATTAAGTTCTCCCATAAAAGATTATGAAGACGCTGTCATGACACAGACAGCGATCCGCATCGGAGCAGACTGTATTGTGACCAGAAATCTAAAAGACTATAAAGCAGCTCTTCTTCCTGTTTTCTCTCCGGAACAATTTTTATCGGCTCTGGATAAAGAAGAAGGGCAGGAAAAATAAAGAACAGAAAAAGCCGGATTCGTTGTTTCTGATGAATCCGGCTTTTCTGTCTCTGTGTGATGGGAAAATCAGAACAAAACATTCTACTTTCTCATCACACAAAAAAGAGTACTGCAAGTCTCCTTACAATACTCTCTCGTCTTCTGATTAATCCTGAGCGATAATCTCTTTTTTATTGTAGCTTCCGCAAGCCTTGCATACTCTGTGAGGCATCATCAAAGCGCCGCACTTGCTGCATTTTACTAAGTTGGGAGCAGACATCTTCCAGTTTGCTCTTCTCTTATCTCTTCTTGCTTTCGAAGTTTTATTCTTCGGACAGATGGACATAGGTTACACCTCCTTAAATTTACTGAATATATCACGGATAGCCGCCATACGCGGATCCGGATCTTCTTCCTGACAATTACAGGGGCCAAGATTCAGATTCTTCCCGCAATGGCTGCAGATTCCCTTGCAGTCTTCTCTGCACAGAACCTGTAAAGGCCACCACATCAGCACCTCATTGCGAACCAGCTGGTCCACATCCAGGTCAGTACCTGTGATATAGTTACTTTCATCTAAGTCCTTTATCCTATCTTCCGCAGAGAGCTTCATATCCACCTTTCGGTGTATATCCAGCGGAAAATCCACCAGAACCTCCTCCAGACAACGTCCGCAGGGAATCCCAATCTTCAGGTCACCGCTTCCGGAAATCTCCAGAACCCGTTTCCCCACATTTACGATGGTAAATGTGATTGGTGTTCTCTCCCGTATGGGAAAGCTGCCCAGCTTAAATTCCATGGAATTCATTTCCACTGTCGCTTCTGTCTGAAAGGTCTTTCCCTCTCGGTTCATAATCTCTGATAAATGAATTAGCATATCCGTCTCCTAATCACACCCTATAAATTATACATACCGTATTCTGGTTTGTCAACGTATTTTTCTATTATTTCCGACAACAAACAGAAAAGAATCCTGCCGCGCAAAAAACAGATGGTGCTGAAAAACTGTTCCGTTTCCGCCCTGCCCGGCTTTCATCCGGCAAAACGGTTACAAAAACGGAACATACCTGCGGTGTCCCGCAGGTTCTGCTCCGTTTCCAAATCTTATGTTCTGTAATTATACCAAAGCAACTGTCTCACGGCAGATAGCCAGCTCTTCGTTGGTAGGAATTACCGCCACTTTTACCTTGGAATCTGCAGTAGAGATCACGCAGTCATCTCCGCGTTTTTTGTTGGCTTCCTGATCCAGAGTAATTCCCAGATATCCCAGATAGCTCAGAACTTTCTCACGAACCAGATCTGCGTTCTCACCGATACCTGCTGTGAAGGCGATGGCATCCACACCATTCATGGCTGCTACATAAGAGCCGATGTATTTTGCCACACGATAGCAGAATACTTCGATTGCATTGGCTGCAAGTTCATTTCCTGCTTCCATGCCCTCTTCCAGATCACGGAAGTCGCTGGACAGTTTGGAAAGTCCCTGCACACCGGATTTTTTATTTAATACGTTCATGATTCCTGCAATATCAAGGTTCTCTTTCTTTGCAATGAACTCCATGATCGCCGGATCGATGTCACCGGAACGGGTTCCCATTACCAGGCCTTCCAGCGGAGTCAGACCCATGCTGGTGTCCACACATGCGCCGTTTAATACTGCACTGATGGATGCGCCGTTGCCCAGATGGCAGACAATGATCTTAGAATTGTTCAGATCCAGTCCCAGGAATTTGGCAGCATGTTTGGAAACAAAGCTGTGAGAAGTTCCGTGGAAACCATATCTTCTTACTTTATATTTTTCATAGTATTCATAAGGAAGTCCGTACAGATATGCTTTTGCAGGCATGGTCTGATGGAAAGCGGTATCAAATACAGCAACCATCGGTACACCAGGCATCAGTTCCTGGCAGGCACGGATTCCGATCAGGTTTGCCGGATTGTGGAGCGGTGCAAGATCGTTGCACTCTTCGATTGCTGCCAGCACCTCATCATTGATGATAACGGAAGAAGCAAATTTCTCACCGCCATGCACCACACGATGTCCCACTGCATTAACTTCTGACAGACTGCCGATGGCTCCGGTCTTGTCATTTACCAGTGCATCCAGCACCATCTGGATTGCTTCTTTATGGGTAGGCATTGCAGCTTCGGTGATCTCTTTGTCACATCCGGCTTTCTGGTAAACCAGTCTTCCGTCAATTCCAATTCTCTCGCAGAGTCCCTTAGCCAGAACTGCCTCTGAATCTGAGTTAATTAACTGATATTTCAGGGAAGAACTTCCACAGTTGATAACCAATACATTCATAATTTTACTCTCCTGCTCTTATTCCTAAAATGATTTATTTTCACCGCTGCCTGCTGTTTTATACAGACAGCGGCGCAAATTTTCCCGCTTTCGGTCATATAAATTCTTACGGTATCTGCCTGTTCTCTTCATACAGGCAGGGGCGCAGATTTTCCCGCTTCCGGTCGTAAATTCTTACGGTATCTGCCTTACTCTGCCTGGCACTGTACAGCTGTGATGGCAACCACACCTACAATGTCTTCAGAGGAGCAGCCTCTGGACAGGTCATTTACCGGTTTTGCGATACCCTGGGTTACTGGTCCGTAAGCTTCTGCCTTAGCCAGTCTCTGGGTCAGCTTGTATCCGATATTTCCTGCATCCAGGTCCGGGAAGATCAATACGTTTGCTTTTCCTGCCACATCACTTCCGGGAGCTTTGGAAGCGCCCACACTTGGAACGATGGCTGCGTCAAGCTGGAATTCTCCATCCAGTTTCAGATCCGGATGCTCTTCTTTTGCGATCTTTACCGCTTCTACTACTTTGTCCACGTCTGCGTGCTTTGCACTTCCCTTGGTGGAGTGAGAAAGGAATGCCACAACCGGCTCTTCCTGTACCAGCAGCTGGAAGGATTCTGCAGAAGAACCTGCGATAGCAGATAATTCTTCCGGAGTCGGATTCTGGTTCAGACCGGAGTCTGCAAAAATAAAGGTTCCGTTTGCGCCGTATTCACAGTTGGGAACTACCATCAGGAAGAAAGCGGATACCAGTTTGGTTCCCGGTTTTGTCTTCAGAATCTGCAGACAGGGTCTTAAGGTGTCAGCGGTAGAATGGCAGGCACCGGATACCATTCCGTCTGCATCGCCCATTTTTACCATCATTACACCATAGTACAGATACTGGTTCAGAAGAATGTCTTTTGCCTGTTCCGGAGTCATACCTTTTTTCTGTCTTAATTCCACTAATTTGTCAATGTAAGCGGCAGTCTTGTCAGAAGTCGCCGGATCCACGATCTTGGCACCGGTGATGTCCAGTCCTTCTGCCATTTTCTTTACTTCTTCTTCCTTACCTACCAGAACTACGTCTGCAATTCCTTCTTTGAGGATCATTTCCGTAGCTTCCAGTGTTCTTCTGTCTTCTGTTTCCGGCAAAACAATCGTCTTTTTGTTTGCTCTTGCTCTTTCTTTGATTACGTCAATAAATCCCATGATTCTATGACTCCTTTCGTGTGTTTACTCATATTTTTCATTGACTGGCAATGATATATTACAGGAAGATCCAGGCTGTACATTCTGAATGCCTGTAATATAGGCAACAGTGTCTGCGGCATTTACGCTCTTCAGAACCTGTTACTGGTCACACGGCGGCCGTCAACGGACAATCTTGCATTTGAAAGCCTGCTTTGCGAAGCCAGATTGCCTGCTGAGCCATACTGACCCCGAACCACGCAGCAAGCGCACGGTTCGGGTGTGCCGTGTAACCTGAACTCACTTATTTGTATTATACCCCCTGCGTTCTTGTATTTCAAGCACTTCCATGCTAGAATACCTTTGAACAATATGTATTTTTTGAGGTGCAATCTTTATGAAAGTAACAGGAATCATAACTGAATATAATCCCTTTCACCAGGGACATCAATACCATCTGGAAAAAAGCCGTGAAATCACCTCCGCCGATTATGTGATCGCCGTCATGAGCGGCGATTTTGTACAGAGAGGCACTCCTGCCCTGTTGAGCAAGCAGAAGCGGACAGAAATGGCCCTGCGTTCCGGTGCCGATCTGGTGCTGGAACTTCCCGTTTCCTATGCCTCCGGCAGTGCGGAATTCTTCGCCGAAGGCGCCATTGCCCTGCTGGACAGCCTGCATGTGGTTACAGACCTGTGTTTCGGCAGTGAAAGCGGCAGTCTGGAAGATTTTCAGTCCATCGCCCGCATTCTCTCCCGGGAACCGGCCAGCTATCAGAAAACCCTGCAGGAGGCCCTCCGGTCCGGCGTTTCTTTCCCAGCCGCCCGGTCCGCTGCTCTGTGCGATTACCTGCACACCCATCCGGAAATCTATTCTCTGTCTTCCCAGTCTCCGGAAGAATTTCTGAGTACTCCCAACAATATCCTGGGGCTGGAATACTGCAAAGCTTTGTTCCGCAGGGACAGCTCCATACAGCCTCATATTATTTCCCGCCAGGGTCAGGGATACCACAGCGCTGCATTGGAAGAATATGCATCTGCCACCGGAGTCCGCAGAGAACTGCTGAAGGAAAAACCGGACTGGATCATCCTCTCCGTAGTACTTCCCCGGGAATCCTACCGGATCCTGCAGGAGGAATACCAGGTCAGTTATCCTGTGACAGAAGATGATTTTTCCCTCCTGCTGCGTTACCGCCTGATGCTGGAGACCGAAGAATCCCTGTGCCGTTTTCTGGATGTGACACCGGATCTGGCCCGCCGCATCAAGAACCGAGAAAATGAATTTATCACTTTTTCCGCTTTTGCCAACCTCTTAAAAACCAAAGAAGTAACCTACACCCGGATCTGCCGCACACTCCTGCATATTCTGCTCAATTTAAAAGAACGGCCGCCCATTTCCTGCGCCCGGGTGCTGGGCATGCGCGCCCAGGCCGGACCGCTTCTGGAGGCCATCCAGAAGAACAGCTCGATTCCTCTGGTGCAAAAACCGGTTCAGGCAGATTCTCTGCTGGATTCCGGCGGGATAACAGGCTTCCGTCAGGATCTGTTTGCTTCCAATCTCTATGAAAGCGTGGCCTGTCAGAAGTTTTCCAGAGAATTTACCCACGAATTTCAAAAGCCCCTGGTCATCGTCTGACCAGGGGCTGCCCTTTTTTCCCTTATTGTTCTTTTTATCTTAACGATCAGATATCTTTTGGTTTCTCCTCAGACTGGACAAGTCTATGTCCACATGCCGGAGATTAGTCCGGATTTTCCTTCAAAACCGGATGGATCTGTGTCCGCATGTATGGATCTGGATTTTCTAATACGTTTATAGAAGCATTTTTCTCCATGTCTACCTTATAGGGTATAGCATAAACAGTCATTTTACAGCAGCAATTGGAATCATCTGATTTTCAACCGTACCGTTTTCTCTGGTATACGGGCGGATTTTGGCTTTCCTGATTTTCTGCCGAATTTCCCCTCTCCCGGTTACGGGTATATTTTAACTTTCCTGACTTTCTGCCGAATTTCTCCTCTCCCGGTTACGGG
>UQMI01000032.1 GCA_900542045.1 uncultured Blautia sp.
CTGTTTCTTATCAAAGAAGAATTTTTCCCATAGACACAGAAAATTTTACGCCCTCGATAAAAATTACCTATACCAGCGAATAAAAAAATACCATTGCAGAAACATCCATGCCCACAATGACAGTTTTTATTACGCCGGAAGTTGAACAGACTGTTTTTCCTTCAACTTCCAGAACAAAATCTCTGTATCAGAACCTCTACCTTCTGGCACACCAAAAATCCAGACCTATTCCGTGTGCCAGAAGGTTAATTTTTCTTTTGGGGACATATTCCATAAAGACGCCACTTTTAGAGACACCTGTCCTTTTCGTATTCTTTCACCTTTCTGTAATAATTGGAACGAGACATCTCAAGAATCTCCATTGCCCTCCTTGCTGTGATCTCCCCCTTTCTCCAACGGCAATACACTTCTCCAAAATTATCCGGCAGCTTCAACGGTGGTCTTCCCAGATGCTTTCCCTTACGTCTTGCTGCTTCGATCCCTTCTCTCTGTCTCCTTCGAATTGTCAGTCGCTCCTGCTCTGCAATACTCGCCAGCACTTCTATCAGGATATTCTGTACCATCTCAATAATCCACTCTTGCCCTTCCGGCACCTCCACCAAAGAGGTTGGAAGATCCAGTATTTTCAGACGTACCTTTTTCTCCCGAAACCACTGAAGCTCCTGCTTGATATCTTCTTTGTTTCTGGATAGGCGATCCAAGGCTGTAATATAGAGCGTATCTCCTTCCCGAAGCCCGAATCTGCCTTTCAATGCCCGGTATCCTTCCCGCTCCATGTCTTTCCCACTGGCCTTGTCAGTCACAATATTCTCTCTTTTTATATATTTTGCAAGTTCAAGAATCTGCCTGTCCAGATTTTGTTCCGTGCTGCTCACACGAGCATAACCGTATTCCACCTCAGCGCCTCCTTAATTTTCTTTTAAAAAGGCGTCAAGCAATTCGCCTGACGCCCGATTCCAACAATCATTCACTTTGTTCATTCCCTATACAACAGAATCCCCGTTTTTTCTATTTCTTCCTCAATCTTAGATCCTTTCTCTATATGCGTGACATCGAAAACATCCACTTCTTTATCCACAGCATTGCGTACTTCTTCTATAAAGCCCACAAAACGCAGTCCCCTGAGATGGCTGTCTACAAGCAGATCTACATCACTTTCTCCATTTGCCTTTCCCTTCACATACGATCCAAAAAGAATTGCATTCTTGATTTTATGCTGTTTAAACACCGGATATAGTCTCCGTTTTATCTCCTCGATGGAATAAATTTCATTTGACACTCAGGCATCCCTCCCTGTTATCTGTATATTTTTATTATAATCTTCCACCAAAATCTTCGCAATCCCTTTTCCTGTCCCCTCGGCAATCGCATGCATTTTTATGCCGCAGTCTTTGTCTTCCGCAGTGCAGTCAAAGCACGCAGATACGTCTCTTGATCCATAGCATTCAGCGATTCTAAAGAATATCGTTTTAAGATATCATCCTCTTGCACCCCGGTACGTGCCAGTTCCTGCGCAAGAATCTTTCTTTCTCGCTGTGCCAGGGTATGTGACGGTTGCTTTTGCTCGTAGCAGAAGACCTTTTGTCCCTTTTGGTTGATAATCTCCAAATTAGTGATCGTTTTCCCCTCCTGACTGATCCCAATTGTTTTCACAGAGAATTTATCTTTCACAATCTTTTTCCCATTTTTCGTTTCAATCTGAAGCCTGTCTACCGGTATGAAAATAAAGGGTGCGGTGTATAATTCCCGTCCAATCCCCAGATTAAAACAGGCTCTCTTAAAGGAATCCGAAGCCGCTCCCTTGACTTTTTCATAATCACTTTCTGTTCCCACGTCCTGTTTTTGCACCCACATAGATTTTTCTACATCCCAGATAGATATTGTGCAATAGATTTCGCCGCCGATCTGGCAATGAGTCCTCTGCCAACCAGTAATCCCGAACACCTCGTCCAATATCGCCTGGTCTACCCTGGCATTTTTATAGAGGAGGAGCGTTGCTCCTTTCTCTGAAACCGCCCCTACCCGGCATTCGATCTCATCCGCTTTCAGGTTTCGGATCTTTATTCTCATTATTTCCCTCCTTCATACGGCCACAACAAAACCGTTTTCCTCATCGTAATAGTAAACGTGGGTGGTTAACCTATCTCCCCATGGTATAGCTTCTTCCATTGTCTGCCTCAGTCTCAGCACAATGCTCAGATCTTCTGAGTCTACCGTCTTGTCATTATGTACCATCAGTTCATGTACGCTGGTAAACACCAGATAATAACCATTCCCCATCAGTTGGTATATTCTTTTTGCTACTTCCGGGATAAAGAACTGTTCCGTGTTCCTCAAGCGCAGGATCAGGAGGTTCTTCACCTTCTCATAGTCCACTATCTTCGCAGCCTGGTCAAAGATACCGCTTTTCTTTACCTGCTCTGCTGATTGGACACTCTCTCGGATGATCCCTTGCCTCAGCTCTTCCACAAATGTTCCATAATTATAATTTTTATCCATATTCTTTTCCTCCCATGTTCCTTTGCATAATAAGAAGGGCCAGTTCATTGTCCTTTCTTTCCGTATTTTATGCCGCTTTGATGATCAGCCTGCGTGTTTTCTGCGGCTTTAAGTATTCCTGGTAGATGTCCGGCTTATCCTTTTTTAGCCTTTCCCCATCCAGCTTGTGGGACAGGACGTTTGTCCAGGATACCCGGTAGCCTTCCCCTTCCGCTCTTTCAGCGTCCCCAAGGTACAGCTTTACTTCCTGCTCGATCCGCTTTTTCTCTATCTCCATATCGTTTATCAGCCCCGCAATCTCCTGCCTCCGGCTGAGCTTTTCCTGAAAACCGCTAAGCCGGATCGCCTTTCCAAGCTCCGCCTCATGGAACTTTTCCAGGATCAGCCGGTCTGCCCCTTCTGTGCCATCTGGATCGGGCAAGACCCCTTTCTCCACGTAACCTTCCCAGAAATCCTTCTCCATCTGCCGGATATTTTCTATGATTTCCTTGTCATAGCAGATCTCCCGGATGATAAATTCCTTTCCCAAAACAAGGGCCGCGATATACCATTTATCTGTCTGGAATACGGACATGTAGTGATAGCACTGTATCTGGTAATGGAGGGGGATCCCTCCATCCCTCCATTTTTCCGCACTGTATGGGCTGACAGTCTTACATTCCAGCCCGGCGTTCTCCCCTACTACCAGCCTGTCCGCGTCTGCCAGCATGTATGGGCGTTCCTCATCATAGTAGATGGCATTGGCCCTCCGCACCTTCCGTCCGGTTTCTTCCATAAAACGGCGGGCAACATACTCTTCCAGGTCACGTCCCTGGCGCATAGCTTCATTGTCATAGCCGCTGCTCTCCCCACTTGTCTTGTCAAGATACACCTGCAGGGAACTGCTGTACGGGTTTAATCCGCAGACCGCTGCCGCATCGGAGCCTCCGATCCCCCTTTTCCGGTAACGCAGCCATTCTTCCCTTCCCAACCCCAGAGTGGATACCAATTTCTTCATCTGTTTCTCCTCCATTCATAAAATTTATAAGATTTATGCCGCATCCGTTGTCTCCCGGTATGCAGTGATGATCCGCCCACACTCCTTTCGGATGCACCGCCCAATCTCCTCAGGCAGTGCGCTTTCTGCTTTTTTCCATTTGCGAAAGAGATATTCCAAAAGCCCCGGGAATATCAGGAGCATCTGTATCTCTTCTTCTGTCCAGCCGCTGCATTGATCCACCGCGGACTTATACAGATTCTCCATCATATATACCTTCCCAGCATTTTCCAGCAGATATTTCTTATCCTTCACCAGCACCCTCCCATAGTATCTTTTGTATTCCAGTTCCAGTTTCTGTTTCAATAATTCTTTATTTCCCATCTTGTTCCTCCTCGTTCTCTGTAAATGCTCCATAAAAAGCTTATACCTATCGCATTATTTTCCAGGTTTATACGATCACCCGTGGAATACCATCTGAGAGATAATCCATCTGGCGCTCCCCATAACTTAGATCTATGCTCCCTACATAAGACCATCTGATATGATTTTCATCCAGCAATGCCTCAAAGATCGCTCCGATAGGCTCTGTATTTTCTATATCTTCCATAAAACATCTGGAAGCGGTATCTGCCAGTCTTTCCGCTTTCCATATGCTGCTTTCCTCGATAAGATATACTGCAGGTTCTACCCCTTTGCCATCTATCGGCTCATTATTGTAAGTGCCGTCAAAATCCAGCACAAGGATTGTATAGACCATAGCCATTTCTCTCCAGCACTATGCTGCTTTCACCAGCTGATATGCTTTATCGATCAGTGGGTGGCCATCCGCCGTCCGGGCAAACAGATTTTCCTTATAATTTGCTGTTTCCCGCAAGGGTTTGGAATGAGTGGCATAATCACTTACCGCATTGATAAAACGGTATCCATTTTTCCCCACATGCTGTAAGTCCGGTGCATCAAAATATCTTCTTCTCATATCTTCCCGTATTCTCCCCACGTTTTTCTTCTGCTGTCGGCTGGCATCTGCTTCCACAGGAAGTAACTGGTCGATCCACTCCAAGACCTTCCGGTCTGTGAGCTTCACTTTCTGCAGCTGTTCTACCTCCTTTCCCAAAGCGGTCATATATTTCTCTGCCAGCCCAAGGGTCTGTTCCGCTTCTTTTAATTTCCCCTTGATATCCCCTGTATGTATCATAGACCATGACCGTTTTGCATTTTCCAGGGCCAGATTGAGGGTATTTTGGCACACTACACGGATCGGCGTCAATGCCACCCGGATCGCGCCGCTTCCATCATGGCTATTGGAAAATACCAGGTAAGGAGTAATCTGCTCTCCGGTAATGATATATTCCCGGGGCATCCTTGCCAGGATCCACACCTTCTTTCCATCCTGGATGGATCCGGCTGTTTCATAGCGTACTCCACGCCCCAGCAAATCATCCGTAAAAGAAAACGCCTCCGAATTTTGTACCACTTTGTAACGGTCTGTCACCACACCCAGCACTCTTCGATCCCTATCTCTGATATTTGCCTTGTACCCGGGCACCACTTTCCCATCTCCTGTAAACACTGCCATTTGCTCCACTTTCCAGTCAAGCCCCGCTTCTTTTAGTGCGCTCTGTGAATCCAAAGCTTCTTCCACCTGTTTTCCAAGGCCATGCCATGGAGTTTCCCGTACATAAAACATACTTTCCACATTTGCTGCCATAATTCTTTCCCTCCTATTAGAAATCTTCATCCGTTTCTGTCACTGTAATCTGATATTTTCCTCCCCTGTCTGTCTCTACCAATAATCTGCTCTTAGACAAGTCGGTAACAACGGTGACAGTTGGAATCAGGCAGGTATAATTAAGCAAAATCTCCAATGCTTTCACCACCTGCCCGGTGCCATGTGTATACTGGCATTCTTCCAAATTTTCCAGTAGTTCTCTGCGAACTGTCTTATCATCTGACTGAGCAGAAGCCCTTCTGTTCTCATGCTCAAGCAGGATAGCAATCTGCTCCATCAGACGTTCCGCAGTACGAAAAAAGCTGTCCCTAGTCATCTTTGTACTTTTCTGCAAAATTGATGAGTTTTGCTACCAGTACAACGATGCCGGTGACAGCTTTGTAGATAAGACCTTTTTTCAGTTCATTCATTTGCATCATCTCCTTTCTTCTGGTGTTCAAGGAGATAATATATAAATAAAGTTTCATGAGATGCGAATACACATAAAAATAACAAGCTTATCACAACAAGGATAAGCCTGTTAAATAACTTATTATGTCGCATATTTTTATAATGTCTACTATGTATTATAATTCCAAAATAGATTCTGTTTCCGAGCAACACTATCCTACGATTGAATATTAGAGTGGATAAAACTATCTGTCAAATGTCAAATATTTTTTTTATTCTTCTTTAATTCAGCTTTAAAAAGTTTAGACATGATAGTTTTTCCTTTATCAGTATACAAGTCTTCTTTTTTAATTTCTCCTTTGTAAATCTTTTCCATAATCAAAAGATATGCTTCACCCAAAGCAGTTGTCAACAACCCAGCTGTGCTTCCAGAAATCACTCCACCAACACCCGTTCCAACTACCGGCACCATTTTAAACACATTTGAAACAACCGTCCTTCCGAGCACAGTCGCACCTGCACCACCGATTGTCGCAGATACAAAAGAAGTCAAAAAACTCTTACTTATATCCAATCCAAATATAACCGTTATTCCAGCTATCATACTCACCTGAGTTGGAATTAAAAGCGCAGCATCCGAAAAAGGAATAGGAGCAAAACCTTCTCCAAATGAAGCCGCTACTGCTGCAGCAATAACCCCCTGCGATGCTCTCCTCTTTCCTTGTAACGAAGCTTTCTGCACGTTTTGTAGAGTTTCTTGCAATTCCGGAGGAAGAAGTTCTGCCATAACATCTAGCAATCTATCTAAACCATATGCCCTTGCTATGTACTCTTCATCAAACTCCATATCCTGTGCCAACACCGGAACAACCTTAACAATATCAAGGTTTTCTTTTTCTACAAGATGCTTCATTTCGTCCGCTTTTTTCTTAGGAATTGCTTGAGTAAGCACAACCATAATTGGAACATGAGTATATTTACTTTCCTCAATAAATTCTTTTAGCCATTGTACTTCCGATTCATCAAACGTTCGATTAGCCCCAACATTAATACAATACCAAATGCAATGGATCATTTGTTTTATATCATTGGACTCAAATCCTTTTCGTACTATATCGATAATATCATCTTTTGCCTTCTTTTGCTGATTTGCCGATAACTCGAAACCCGGAGTGTCATAAATCGCCAATGGATAATCCTTTTTCTCCAACCTACGAATCTCTGATGTTACTGGTCTGCCGAGCCCAGTTTCTGCAAAATTGCCTCTAAACAAGCTATTTATCAAAGTACTCTTACCGACACCAGATTTACCAACAACCATAATGTTTAACATTTTTAAATTTTTTAATTTTTCATTGATTGCATCAATACATTGTTGCGCAATTTTATCTGTATCAATCTGCATCCTCTTCATCCCCCTTGAGTATTTATTTCTTTTTTTCAATCACCGGCTCAATGTCATTATCATTTTTCGTATTTGAAATTTTTGATAGTTCCTTGCTAAGGCAACCTGAAACATATGGCATCCATTTATAGAACATGATGCTCATAGCCATAAACAATACTGTACTCCCAATCTTATATCCCATTGTATTCCTTACCCTATTTTCTCCTTTTTTTCTTATCTTTTTCATTAGTATTCTACTCCCAAATCTCAAAAAATCGCCCTACTTTTAAACCTTTAATAAATTACTCAAAATTTACTACGGAATCAATTAACAATAATTTATTTCAACCATCTGTAGACAGTTTTTTGCTATTTTGTAACACTAGTGATCATAACATCTCAGAAAACATTTGTATCCCATTTCCCTAGAAATCTCTTCACAATACTAAAATATACTTTTTCTATCTCATTTTAATTATATTACTAATAATTCTATTAGTCAATATTTAATACTATTAGTTCATTATTCATTTCTTACTTTTTGCTTATCATATACTAAAACAAAGATTAACACCCTATAAGGAAGTAATTCAGTGAAGCAAATCGACTACACAGAAATAGGGCAAAAAATCAGGCAGGCTCGTATTGAGCAAAATTATTCTCAGGAACAGTTGGCTGAATTATGCAGAATATCTACTGCTTTTTTAGGGCATATTGAACGTGGTACACGGGCAATGTCTTTGGAAACTCTTGTTTCAATCTGCTCAACCTTAAATATAAGCATTGATTATCTATTATTGGACGAAATATTTGAAACAGATGCTTCCGTAGCCGCCATTCTGAAGGAGGTTAGATCCAAAGGTGAAGTTCAATACAAAAAGTTCATTAATATTATGAAAGCACTAGCAATGGTTTCTGATAAGATTTAATGGCTATTCATATTTCTCTTTACAATCCACATCCGGCACTCACAAAAACATTTCCCGGCTCAACTTTTCCTCTTCCTTCCAAAGATACTACAAAATATTTATCATTATTCAACGGGGCAAGTTCCCCGCTATGTTCAAAGTTCCTTCGCATCTGCTAATATTGATGATTTCTAAAAGCTTACAAACAGAAGCCCTTCTCTTTCCGATACCACGTCAGCCTGTCTCACAATCCATTTGAGAGACAGGTGTGGCGGTCACTAACAACTCTGTCGATTATACGCGAATTCCGTCGAACGATTTTTATTGAACTCCCAATAAGTATCTGCTATGATAAAATCAGAAAACATTATAATTTTATAGACAGGACTTTTTTATTTTATCTGAATACTCCTTTAGGAAATACTATCTAGGCCTTTCAAATCAGTCTAATAAATCTTCTATTATAAGGGTAAAATGAGAATAGTATTAGCGGAAGGAGCGTAAACGTACTTGGAACAGGAGTATTCAAACATTACACCTGCTGAATCAGAAGTTCCATTATCCGTTTCTGATTTTATTGGACCTCGGATTCAGGAATTATGTGACAAGCAGGGAATTACAAAGTACCGCCTGTCCCAATTAACTGGTTTAACACAAACTGTGTTGTCCAACATTATCCGTAAAAAAACTATACCGACCTTACAAACTCTGGAAAAAGTTTGTACAGCATTTCATATTTCGCTTTCGCAATTTTTTTCGCGTGATGAAAAATTGTTGGAATTGACACCGGAACAATTGGAACTGGTTGAAACCTGGAACAGTCTAAATCCCAGGGATCGAGACAGATTAATGGCCATTGTGCGTACTTTTCGATAAGGAACAGTCCTGATGATTTAATCGTGGACCGTTCCTTATTTTTATCCTACCAACCATTCAAAGATGAGAAACACTCTCAGGAAAGGACACTTTTATGAAAGATAATCAACATCTCAACGATACGCTCCATGAAGTAGATACAGAATTACGCCAGTTGGTTTTTTATTTAATGGATGGAAGCTTCAACTTGAAAGAATTCCCTGTACCGGAAAGTAAATACGTTATAAACGAATATGCGGAAGGCCAGAAGTGCAGCTTACTATATGAGGAAGCCTACCGGATAAAGCAAAATCTATTTAATCGCTTAAAGTCACCCGATGATCCGGAAGTAGAACGCCTGATGGATCTTCTCCTGGATATCGGCGAGCATATGAGCATGAAAATGTTTGATTATGGATGGTTTTTTGCGAAGGCCTCTGACGATAAAGCACTCTCAGAACGGCCTTAGCTCCACCCAACCAGAATAGCAATCTATGATTAAACAGAGCAAAAGCCACGATTTCTGACTGACCGTCAATTTATCGCGGCTTTTTATTCTGTAAATTTCGCACTCTCCGCCATTTTGATCATCTCTTCATCCTCTACTAGACCGGGGTTATACTCCAAAGCATAACTGATCTCTGGAGAATACGTCCAGCAAAGATACGCCATATCATCCATCTTATAAAGTGCTACATCCCATCCCTGAATCTTCATTTTCTCGCAACTTTCCATTCGTTCGACAGGGAACAGAACTTCAAATGCATCCGTGTGCAGTCCTGTAATCTCTGCAGGATCACGCTCATAAAACGTAGTCTTTAAAATTCTACAATAGACTTTATTCTCTGAATTAGTAGGATCACCATACACAAGCGTGGCAGCAAGCTCTGTCACTGATTGTTTTTCATACTCATCCCCCAAAGCTTCTTCGATTTTTAAGATTACTTTCTCAGGATTTGACTCTAACTCTTTATTCTTGAACCAAAACATTCCCAAGGCAGTGAGCAAACAAATGATAAAACTGAGAGCAACCAGAGTAATCTTTCTTTTCTTCATTTTCTTATAACGCTTTTATCCCTCTCATCTCAACATTAGTTGTGTATTCCGTTAAAATTATACGATTTATATGATTAAATTACAACGATTTATCAAAGTATAATATACGAAGAATACAAATAAAGAGGTGTATAGAGTGAAAGATATCCTGAAAACGATAACCGCATATCGAGAAGAAAGAGGCTGGACAGAGTATCAACTCGCAGAACATTCCGGCTTGCCTCAATCCACAATATCCTCCTGGTATCGAAAAAATATGATTCCGACTCTTCCTTCTCTGGAAAAAATCTGCACTGCTTTCGGCATCACATTGTCCCAATTATTTGCAGAGGGGGATTCTCCCGTTACACTGACCGAATCACAAAGAAGATTACTCGAACGCTGGGTCAGATTGGATGAAGAACAACAGGCTGTCATCTTCGCTTTGATTGATAAAATGTAAAAACCATGACTATTGCTTTACATTGACAATAATCATGGTTTCTTTTATCTCCTCATCATGCTGCTTCGTATAAAACGATCCCTTCCCTATTTATATTTGCATAAAACGGATAGTTTACCACCCATTTTTTAAAATGCTTCTCGGAATCTACCCCTGCCCCCGCTTCACCATACACTCTTTCCGGTAAAACGCAATCCCATATTTCAGAATATCCTGATAGCCTTCCCTTCTTAACTCTTCCTCATATCTCTGCTCCTCAATCTGCTGAAGCGCTTCGTCACATTTTTCATTCAGCCCCTGATAGGTCTTTGACACCTTTAATTCGATAATCACGGCTTTCCCTCTGACACTTGGATATTTCAGCAGAATATCCGGTCTTCCATTCCCGGACTCCCGGTTTGACAGCACAATATAATTGCCAATATTTTTCAGTAGCCCGGCAAGGAAGCCATGGTAATAGCTCTCCTGATAATCATAAAAACTGATCGTCTCCATCAGATTTTCAGACAGAATTTCTGCCATTTTCCGTGTATCTCCGTTTAAAATACTTTCATAAAGCAGCGCCAGCTCCTTCTGCTCTGTCTTCTCTTCAAACCATCGCAGCACGGTTCTTTTATATATATAACGCACTTCTCTATTGGGAATTGCCATCTCAATATAAGTCGTTTCCCCCTCCTGATATTCCTTTATCTTTTTCAGGTAGCCTGTAAAGAAAAGGAAATTCCAGAGATTTTCCTGCGTAGAATCCATATCCTCGTAAGTAATATCCTCGTGAATCGGTTGCATGATCGTATTTCCCTCGATCAGAGCTTCTATCTCCTGCCTCACAGAAACATCCGCCTCTTCTACCAGCTTCCGCACGATGCTGTTGGAACTGGTATTCGACCAATACGGTTTGGGCAGGGCATCTTTGTTGCGATAACACGATTGCACATAATTGATCACGCTCCAGGGATTATAAACCTCTGTTGTACCAAACTGATATCCATCATACCATTGACGCACACTCTCCCTATTTTGATCTAATCCGTAAAATGTCAGCATCGCCTCCACTTCTTCCGGAACAAATCCAAAATACCCCGCATACAAATCGGTTGTTACAGAATGAATCACCAGATTATTTAATCCGGTAAATATGGATTCTTTACTGATACGCAGACAGCCAGTTACCACTGCAAACGCAAGATATTCATTGGTTTTCAACGCTGATTCAAACAAGGAACGGATCGTTCCGACCATCTCATCATAAAATCCGCCAAAATATGCATTTTCCAGGGGAACATCATACTCATCGATTAATATAACCACTGGCATGTCACAACAGGTATTCAGACATTCTGAAAGAAACTTCAGAGCATCTGCATAATCCGCATTGCTGCCTTTCACATCCCGTATCTGCAAGAATCGTTCCTTCTGTGCTTCTGTCAATTTCCCGTTTTCTTCTATTTCCTTCCAATGACGCAAAAATTCCTCTGCCACCGTCTTTTTCAGCATCTCAAATGAAAGCTCATAGGATGGCTGTTTCAGTGACTTCAGCGAAAGGGTAATGACCGGATATTTTCCCATGTGAGAAAGATAGTCATTGCCTGCTTCCATAATTTTCAGTCCCTGGAACAGTTTTCCAGTATCGCTGCCTCCTTTTTCAAAAAAGTATCGGAGCATGCTCATATTCAAAGTCTTTCCAAAACGGCGCGGACGGGTAAAAAGATTTACCTTTCCTTTCATATCAAGAAGTTCTTTGATAAAAAGAGTTTTATCCACAAAATAGTATTTGTTTTTTATCAAATCTCTGAAATCATCGACCCCGATCGGCAGTGGTTTCCATTCCATAAAACTTCTCCTTTCAGATACGTTTTTTATGAGATACTTTGATTTTACCATCGGAGAAAGCAAATCACAAGACTCTCCGGTGGAATTCCGGCAGCTTTCCCTTTCCCTGGCAGTTACAAATTTGCACTATAATCTAAATAATCCTGTAAAAAGATTGAATTAAATTCTTCCATCTCATACAGACGCAGACAGACACCTGTTGCTATAGCAGCTTTTTCAAATAATTCTCCAATTCTTTTTTGGGAACTTTCCATGATCCTTTCAGCTTAATCCCTTTCACATCTCCGCTATGTATCAACTCCAGCATGGAGCAGCGGCCGATCTGTAATGCCTGCTGGCATTGCTTCAACGTTAATAAATCCGGCATATTTTCAAACATATTGCATCCCTCTTTCTTTTCTTTTTATACAACTGTTCATACAACTAAATCAATCCATATGCGCATGCTCGCCGTTCCTGTTGTCCAAATGATGCTTTGCTGATCCATCCCGGAATATCTGCATTAAATAGGCGGAACAACTGCTCACTATCGTAATTCCAATTACACTTGACAGCGTTTGTTCTTCCGGTGGCAGGACAAATTCATTATTTACAAAAATGCGCAAACATTTTAATAAATACAGACAAAAAAGAAAGGAAGTTGCCCTATGGAATTTTCAATCCACACATTTGAACTCTCTTATTTCTGTGGATGCAGAGATTATATCCGCCTGTTTGAGGCTGTAAATAAACAAAATACCGCCAGAACCTCCAAAACAGAATCTTACTATCATAAACAACTGGGCATAAGCATTGTTTCAAAATGCCAAACTTACACATTTCTGAACAAACGCGGTATCAACCGCATACGATTTTACAAACTATATAATACGGATCTTGGCCAGATTCTTCAGTTAAAGATAAAATTTGTAATAAATCCGAAGATTTTGCTGCAGTCCGAAGAGCATCCTTATACAAAAATCATTGAACCAAAAGATTTGCCTCTTATACCGGATGCTCTGAACTCTCTGATCCAGCAATTAGTCCCTGGATATCCCGATATACTGGAGTGCGGAAAGCTGACCCGCATTGATTACTGTACAAATTTGTGGTTCCAGTCTCAGGAAGAATCCGATGAATATTTCCATCTTTTAAAAAAATATTTTACACCGGCAAAATTTCATACGGATACCTACCCGAATAAAGAGCACCACCGCAAAGAGCCTCGCAAAGGGGAAATCAGTATCTCCTGTAAATCCTATACTCTCAGCATTTATCAAAAACAGACGCAGCTGCTGAGCACCGAATATGATTATCCTCCTGAAGAAATAGAAAACGCCAGTGGGCAATTGCGAATCGAATTACGGTTTAAACGCAAAAAGTTATATTCCATTATCAGAGAATCCCATTCTCTTGACAAGGAATGTGACTTTTTAATCCATATTCCGCCATCTGCTCTGTCACTCGCAATAAAAAATTTGGCTGTCATGTATGGCACAGGCGATTTTTTCAAATTCTCCGCAGCAAAAGAGCAAATACTCTCATCTGGCTATAAAGACAAAACCATTGACGAAATGTTCCACATCCTGGAGAATGTGAATGAAAAACGAACACTTGACTGCTATAACACCATTTTTGACTCCAAACCCTTGAAAAAACATCTGAAAAGATTTAACTGCCTTGGCGTTTCTCCCATCACAATACCGTTCCGGTACTCTCATGACAGATATCCCAATTTGATCCGATACCTTACCGGGGAGTCAATGGATTATTTAAGGGTCTGCCTCTGACCTATGGCAAAATCTTCAATTTAAAGTTTTCCGGATTCTCCATAATATTATATTTGTCATTTTTCTCCTTTGGTGCGTAATTAAATGAAAACAATTCCCTGCGCTTATTTCTGTCCGCTTTATTTAAATATACTGTAACGTCCAACTCATTCGGAATGGAGTTATCATAACTGAACTGTATACTTTTGAAATCATTTTTTCTGCATTTTTCCACGATCTCCTCCGCGCAGGCCTGGTAATTTTTTACATACAAGCGATTTACAACAACCGTAATCTTTTCTTTATGATAATTATCAAATACTATGGCCTGTGTGCTATATACCTCCGTATCCCTGCAGCTTTGAGAATAATAGCCCCATACTCCGCATACAATAATCATCGATATCGCAACATAAACTATCCACTTCCGTTTCATCCTATTTCTCCTCAATACACTGTATTAAAATACAGTGTATTATAATACATCTTATTTCTCAATACAGATGTATGTATAATCCAGAAAAAGGATTGATTACACATGGAAATTTATATTGATTTAGAGAATTTACTGAAAGAAAAGAATATAAGCAAGAATAAAGTCTGTACCGCTTGCAAATTACAGCGAACGCAGTTCAATAACTACTGTAAGAACAAAGTATCCCGTATTGATCTGGCCATCCTGGGCAGGTTATGCGAATATCTAAACTGCACACCAAATGACATATTGAAATTGAAATAGCGGCATCAGCTTTCCGATTGCTCTCAAAATCGGATACTGCAGATCAACAGACTTCTGCAACAAGCCGGCCTATCTATTTTCGGACTAAAAATAAGTGCAGCTGTCAAAGAAAGCCTTTCCCCCCGACAGCTACACTTTTCCGATTCTCCGCCTTCATACAGTGCTCTTTCCCTGCTCTCCGTCCTCTTCGCCCGGCTGGGCTTTTTTCTTTGGTTTCTCCTCCCTTTTGATGACCAGTTCATTGATGATCAGGTTCCTGCAACCCTGAATTTGTAGTGCTTCCGGCACCACTCTGTATACACGCGGTTTAATGTAAAAGACATAATAGCCAGAATATTGGCACGTATGGTTTCCCCCGGCCAGGTGGCATATATTTCGCTGGATGCCACGTTTTTGATATAATCCTTAAATCGCACATAATAGTCCTGGGCCGCCGCATCACTGGGAGGACCATCGTGTACCACAACATATTCCGGCACTACCACACGACTTAGTACGATTTCTCCGGTCTCGCTGATGGGCTTGATTTCAGCTTCCGGTTCCTTCGGGGGATATACCCCATATAAGGTATGGTCAGGTATCACAATATCCTCAAATTTCTGTCCCGCAGTGATCAGACGAAGCTGCACCGGCTGAATGGAAAAGCTTTCCGGCAGCAGCTCCGATCCGGTAATATCCACCGGTTCATAGCCAGGCGCCGTGACCCGAATCGCATATTCTGCATAAGGACGGAATTCCGATGGCTCCAAACTGTATTCCAGCGGCGGAGCAGGCAGAGAAATTGTCGGCGTATGTCCGGAACTGTCCGTAGTCAACTGCTCCGCAGGACTTTCCGGATCATCAGAATACATGATCTCTACGGTTGCCCCTTCCACCGGAAAATTCTGCTCAGACACCACATCGATCCGCAGCTGTCCTTCGTCTGTCTGTTCTGCGGCCGGTTCCTGCTGCATCATCCGCATCCAGCCGGCCCGGGTATCATACTTATTGATATCAAAATTCATAAGCATCCCCATAGTCTCTCTTTCATAACATCCTATGCCAGGCCCGGAAATCTCATTCGAAATTTTAGCGGTATGGATCTTCCTGTCACTCAAAAACGGGACATGCCGCTTCAGACATATCCCGCATAAAAATTTTTTCAGCTTTATCCGAATTTTTCGTTCCCGAAACTTCGGAAATCTTTATTTCTTCTTTAAAAAATGCGCATGATGTCATTGTACATGACTACTACCATCAGCACCATTAAAAACATAAAGCCCACAAAATGTACCATGCCTTCGATCCTCTGGTTCACCGGCCGCCTTCGTATTGCTTCAATGATATAGAACACCAGCCGGCCTCCATCCAGTGCCGGCAGCGGCAGAAGATTCATGACACCCAGGTTTGCGGAAAGAAGTATGGCAATATTAAGCATGTTCATCCATACCATGGTCGTTCCCATGCTCTTACTCTGTTCATAGGTATCTCCGATCACATCCACGACACCCACAGGGCCGGACAGGTCCTGTACTCCAAACTGCCCTGTCACCAGTTTGCCGAGACTCAGAATTGTGGTCCGAATCCAGTATTTCACTTCAATCAGACTGTATTTCACCACATTCCAGCCGGAGGTTTTCTCAGAAGCCAGATTATAGGCAAAATCCAGGTTCACCGCCTCATAAACCTTCGGCGTGATTGTCACAGTATAGCTTTGTCCTTCCCTCTGGTAGGTAATTTCCACTGGTTCCGAAGAAAGCGGATGCTCTTCAATATACTGATTGTAAGCCTCTCCATCCGGAATCTCCACACCATTAATAGCTGTGATCACGTCTCCTTCCTGCAGGCCGGCCTGCTCCAATGGCATATCCGGAATCAGCGATTCCACCACCATACTGCTGATATCTGTCCTCTGGAATCCCAGCAGATAACTTCTGTCCACCAGGGGCTGATAGGTGATTGTATGCTTTTCGCCATCTCTTTCATAGGTCAGGGTAATGGGTTCATTTTTCAATTCATTCAAGGCAAAATACGTATACAGATCATTTCCAATATCCACATCATACCCGTTAAACTCTGTGATGATATCCCCTTCCTGCAGGCCCATCTCCTGAGCAGGTGAATTTTCCGCAAATTCCACTACCCTCGCCGGTACGTATCCGATGGTAGCAATAATGATCAAAGCCAGCAGAAATGCCAGAATAAAATTGAAAATAGGTCCGGCTGCCACAATGGACATCCTGGCCCAAACAGATGCGCCGTTAAATGTGCCTGGAGACACATCTTCCTCATCTTCCCCCAGCATGGCACAGGAACCGCCAAAAGGCAGCAGCTTCAGGGAATATCTGGTTTCTCCCTTTACGGTACTTAAAAGCCTGGGACCCATTCCCAGGGAAAATTCTGTCACTACTACATGATTTTTCTTTGCCAGAAGAAAATGCCCCAACTCATGAAATAAGATAATGGCGCTGAAAATCAAAATTGCAATGACAATCCTCAAATTACCACCTGCTTTCTATCCATTCATATGTCTCCACCTCTGTTTCCAGAATCTGGGAAAGTCCGGGAGACTCTATTACTCTATGCCGTTCCATGGCACTTGCGATCACATCATAAATATCCAGGAAACCAATCTCACCCCGGAGAAATTTGGCCACAGCCCGTTCATTGGCTGCATTAAACACTGTGGGCATAGAGCCACCTGTCCTGGAGGCTTCCACTGCCATGGGCAGACCCAGGAACGTTTCCACATCCGGCTCTTCAAAGGTCAGTGTACCCAGCTTTGCAAAATCCAGCCGTTCGCCGGACAGATATCTCCTCTGGGGATAATATAGCGCATACTGAATGGGAAGACGCATATCTGGCGTACCCAACTGTGCCATAACGGCTCCGTCTGCAAATTCTACCATGGAATGAATAATGCTTTTCGGCTGAACCACCACCTGGATCCGATCCACATCTACTCCGAAAAGCCATTTTGCTTCCATCACTTCCAGTCCCTTGTTAACCAGAGTGGCAGAATCTATGGTGATTTTCTGTCCCATGGACCAGTTAGGATGCTTCAGCGCATCTTCCACCGTTACTCCGGCCAGTTCATTCCGCTTTTTTCCCCGGAATGGGCCGCCGGAGGCAGTAATCCATAATTTTTCGATTTCTTTTTGTGTTTCCCCGTTCAGGCACTGAAAGACAGCACTGTGTTCGCTGTCCACCGGCAGGATCTTCACCTGATGTTCCTGCGCCAGCGGCATGATCAGGTGTCCCGCCGTCACCAGGGTTTCTTTATTGGCCAGGGCAATATCCTTCCCGGCCTGTATCGCTTCCATAGTTGGCCTTATGCCTATCATACCCACAATGGCCGTCACCAATACTTCCACATCTGCCATAACAGAAAGCTCCAGCAGACCATCCATCCCTGCAGCAACTTTCGTATCTGTGTCCGCAATCCGCACTGCCAGATCTCTGGCAGCCTGCTCTTCCCACACAGCCACCAGCCGTGGTGAGAATTCCCGAACCTGTTCTTCCAGCTTCCTGACATTCCTTCCTGCACTGATACCTGATATCCGAAGATCCCCGTTGGCCCGCACCACATCCAGCGTTTGGGTTCCAATGGAACCGGTGGATCCCAAAATGGCAATATTTCTCATATGCTTCCTCCGTTTACATCATCATAACAGATAAATAAAAAATGATGGGGGCAGTAAAGATCACACTGTCAAACCGATCCAGAATGCCGCCGTGCCCAGGGATCAAATGTCCATAATCTTTAATATCCCGATTTCTTTTGATCGCAGATGCGGCCAGATCTCCTACCATAGAGATCAGCGCACCAATCCCGCAGATCATGGCATAAGCTTTTATATCGCCTCCGGCAGCAGCTCCAAAAACAGCTCCCAGCAAAGCAGCTCCCACTACACCGCCCACAGCGCCTTCCACGGATTTCTTAGGACTTAATACCGGAGCCATCTTATGCTTTCCAATAAGGACTCCCACACAGTATGCACAGGTATCACATCCCCAGGAACACAAAAAAATCAGCCAGACATGCCAGATACCATCTTCCAGGCTTCGGGTCAGATAAATGAAAGAAAGCATTACCGCCACATAAATAATCCCGAAGTAAGCGGCCATCACCTGTTCTGCCCGAAATCTTGGATACGTAAATACATAAACGCACATACACAGTACCAGTGCCAGAAGCAGCGCCGGCATGGCAAAGCTCTGAAAATCCAGGAGAATCATCACATAATAGAGGATTGCTCCGGCATAGCCTGCAATTTCCAGCATATGAAAAGTATTTTCCCGCACTCCCATTGCACGGTACAGCTCCTGCATCCCGATCAGAGAAACACCCAGAAGAGTAACAAACAGCACGATTCCTCCGCTTCCTATCGTTAACAGAGCAATCAGCACCAGAACGATTCCACTCATAAGTCTGGTTTTAAACATCCTTACTCCTCCTTTACTCCCCCATATCTTCTGTCTCTCATATTATACTTCTCAATGGCACGTATTAATTCCTGCCGGTCAAAATCCGGCCAAGTCACATCGGTAAAATAAAACTCCGTATAGGCCATCTGCCAAAGCAGATAATTAGAAAGCCTCTGTTCACCGCTGGTCCGGATCATCAGATCCGGATCCGGCAGCCCTGCCGTATCCAGATAAGAAGCCACTGTATCCTCTGTGATCTCATCTTCACGAAGTTTGCCCTGTGCACAGTCTCCGGCTATTTTTCGGATTGCCCGGGTAATCTCGTCTCTGCTCCCATAATTCAGAGCAATCTGGAAGTGCAGTTCATGATACTGACTGGAATGTTCTTCCAGCCTTCTGACACTCTCCTGAATATCAGGATCAAAAGCAGTAATATCCCCGATTACCCGTACGCACATTTTATTTTTATCTGAAATTTTAATACACTTCTTCAGATAATTGCGGAACAGCTTCATTAACTGGTTCACTTCTTCTTTCGAACGTTTCCAGTTTTCTGTGGAAAACGCATAAACCGTCAGATATTTTACTCCCAGAGATTTAATATCATCACAGATAGTCTCCAGATTCGCGCATCCTTTTACATGTCCGTAACTCCTGGGCATGCCCTTTGCCTTCGCCCAGCGCCCGTTTCCATCCAGAATGATCGCTATATGATTGGGAACATTCATATTTCTGTTCCTTCCTTTCTACCGTTCTTTAAGCATCCATGTATGGGAACGGCCAATTTTTGACCGTCACGTTTTACACAAAATGCTGCTTTGCAATTGCAGAAAAAGGAGAGCCCACACAGATCATGAGCTCCCCCCTGCTGCTTAACTCTTTATACGGTCAGGATTTCTTTCGACTTCTTATCTACAGTTACATCCACATCTTTGACATATTTATCTGTGGACTTCTGGATCTTTGTCTCCAACTCCTTGATCTCATCTTCCGATACGTCTTCCTTGGCCAGCTTCTTAAAGGAATCGTTGGCGTCACGACGGATATTTCTTATGGCAACTTTAGCAGCCTCTCCCTTTTTCTTAACATCCTTCACCAGTTCTTTTCTGCGCTCTTCCGTCAATTCCGGGAATACAAGGCGAATCATCTTACCGTCATTGCTGGGGTTCAGTCCCAAATCAGAAGTAAGGATGGCTTTCTCAATCGCTTTGATCAAACTGGATTCCCAAGGCTGAATCTGGATCATTCTTGCTTCTGGCACTGTAATATTTGCCACCTGCTGAAGCGGAGTAGGAACTCCGTAATAATCTACGGTTATCTTATCCAGAATATGCGGATTGGCACGGCCGGCCCGAATAGTTGCCAGTTCCCCTTCCAGATTATTCAGCGTTTTCTGCATCTTGTCTTCATACTTCTTAATTCGATCATCCATAGTGTTCTCTCCCTCTCCTGATTCTTTCTACACAGTCACCTTTGTGCCTGTGAAATTCCCGTTGATCGTATTTACAATGCTGTTCTCTTCTTCCAGAGCAAATACAAGCATGGGCATTTTGTTCTCCATACACATAATCGAAGCCGTCATATCCACTGCTGCCAGTTTCCGGGCAATGACTTCATCAATGCTGATCTCCTGGTATTTCTTTGCATCGGGATTCGTCTTCGGATCACTGTCATAAATTCCATCCACAGCCTTGGCCAGCAGGATTGCCTCTGCCTCTATCTCAATTGCACGCAGTACCGTGGCTGTATCCGTTGAAAAATACGGATGACCGGTTCCTCCTGCAAAAAATACGATCCGATTATGCCGAAAACTGCTTTCAACTGCATCCTTAGAATACAGCTTTGTAAATGCACCGCAGGTAAACGGGGTAAATATATCTGTCTTCAGGCCCACATACCTGCAGATATCAGAAACATAAATACAGTTCATCACCGTTGCCAGCATTCCGATCTGATCTGCTTTATTCCGGTCAATGGTCTCGCTGGTCCGGCCTCTCCAGAAATTGCCGCCGCCGATCACGATTCCGATCTGGCATCCGCCGTCTGCCACTGTCTTGATCTGGCGCGCCACTGAAAGCACTGTCTCCTCATCGAAACCTGTCTTCCTGGGCCCTGCCAGAGCTTCTCCACTTAACTTCAACAATACTCGCTTCATTTTATCCTCCAGTATCTTATTCTACTGCTATGATCGTCTCAGAACCGTCATCATTCTGTGTTGTATATACAGTAAATCCGTCGTAATAATGGTATCCCACACGATTGCCCGTACCGGGATCGGTGTCATACTCGTCCCCTTCCGGACTTCCGATCTCCGGATCATCAATCATCTGATCCAACGTCTTTCCGATATAGCCGGAAGCAATCTCTTTCACATCGTCAGCCGGCAGCGGTTCCGATACCGTTGGCGTCGGAGTAGCCGTTGGTTCCTCTGTAACCGTAGGTTCCGGTGTGGCCGTTGGTGTAGGAGTCTCCGTAGCCTGTGTATCTTCCTCATCCTCACCGGTATCGGAACTGGAATCAGAACTCAGGCCCATACGCTCTCTGGCTGCAGCCAGGGTACTCACTTCCTGCTTGGTAGATGTGTTTGTATAAGTTACATAGGGTACACCATCATTGTCAATATGCAGAACAATATTGTCTGTAACCGTCAGATCCAGATTACGGAAATAACAGTTTTCCGAAGCATCCATACCTTCAAAAGCAACCTGCAGATCATAATCCTTGATCGCGTTACCGGATGTGTCCTTGTTATCCTTATCGTAATACAGCAGAGCCATCTCATTGTCTTTCAGCGTAAAATCGCCCTGGATCAAATCAGATCCCCAACTCTCGCCTTCATAATCCTCATCTGTATTCTCATCCGAAGAAGGTGTCGGACGCATATAGAATTCCGATATCTCCCGTCCGGTTTCATTGGTGATCACCACTTCTCCTGAATTTGTTGCCTTCGTTCCCAGATACTTGCTGATTTTTGATTTATCAATGGTATTCTCATCTTTCTCCATGGATACCAGATTGGAATCATTTTCATCCGGACCTTCACTGATCTCCACGGTTTGGTCTGTATTTTGATCATTCTCCTTATCATTTTTATTGCCACAGCCGGAAAAAACCAAACATGCTGCAACTAAACCGGCCAGTAACACATATCTCTTCATAATTACACTCCTCCTTGTAATTACCGGACAGAACCTGCTCCTTCACTGCATTCGCAATCCTGTCCAAAATCCAGGGAATCTGAAATGCACAGGCTCCCCCTGTTTCAATTCCTATACCTCAATTATATCTGCAATCCGTTTCTTGTCAACCAATTCCGTATATTTCATACATTTTTAAGACTTCCTTTTCAGAGATTTTTTTCCTTTTATCCATAGTCCATTCATGCAAAAACGCCGCGAAAATGCGGCGTTTTTTATTTTCAAAGAAAAATTAATTGTTATTCTCCTGCAGCAGCTGCGTCCAGCTATTCCCGGCTGCTTTTTCAACAATCGAAGTATTTTCTTCCGTTTCTTTCTCAAGTTCTTCCTGGCTCGGGTAGCAGGACGGCTGTCTGATGTAACGGAAAGAAGACGAGTAGGCTTCTCCCACAGTCACACCGTTCTTGCTGGAAGAGCAGTGTACAACGATCCAGTCTCCGTTATCTGTCTGCCCGCAGATAATTCCCACATGGTTATCGCTTCCGCCTTCCGGACCTCTCTGGAATACCAGGTCTCCCGGCTGTGCTTCTTCTTCACTGATGGTCAGGGCGCTGTTCCACTGATCAGTGGTTCCGTCACCGATCTGCGCTGCAATGGATGTATCCTGATAACCATTGATAAATGCCCATGTGACAAAACCGCTGCAGTCCAGTCCATACGCTCTTACGGAACCTGTGGTCCGGCTGCCTTCCGCACCAACCGTCATGGCATTTCCCCAGGAAGAATCCCAGCCAATGGCCGTGGATTTGCCTCCCCAGAAATATCCTACCTTGCCCACCAGGGAATAGGCGGCTGTAATCACGTTCACTCTTTCTTCCGATACATCCTCGCCCACACTCTGACGTACAAAACCTTTGGCGCCTGTAACAGTGGCACAAAGCAGCATACAGTCTGTTTCCACGTATTTGCGAAGGATTTCTCTGTCAGATTTTGAAATATTTTCTTCTTTTATGTAATCATTAATATGAAGATTCCCGTAACTTGCCTTGGTAATGTCTTTGGAATCCCTGATCACCGGATTCATCCGCGCAAAAATATCAGCCAGTTCTTCCTTGGCACTGGCATCCAGCGTATATTCTGTCTTGCCTTCTTTATTCTGCTGATAAACATAAATCGCCAGAATATCCTGCCAGTTGCGCACCAGGAATTGATCTTTGGAAGAAGTGGTCTTGCTGTTAGTCCTGTCGGAATAATCCACCAGCTTATTCTCTTCTTTATATTCCTCTTCGATCTCTTCCATTACCTGGGCAAAATCATCCGAAAAAGTCAGATTATAGTTCTCTGCAAGACTGTCCAGATAAAATTCCTTTCCAGCGTGCAGATTTAATGCCGCATTCGTCACATAGACAGCCTGCCCTTCCAGAACATCACTGTCAGACTCCTCTGTATCCGTGCTGATATCCACCTGCGGATCTTCCTCTTCTTCCAGATCCTTCTGGGCATCCTCTTCCGCTTTCAGCATTTCAAGGCTGCTCTCTGCCTGAACCAGAATATCATAATTTGTCACCAGTTCTTTTTCCTCGGCAGTTAATGTTTCATACAGCGAGCGAATTTCTACAATGGTATCTTCCATCTCCAGAGTAATCTCACCCAATCCATCCAGCTGCGTAATAATCCACGCAACCTTCTCTTCTCCGGGGCTGTCCGGATCCGGGGTTTCTCCGGGATCTGGTGTCGGCGTCGGAGTCGGTGTCTCCGGCTCTCCGGGATCTGGTGTCGGCGTCGGGGTCGGTGTCTCCGGCTCTCCGGGATCTGGTGTCGGCGTCGGAGTTGGTGTCTCCGGCTCTCCGGGATCTGGTGTCGGCGTTGGAGTCTCTGATTCTCCCGGGTCCGGCGTCGGCGTTTCTTCTGCTGCGCCGGAATCTCCGGAACTTTCATCCTCCGCTGCAGCCTGCTCTTCCTGAGCCGCCGCCGAAGCTCCCAGAACCTGTACCGGGCCAGAGGACATAACCATCACCGATATCATAGTAATGCATAATAGCTTTGTAAGATACTTGTTCTTCATTTAAAACAGTGCTCCCTTCAGTCTCAAACAACAGCCTTTATCCCCTCTATATAAAGACTTTCCTTTCTATCCTTATATCATCCAGACCGTATCATCTGCGGTCCGGATCTGCTGATACCAGAAAACAGTGTCCCCTCCTGATATCATACTTATATAAGTTTATCATATCAAATTGGCAAAATCAACCGAAAGCAGGCTCTCAGTTGTAAATATTCACAAACTTCTGCCCTTATTTCCGGCTATTTTACACTCACCTTTTGAAAAAAGCAAGGGTTCCTGCAGAAACAACCTTATTTCTGCTTAAAATGGCGTACCGTACAGATCATAAGGCGTGCACTGATATACATAATAATTCAGCCAGTTGGTATACAGATTGTTGGCATGCGCTCTCCACATCAGAAGAGGCTTGTTCTCCGGATCATTATCCTGGTAATAATTCACCGGTATTTCAATGTCCAGCCCCTTTCCCAGATCTCTCTTGTATTCTCCGTCCAGAGTGATCCGGTCATATTCCGGATGGCCCATGACAAAGATCTGACGGCCCTCCTGGGCCATGGCCAGGAACAGGCCGGCTTCTTCCGACTCTGCCAGTACAGTCAGCTCTTTACAGGCCCGGATTTCTTCCATTGGTACTTCCGTATGGCGGGAATGGGGAGCCAGGAACATGTCGTCAAAACCGCGCACCAGAGGGATTTTCCGGTTGGATACTTTATGCCAGAACAGACCGAACATTTTATGATCCAGCATTCTTTTCTGCAGGCCGTAATGATAATACAGACCCGCCTGCGCCGCCCAGCACAGATAAATGGTGGAGGTCACATTGGTTTTGGTCCATTCCATGATTTTCTTCAGTTCCTCCCAGTAGTCCACTTCTTCGAATTCCATTTGTTCCACCGGTGCGCCTGTAATGATCATCCCGTCGAATTTATTATCTTTCAGGCTGTCAAACCCCAGGTAGAATTTGTTGAGGTGACTCATGGATGTATTCTTGGATTCGTGGCTCTGCACTGCCATAAACGTAACGTCCACCTGCAGCGGCGTATTGGAAAGGGAACGCAGAAGCTGCAGTTCCGTTTCTTCTTTCAACGGCATCAGATTCAGGATCAGGATCTGGATCGGACGGATATCCTGATGGATCGCCCTGTGTTCATCCATAACGAAAATATTTTCCTTCTCCAGTATTTCCTTCACCGGCAGATCGCTCTGTATTTTGATCGGCATAATTCTATTCCTCCCTTATTCTGTCATTCTTCCAGCATTGCCAGGAGCTCTTCTTCCGAGATCACCGGGATTCCCAGCTCCTTCGCCTTTTTATTTTTTGATGATGCGGATGTCTTGTCGTTGTTGATCAGATAGCTGGTCCTGGACGTTACCGTTCCCGTCACTTTTCCGCCCCGGGCCTCAATTGCTTCCTTCACCTTGCTGCGGTTGGCAAAATGATGGACGCTGCCCGTTACCACAAAGCTCATTCCCTGCAGGCGCAGATCCGTTTCCGGCTGTGCTTTCTCCAGCTCCAGATGAGACAGCAGATGGTCCAGCTGCTTTTTGTTATTCTCCCGGGAAAAATACTCTGCAATATTCCCTGCGATCACCGGCCCGACGCCTTCGATCTCGCTGATCTCCTCCGGCCCTGCCTGCCAGATCTTCTCCAGGTCATCCTGAAAATGGCGGCAGATCAGCCGTGCATTGGCGGCGCCCACTCCGGGAATCCCCAAACTGTACAGCAGTCTGGCCGGCGTCGTCTTTCGGGCTTTCTCAATACTGGCCGCAAGATTTTCGTAAGACTTCTGCCCCAGACCTTCCATCTGGATGATCTCCTCCCGGTATCTGTCTATTTCAAAAATATCTCCCAGATCATGCAGAAATCCTCTGGCGATCAGCTTTTCCAGTGTTGCCTCTGACAGCCCGTCGATATTCATGGCGTCCCTGCTCACAAACAGAGAAAAGCCCTTGATCTTCTTTGCCGGGCACTCCGGGTTGGTGCAGCAGAGAGTCTCCACATCCTTTTCCTGATGAACAGAGGTTTCCTGTCCGCACGCCGGACACTGGGACGGAATGGGCAGGTTGCCGCTTCCGGTGAGATTTTCTGCAATCTGTGGAATGATCATATTGGCTTTATAGACACGGATTGTGTCTCCAATCCCCAGCTTCAGTTCTTTGACGATGCTCAGATTGTGTACACTGGCCCGGCTTACGGTGGTTCCCTCCAGTTCCACCGGCTCAAACACCGCAATGGGATTGATCAGTCCTGTTCTGGAAGGAGACCACTGCACCTCCAGAAGCTTTGTCTCCTTCATTTCATCTGCCCACTTGAACGCATAAGAATTTCTGGGAAACTTAGCTGTATTTCCCAGTGAATCCCCGTAGGCAATATCATCATAAAGAGCCACCAGACCGTCCGAAGGAAAATCATTGGTCTCAATGGCTTCCGCAAAATAGTCCATGGCCGCATCCAGTGTATCCTCTGTAACAACCCGGTATTCCACCACATCAAATCCCTGGCCAGCCAGCCATTTCATCTGTTCCTCTCTGGAATTCTGAAAATCCACACCCGGCGCGCTGACCAGTGCAAACGCATAAAACCGCACATTTCTTCTGGCTGTGATTTCGTTATTCAGCTGCCGCACAGAACCACTGCAGAGATTCCGCGGATTTTTGTAACGGGCATCTGCATCTTCGATCTCCTGATTGATCCGCTGAAAATCCGTATACGTGATGATGGCTTCTCCCCGCAGCACAAGACGCCCCTGATAGGGAATCTTCAGAGGAACATTCTGAAATACCCGTGCATTATTGGTGATCACTTCTCCCACGATCCCGTTTCCGCGGGTCACCGCTTTGACCAGTTCTCCCCCTTCATAGGTCAGTACAATGGTCAGTCCATCCAGCTTCCAGGACAGCAGCGTTTTGTGCGCTCCGATAAAAGCCCGCAGTTCTTCCCGATCCTTTGTCTTATCCAGGGAAAGCATGGGGCTTTCATGGGCTTCCTTGGGCAGTTCATCCATGGCCTCATACCCCACATGCTGGGTGGGACTTGTGGATAAGACCATTCCGGTCTCCTGCTCCAGGGCAGTCAGTTCATCATAAAGCCGGTCATATTCCAGATTGCTCATGATTTCTCTGTCTTCCTGATAGTAAGCCTTACCGGCTTCGTTTAGCTTTTGCACCAGTTCTTTTATTCTCTGAAGAGCTTCTGCCATGATTTCCTCCGTTATTTTCACTTTTATTTTGTATATGAAGCTGCTTTTTCAGCATACTCCACTCCCGCCTGGTGGCCTCACGGTACTGGCCCGGCTGCAGATCTCCCAGGGTGATCTCCATGATCCGGATCCTGCGCAGACGCAGCACCCGATAACCGAAATATTCGCACATCCGGCGGATCTGCCGGTTCATTCCCTGCGTCAGTATAATGGAAAATTCCCGTTCCCCCCGCTTCCGCACCGTACATGGATTCGTCCTGGTCCCAAGAATAGGAACGCCAGCTCCCATCCGCTTCAGAAAATCGTCTGTCACCGGACGGTCCACCCGCACCACATATTCCTTTTCATGACGAAAGGAAGGATGGGTCAGCATATTTGCCAGGGGTCCGCAGTTGGTAAGCAGGATCAGTCCCTCGGAGTCCTGATCCAGCCTGCCGATGGGGTATACCCGCACCGGATACCCGATATGATCGATAATGTTGTTTCTGTCCTTTTTCTGAGAAGTACAGACCACCCCTCTGGGCTTATTGAAAATCAGCAGGACCTCCGGATCCTTTTCCTTTACCGGCACACCTTTCACCCGGACTTTCTGGCCTGGCAGCACGCGGTCTCCCATCTCCGCTTTTTTATCGCCGATATATACCTGCCCGGATGCGATCAGCCGGTCTGCTTCCCGTCTGGAACAGACACCGTATTCACTTAAATATTTGTTAATGCGTATTCCGCCATTCTCATTACTCATTGCTCTATTATATAATCTTTTCCGCTCCCGCGCAAGGCCGGGTGCACAGACCGGTGCACACCCACTGCAGGAACGTAAAATCCCCTCAGATCCTATTGAATTTTGCCGAAAATACAGGTATCATAGAGAACAGACAAAGGCTTCCGGTATCAGAAATCCCAGAAATTTCTGCCGTCGGAAACATTATCATACAGATGAGGGAGGTAGATACGTGCCAGGCCGCAAAAAGAAAACCAGCCGGGTCCTGATCCTGCTTCTGTTCCTGCTGTCTCTTGTTTTTGGAGCGACTCTGACCCGGTCTTCTGCGGATCTTCCGACTCTGCAGGACCAGGAGGATGCATCCGAAACTGCTGACCGGGAACAGCTTGCCCAGCAGGACGGCAGCACACAGGCAGATACCCGGCCCAACCATACTGATCCGGCCTCCGATCAGGAACCTGCTCCTTCCGTCCCGCAGACATCGGAAGAAGAGACACCGGAACCCATACCGGAAGGCACCTGGATACAGGAAAACGGTCTCTGGTATTACCAGCTGGACAGCGGCTACAAAACCGGATGGCTGCGTGAAAACGGCCACTGGTACTACTTTGATCAGACCGGAGTTATGCAGATCGAATGGGTACATTCCCAGGAACGCTGGTTCTACATGGATGAAGACGGTATTATGCAGACCGGATGGATACAATCCGGCCAGAAATGGTATTACCTGGACGAAGAAGGTGTCATGCAGACCGGATGGCTGGATATGGACGGACAGAAATATTATCTGAACCCCAAAGGAGACATGCAGACCGGATGGCTCCAGGATCAGGAAAAATGGTATTATTTCAATGCCAACGGCACCATGGCCACCGACTGGATCGTGGATAACGGCAAACGTTATTTCCTTCAGGAGGACGGTACATGGGATCCCACTGTTTCCTGGAACTCTTCCGCACCTTCCGACACCTCAGACAGTGCCATGGTGGCTCTTACCTATAATGACGGTCCGGGAATGTACACCAGCCGTCTTCTGGATGTGCTGGAGGCCTGCAATGCCAAAGCCACATTTTTCCTGGTGGGCAGCCAGATCTCAGATTATCCCACGGCTGTCTCCCGAATGGAAGAGCTGGGCTGTGAAATCGGCAACCATACCATGGACCATGAAGATCTGTCTCGTCTGACCGAAAAGGAGATTACGGATCAAATTCAGGCTGCTGACCAGGCTCTTTTCTCCATTACCGGACAGGAAACCACGCTGCTTCGGCCGCCTTATGGAAATACCGGCAGTATCCTGACAGATGCTGCAGACAAACCGCTGATCCTCTGGTCACTGGATTCCCGGGATGAGGAGACGAAAGAAATTACAGACATTGTGAACACTGTAATTTCCCAGGTACAGGACGGAGATATTATTTTACTCCATGACAGCTACGAAACAACCGTGGCTGCCTCGGAAATCCTGATCCCCACCTTACAGGAGAAAGGCTATCAACTGGTAACCGTCAGCGAACTGGCCAGCGCCAAAGGGCTTTCCCTGGAACCAGGACAGCTCTATGAAAGTATTCCGTAAAGGGGCCAGACAATAGCTGCAGTTTTTTTTGCATTCGGGCAGGTGCGAAGGCAGCCTGCCCGTTCTGCTTTTTTATCACACACAAAAATCCAAAAAACAGACATGCCAAAGCATGTCTGTCTTTCTTATCGTAATAACTCTGAAAAAATATATCCGGTCTGTCCGTCGAATTCTACCTGAACCCAGTCACCTTCCATTCCGGTCTTGGTAATGGTATCTCCGGCATTCAGAGATCCTATTATTTCTGAATTACTGTCTGCTGCTGCACGGATATTACAGTTTTCCGATGCTGTTAATTCCGTTCCCTCGCCGGCTGCAGCCGAAGTATTGGCTTCTGTCCCCAGACTATCCAAAAACTGTGCCAGATCCGGATCGCTTTCCTTCGCATTTTCATATTCCTGGTTCACTGTATCCCATAATTCTTTTACATCGTCTGTACGTAAATCCTCATCCAGATATGCCGAAACTTCGGAATCGCTTTCCGTGTCGCCCATTATGTATAAATCCCCTTCCGCATTTGTCTGCACATACAGCTGACTCAATGCCGGTACAGGCGTCTCTATACCTGTACAGATATAATCGTAGCAGGCATATACCACGTAGCTTCCTTCCTCAATCCCCTTCTTTGTATAAACTTCAAAATTCTGATACCCTTCAATGTATCTTGCATTTTGAATTCTAGTCTCTTCCGCCGGATCCAAAACATCAACGGTTGTCTTCAATGTTTCGATATCCTTTCTTCCAAGAGCATTATAATATGTCGTGATTAAAGCATTAACCTCCGGATATTGATTATGCTCCAATGGATTCTCATCGCTTTCGTCATTCTTCTCACTCGGCTCCCCATCTGTCGGAGAAGAAGGATCATTTCCCTTGTTATTCTCATCCTCCTGCTGCTGTACCTCTTCGGTGGAGTCACCCTTCATCAGTCCACCCACAGCACGGATTCCGAAGAATAATCCAGTTAGAATTACCAGAATCCCAACGCCCAAAAGAATGTAGCGAAGGTTATCCGATAACCACTCTCTAAAATTATCCAAGTTCATAGTCCTCCTTTATTACGCACAGGCGGAAAGCAGATTACCTGTGCAAACACACCTGAAGGGAATCGAACCCCCGCACATGGTACCGGAAACCACTGCTCTATCCACTGAGCTACAGGTGCATATGAAGTACATTCACAAGGGGTATAATACCACAAAAATAATGATTTGTAAAGCTTTTGCGCCTTTTGTAATAAAAAAAACCATTAAAAAAGTGACGAGCCCCCCACTTGGGGAAAAATCCCCCGTATTTTCTTCATATGCGCCTAAAAATAAATCACATCTCCTTCCTGTTTGTACACATACACACGGTTAGAAAGCACCTCTTCTTCCGGGACTTCTGTGGAATTAATGTCTGCCACAATGTCCGCCAGCTTCTTCCGGGAAACATCCGGTCCTTCCGGAATCAGGATGCATTCATGAATACTGCTGGGCAGGATATAAAGATCCGTCTGAAAGTATTCACTGATACTGTACAGCAGATTGGGATACAAAATGCAGGAAGCCCCGAAAATATGCTGTTGATTGGTCAGCACATACATGGGTACGCCCCCCACATTCTCCGGTGCCGGATGTCCGGTAATCCGCTCCAGCATTTTTTCCAGAGCCTCCAGCTGACATGGCATATCTCTGGCTGTATTCTCCGCTGCCAGAACTTCCAGCTCTTCCAGGCCAAGTTTCAGCTTCTTCATTCCATTCCATGTGACAATTCCATAGGGACTGCCCTCTTTCTCTTCCAGTATGCTGTAAAACACGATCGCAAGATCCAGATAAGGAATATGCGGCACCATGGCTAACATTTTTTTGTTCTTTTCATAATTTAAAAGCTGATATCTGATCTTATCTCTTTCCATAGGGATTTTTCCTTTCTTAATTGAATGGCCGAACCAAATACATTGGCAGATTTCCTGTATGCAATTCAAAACTGCCGCCGGCATTTTACCGCAGCGTATAGCGTATGTATCTGCTTTCCGCGCAAAACCGCACTGCAGTCAAAGGACACCGCGCCGCTCATATACGCGGGCGCAAAGCTCCTCCCATAGAATCGGTATACGCAAAAAGCCTGGAATGTTCCCCTCTTTTCCCATTGTTGTCCGTTGGAAATCACTGCAAGACTATGCAGTATAAAGAATTTGGATAATTATAGCCTGATGGCCCAAGAATGTCAATACAAAAAGTCAGCTTCCTTCTTACTTTTACCGCATGAAACAGAGAAAGAAAAAAAATCAAGGTGTTCCCAGAATCTCCTCTGAAAACACCTGATCCATTACAAACATTCATTATGCACGGGACAAATACTCTCCTGTACGTGTATCAATTTTAATCTTTTCGCCCTGGTCGATAAACAGCGGTACATTTACTACAGCGCCGGTTTCAACAGTTGCAGGCTTTGTAGCACCCTGTGCAGTATCTCCTTTAAATCCAGGCTCAGTATCCGTTACTTCCAGTTCTACGAACAACGGAGCTTCGATTGCATACACATTGCCATTATAAGAACAAACCTTAACCATTTCATTCTCTTTTACAAATTTCAGAGAATCGCCCACCACATCAGCCTGAAGACCGATCTGATCAAAAGTCTCGGTATTCATGAAATAATACAGTTCTCCATCATTATATAAATACTGCATCTCCACACGGTCGATCCTTGCCTGCGGGAATTTCTCTGTTGGGCGGAAGGATTTCTCCAGTACAGCGCCTGTGATGATGTTTTTATATTTTGTTCTTACAAAAGCAGCTCCCTTTCCTGGTTTTACATGCTGGAATTCCACTATCTGAACGATATTTCCGTCAATCTCCAATGTGATACCGTTTTTGAAATCTCCTGCTGATATCATACTATTTCCTCCTTAATTGTACGCTTGGCTACGTTTCATTTTATAATACCTGGTGATTTTTTTCAACTCTTTTTTCCTGCTTTTGATAAAAATAAAGAACGAGCTTCTCCAGATAGCGTTTCAGCACAATCTGGATCTCTTCTTTTGGATGAATGGGCTTCACTAAAATGTTACGGATTCCTGTCCGTTTCGCTCCATAAACATCTGTGAAAAGCTGATCCCCAATGAAAATGGTATTCGTGGTATCTGTTCCCAGCCGCTTCATGGCCAGCAGATAATTCTTCCTGGAAGGTTTATGCGCATCTTCGATGTAGATTTCCCCGATTTCCCGGTTAAAGGAGTCCACCCGTTCCTTTTGATTATTGGATAAAAAACAACTTTTAAACCCGATTTCACGCAGTTTCTGAAAAAGCGCCCTGGCTCTGTCATCTGCCGGGGCTCCGTGGGGAACCAGTGTATTGTCAATATCAAAGATCAGTCCCCGGTATCCCTCTTTGTATAGAGCTTCGTAATCAATGGCGTATGCGGATTCCGCGCAGGCATCCGGAAAAAAACGATCCAACATAGCTGGCTGTCCTTTCTAAATTATCTGATTTGAAATGTTTCACCGGGAGCAGTTTCCTGTTTCCCGGTGAATGCAGTTTCTTTCCGTATCAGATCCAGAAGACTCCTGACGGATCCCGCCTTCCGCACCTGACACCATACTTTATTTTTCCTTCAGGAATGCCAGCATAGCTTCGTACTTCTCCGCCATCTGATCATAACCATGCTGGTAAAAATTCTGAAGAACCTTCGAATCCCTCTCCATTCTGGAAACCTCTGGTATCTCAGGCCGCAGCACAAATATTTTTCCTTCTTTTTCCCATTTTTCCACATAGCTTAATGTTTTATTGTAATGGTAGGCACGCCGGCACACCGCCCGGTAAAACTCCGGGTACTGCTGAAACGCCGTACGGTAAAGTCCCCGGCTCTTTCTGGGCGGGCGTTTCCGATAGCCATAGTTTCTGGTCAGGACCACCACATTTTTTCGATGTCCGGTCTTCAGAGAGCGCAGCACAGGAATGGAATCGGCAATGCCGCCGTCCAGGTATGGCACACCATCCACCCGCACCGTGGGAGAAGCAATGGGAATACTGCTGGATGCCCGGCAGATCTTCATCAGCCGGTCCCGGGACGAACGTTCGTTCAGATATTCCGCCTGTCCGGTGAGACAGTTGGTTACCACCAGCTCACACTGCATGGAAGAATGAAAATATGTCTCAAAATCAAAGGGAATCTTCTCATTCGGGTACACGTCAAACAACAAATCCATGTCGAACAGGCTCCGATTCTTCAGTGTTTTTCTGAGACTGATCAAATGATCTTCTTTTGTCTGCGGAATCAGACATTCTCTTGTCCGTCCCGGCTGTCTGGACACATAATCCACCGCATTGCAGGCACCTGCCGAAACACCGATCACATAGGGAAAATAGAACTCCTTTTCCATCAGATAATCCAATACCCCGGCAGTAAAAATACCGCGAAGGGCTCCCCCTTCCAAAACAATTCCTGAAGCATTCATACTTGTTGTCTTTCTCCTTTATTCCCGCAGTCTGTCACTCCCGCCATACGTTCTGACTTATCTGTCATGCAGAGGAACATACGTACCTTCCGGCAAAACATTCTTATAAGCCGGACGGATGATCTTATCTGTATTGATCAATTCCTCCATACGATGGGCACTCCATCCCACAATACGGGCAATGGCAAACATCGGTGTATACAGTTCCAGGGGAAGATCCAGCATACTGTAAACAAAACCGCTGTAGAAATCCACATTGGCACTGACACCCTTGTAGATCCTGCGTTCTCTGCCGATCACCACCGGCGCCAGTTTCTCTACCATGGAATACAGCTGATAATCTTTTTCCCGCTTCTTTGCCACAGCCAGCTTTTCCACAAATTCCTTAAATACTTCTGCTCTCGGATCCGATACGGAATAAATGGCATGACCCATACCGTAGATCAGACCTTTCCGGTCGAAGGCTTCCTTATGCAGCAGTTTGACCAGATACGCGCTGATTTCCTCTTCATCGGAATAGTCTTTGATCTCTTTCTTCATTTCATTGATCATCTTTACTACTTTAATATTAGCGCCGCCGTGCTTTGGCCCCTTCAGTGAACCAAGTGCCGCCGCAATGGCCGAATAGGTATCTGTTCCGGAAGACGATACCACATGAGTGGTAAAACTGGAGTTATTACCGCCGCCATGCTCCATGTGAAGGATCAGGGCCAGATCCAGGATCTGTGCCTCCAGCGGCGTATATTTTCTGTCCGGACGCAGCATCATCAGAATATTTTCTGCAGTGGAAAGCTTTTTGTCCGGATGATGAATATATAAACTTTTGCCTTTTTCATAGTGGTTATATGCATGATATCCATACACAGACAACAGTGGAAATACACTGATCAGATTCAGGCACTGACGAAGCACATTAGGCAATGATGTGTCGTCCGGATTGGTATCGTAACAATAGAGCGTCAATACGCTTCGAGACAGAGCATTCATAATATCCTTGCTGGGTGCTTTCATAATAACGTCTCTGACAAAATTTCTTGGCAGCGCCCGCTGATTGGCAAGTATCTTATTAAAGTCTTTCAGCTGCTGCTCTGTGGGCAGACTTCCAAAAAGGAGCAGATAAGCTGTCTCCTCGAATCCCCTGCGGTTGTCCCTGATAAATCCATCGGTCAGATCACGGATGTTGATCCCGCGGTAGTACAGATTTCCTTCACAGGGAACTTCCTTTCCGTCCACAATCTTTGTCGCCTGCACGTTGGAAATTTTCGTCAGCCCTGCCAGCACACCTTTTCCGTTGATGTCACGAAGTCCTCGCTTTACATCATATTTTCCGTACAGATCCAGATCGATCTGCCCGTGCTGATAGCAGAGTTCCGTTAATTTTTCCACTTCCGGCGTTACTTTCAAATTAAATCCTGACATTTGATAACTCCTTTCTCGATTCCATTTTTCCCGATACGCAGTTCCTCCTCGTGTATCTGTTGAAATTTTCGTTTACTCTGGCTGACCAGGTCTTCCAGCCTGTCTTTTTTTACCACTATGTACCTGAGGTGTTTCTGATTTTTTTGTCAGCCATTTATCATTATAGCATCAAATCCGCCCCAGGTCTATAGCTGCAGAACCTGCAGCCTTCCCCCTCTATTCTTTTCCATTCCAGCAGTAAGTGCAGAGCTTGCAGGGTGAAATGCCCACAGACTCCATCATATCATCCAGCCGGTGATACCGCAGAGATGTGAAATTCAGCTCTTTCCGGATATCTTCCAGCATTGCTTTATAACGATCCGAATCCGGATTGGCGTATTCTTCCAGGGTATTCTCATAATTCTCGCCTTCCCTCTTCTTTATGGTCCTTCTGGTGATCAGATCCATCTCGGATTTGGACCGGGAGAAATTCAGGTATTTGCACCCATACAGAAGCGGCGGGCAGGCAGGCCGGATATGCACCTCTCTGGCTCCGCTGTGATACAGAAATTCCGTGGTTTCCCGAAGCTGCGTACCCCGGACGATGGAATCATCGATCAGCAGCAGGCTCTTGTCCTTGATTAGCTTGTGCACAGGGATCAGTTTCATTCTGGCGATCAGATTTCTCTGATTCTGATCGGTGGGCATAAAGGACCGCGGCCAGGTAGGTGTATATTTAATAAACGGACGGGCAAAGGGAATGCCGGAGCAGTTGGCATAGCCAATGGCATGGGCCGTACCCGAATCCGGAACACCGGCAACAATGTCCGGCTTTACATTGTCCAGCATATCTCTTTTTGCCAGCATATCTCCACATTTATAACGCATATCCTCTACATTTACCCCCTCATAGGTGGATGTGGGATATCCGTAATAAATCCACAGGAACGAACAGATTTTCATTTTGTCTCCCGGCTGCACCAGAGTTTCCAGCCCGTCAGGAGTCATATAAACGATTTCTCCCGGTCCCAGTTCTTTATAGTCATCATAGCCCAGATTCACATAGGCAAAGCTTTCAAAGGAAGCACAGAACGCACCTTCTCTGTGTCCGATGATCAAAGGTGTCCGGCCCAGCAGATCTCTGGCCGCATAAATTCCCTTTGGTGTCATGATCATCAATGTCATGGATCCGTCGATCATTTCCTGGGCATAGCGGATTCCCTCTACCATGGTCTGCTTCTGATTGATCAGGGAAGCCACCATTTCTGTGGGATTTACATTTCCTCCGCTCATTTCCAGAAAATGCGTACATCCGTTTCGGAAAGAATGCTCCATCAGCTGTTCCATATTATTGATCTTTCCCACAGTGGTAATGGCAAAGCTGCCAAGATGCGACTGCACAAGCAGCGGCTGCGGCTCATTATCCGAAATACAGCCAATTCCCAGATTTCCTTCCAGTTCAGCCACATCCCGGTCAAATTTTGTCCGGAAGGGAGAATTCTCAATATTATGGATGGCACGGTCAAACCCTTTCTTCGAATCATAGACTGCCATTCCACCCCTGCGGGTTCCCAAATGAGAATGATAATCAATGCCAAAAAACAGATCCAGCGTACAGCTGGTTTTCGATGCGACGCCAAAAATTCCGCCCATATTTACTCTCCTTTATTCTAGTGAAATACATATCGTCCAGGTCTTTCCAGTATTTTTCGGGAAAGGCAACAGGTTGTTTCCTTATTTTATGAACGTGATTATTATATATAAAGCTTTCTCCAAAGTAAAGCTTTTTGTCCCAAACGGAGGAAATTTACCTCTGCTGATAGGTAGCCAGAAAATCTTTCAATTTTTTCATGGCACCCTCCAACTGGATCACATCCGGCAGATAAACCACCCGGAAATGATCTGGATGCATCCAGTTAAATCCTTTTCCATTAACGATCAGCACCCGTTTTTCCCGAAGGAAATCCAGGGCAAACTGCTCGTCATTGGTGATATTGAATTTTTTCACATCCAGCTTGGGGAAAATATAAAATGCGGCTTTTGGCTTTACAGCCGTCACACCCGGGATATCATTAAGGGCCTTATAGACATACTCCCGCTGTTCATAGATCCGGCCGCCGGGACGGGTGTATTCATTCACACTCTGATAGCCTCCCAGAGCTGTCTGAATAATGGCCTGAGCCGGCACATTGGAACAGAGACGCATGGAAGAAAGCATGTTCAGTCCCTCAATATAGCTTTTCGCCCTGGACTTATCTCCGCTCAGCACCATCCAGCCCACACGGAAACCGGCAATCATATGGGATTTGGACAGACCGCTGAACGTCACGCAGAACAGATCCGGCGCAAGAGAAGCAATGGAGATATGCTCCAGCCCGTCCATAACCAGGCGGTCATAAATTTCATCGGAAAAAATAATCAGATCATGTTCCCTTGCCACCTGTACGATCTGCTCCAGTACTTCCTTTGGATACAGGGCGCCGGTGGGATTGTTGGGATTGATGATCACGATGGCTTTGGTACGATCCGTAACCTTGCTGCGGATATCCGCAATGTCCGGATACCACTCGGACTGTTCATCACAGATATAATGGACGGCTTTGCCGCCTGCCAGATTTGCAGTAGCCGTCCACAAAGGATAATCCGGCGCCGGAATCAGGATTTCATCCCCGTCATTGAGCAGCGCCTGCATACACAGATTGATCAGCTCGCTGACACCGTTTCCCGTATAAATATCTCCAATCTCCACATTTGGTATATTTTTCAGCTGACAATACTGCATGATGGCCTTTCTTGCCGAAAAGATTCCTTTTGCATCGGAATACCCCTGAGAGGTGCGGATCGCGCTCATCATATCCAGGATTACCTCTTCCGGTGCGGAAAAACCGAACGGATACGGATTTCCGATGTTCAGCTTCAGGACTTCCTTCCCGTCTTCTTCCATCCTGGACGCTTCATCCACAACCGGTCCCCGCACATCATACAATACATCATTGAGCTTTGTTGATTTTTCAAAATTCCTCATATTCTCCTCCTTATGCCGGCGCCGCTTTTCGGGCCCTTTCTATATATCAATCGGTTGCTTTTCGGTTTTTCACAAACAGGATAAAAACAATCCCGCTGATAGCCATCAGAATCGGATAAAAGCAGTACGGAATGATCTGATACGGCGTAAGCCCCATCAGGGATGCCGCGGACAAAAGCTGCGCGCCGTAGGGGATCAGTCCCTGTCCCACAGAAGTATACATATCCAGCAAAGACGCGGACCGCCGGGGCGAAATCTCATATTCTTCCGAGATCTCCCGGGCAATGGGGCCTGCCATTACGATGGCCACCGTATTGTTCGCCGTACACATATCCACCAGAAGGGACAGGACCGCGATTCCCAGTTCTCCTCCTTTTTTCCCTCTGATCCTCTTCCGGATAAACTCCAGAAGGAACTGAATGCCGCCCATTTCTTTCGTAAAAGAGACAATACAGGCCACAACAATGGAAATCACCGTAATATCATACATTCCCATAATTCCTCCGGTGCCGTCGGCTCCCTGAGCCACCACCTGGAATATATCAGACAGCGGGATCGTTCCCAGAGCAACGCCCACCACCAGCGACAATACCGTACCCGCGATCAGAACCAGGAACACATTGAATCCGATCAGAGCCCCCACCAGCACCACCAGATAGGGAAGGATCTTCCAGATATTATAAGGCAGCTCTTCCGTCATCTGAAAGCTGCCATCGCGGGTCAGCAGAAAAAAGATTACCAGCGTCACCAGAGCTGCCGGCAATACAATCAGAAAATTCTCTTTAAACTTATCCTTCATTTCACAGCCCTGTGTCTTGACAGCGGCAATGGTCGTATCCGAAATCATGGACAGGTTATCCCCGAACATGGCGCCGCCCACCACGGCACCTGCACAGACAGCCATGGAAAAACCGGTCTTGTTGCTGATCTCCACGGCAATGGGAGCCAGAGCCGCAATGGTCCCCATGGAAGTTCCCATAGAAACAGAGATAAAACAGCCGATGAGAAAAATTCCCACCACCGCCACACCGGAAGGCAGAATAGACAGACCGAAATTCACGGCACTCTCCGCGCCGCCGGCTGCCGTCACTGCTCCGGAAAATCCGCCTGCCACCAGAAAGATCAGGCACATGGTGATAATATTATCATCCCCGACCCCCTGGGCAATCCGGTGGATCTTTTCATCAAAAGTATGCTGCCGGTCCTGCACGAAGGCCACCAGCAATGCCAGAAGGAACCCAACGATCGCCGGCATACTATAAAAATCGCCGGTTATAAAACCGGACCCTAGAAATAATACCAAAAAAACTCCTATGGGCAGCAGCGCCGCCGCATTTGCTTCCTGCTTCTTTTCCATACATTTCTCCTTATGCTTCTGCGAAATTCCGACAATACCGGACAAGATCATTTTTGCGCCGGCATTCTCTCTAGTCATTATATCATCTCATACCCCAATTTTCAAAGCAAGAAAAAAAATACGGAATTCTTCTTCCATCCGGACTTTGTGTACATTTCTCAATTATTTCAACATATTCCTCTTACATTTATCGGTTTTAAACAAAATTTATATTTTTCATTTTCCTTTGTAACACTTTAGTGTATAATAATCCACAAAAGAAATTTAAACTGTAGGATGAGGAGGAATAACGCAATGTCTTATACTGAAGAAATTTATGAGCGTGTCGTAAAACAGAACCCGGGTGAGCCCGAATTCCATCAGGCTGTAAAAGAAGTACTTGACTCACTGAAGGTTGTCATCGATGCCAACGAAGAAGAATACCGCAGGCTGGCTATCCTGGAACGTCTGGTAGAGCCGGAGAGGATCATTTCCTTCCGTGTACCATGGGTAGATGACAAAGGTGCCGTACAGGTCAACAAGGGATATCGTGTGCAGTTCAACAGCGCCATTGGCCCCTACAAAGGCGGCCTTCGCTTCCATCCATCCGTAAACCAGAGTATCCTGAAATTTCTGGGCTTTGAACAGATTTTCAAAAACTCTCTGACCGGTCTTCCCATCGGCGGCGGCAAGGGCGGTTCCAATTTCGATCCCAAAGGAAAATCCGATCGTGAAGTTATGGCCTTCTGCCAGAGCTTTATGACAGAACTTTCCAAATATATCGGCGCAGATACCGACGTTCCGGCCGGCGATATTGGTGTAGGCGGACGTGAGATCGGTTACTTATTCGGCCAGTACAAAAGAAACCGCGGCTTGTACGAAGGCGTTCTTACAGGCAAAGGCCTGACCTATGGCGGTTCTCTGATCCGTACACAGGCCACCGGATATGGTGTAGTTTATATTCTGGATGAAATCTTAAAAGCCCACAACGATTCCATGGCGGGCAAAACCCTGATCGTGACCGGTTCCGGAAACGTGGCTATCTACGCAGTGGAGAAAGCCACTCAGTTAGGCGGTAAAGTCGTAGCCATGACCGATTCCAACGGCTATATCTACGATCCCAACGGCATCAACCTGGATGTGGTAAAAGACATCAAAGAAGTGAAGCGCGGCCGTATCAAAGAATACGCAGAGCGTGTAGAAGGTTCTACCTATACAGAAGGCACCGGTGTATGGAACATTGCCTGCGATATCTATCTGCCCTGCGCAACCCAGAACGAGATTGATCTGGACGCAGCCAAGAAGATTGTAGAAGGCGGCTGCAAATATCTGGTAGAAGGCGCTAACATGCCTACTACTATCGAAGCTACCAATTATGTTATGGAGCACGGCGTAGTATTCATGCCCGGCAAAGCAGCAAACGCCGGCGGCGTTGCTACTTCCGCTCTGGAAATGAGCCAGAACTCCATGCGTTTAAGCTGGACGGAACAGGAAGTGGATGAGAGACTCCACAACATCATGAAAGATATTTTCGCCAAAGTTGACGAAGCTTCCAAACGCTATGGAATGGAAGGCAACTACGTGGCCGGAGCAAATATCGCCGGATTTGAAAAAGTTGTAGACGCCATGAAAGCTCAGGGAATCGTTTAATCCTTTCCCTGGATTTTCTCCGGTCAGGTCTCCGGTCAAACAGACCGGTCAGAAAGGGACGGAATATACAGAGGGCAGGTGCAGCTCATATGAGCTGCGCCTGCCCATTTTTGAAATGGTCTGTTTTCCCATGTCCCCGCTGTACCCGCCGGCATCGGCTCCGGTCATTCCTTTAAGAATTTTTTCAGTTCATCCATAAACGTATTCACATCTTTAAATTCGCGATATACAGAAGCAAAACGCACATATGCCACAGCATCCAGTTCTCTGAGCGCGTCCATGACCAGTTCGCCGATCACACTGCTGGATATTTCCCGTTCTTCCATATTAAAAATCTTTGTTTCCACCTCATCCACCACCGCTTCAATCTCATCTACAGAAATCGGCCGTTTATAGCATGCCCGCACGATACCTGCTTCTATCTTGCTCCTGTCATAATGCTCTCTGCTCTGATCCTTCTTCATAATCGTCAGCGGTATGGTTTCCACTTTTTCGTAGGTGGTAAACCGTTTGCCGCAGACATCGCACATTCTGCGCCTGCGGATGGCATTGATCTCTTCTACCGGCCGTGAATCCACAACACGGGTATTATCCTGATTACAAAATGGACATTTCATAACAGCGC
>UQMI01000033.1 GCA_900542045.1 uncultured Blautia sp.
TCGCAGAAGATCCGGAGACACTGGTAGCATTCCTGACCGAGAAGGGACATCCGGCACTGTCTATGGAGCCAATGATGTAAGCAGTAAAAAGATAAGTCTTCTCCCGGGACGGTCCTTATGGGCTGTCCCGGCGAGGAGCTGTTGTTATGTAAAGAGCTTTTAACTGACTGGTCCGCAATGGGAGAGAAATGTTGCTGCTGCATTTTGACAGTCTGGTTTTGAAAGCGGGTTTGAAATAAAGATGGGAGATGTGAATGTGTTAATCAACAGAATTTTTAGCGGAAATGATGCAGTATTCGGATTAACGGAAAATGCGGTGAATGGTGCCATTGAGCAGTATGGCGCAGACAAAGCAGTGGGATTTCCCAATACCGCCTATTGCCTGCCATGTTACTATGCGGTAACTGGTGTGAAGGTGAAAACACTCGGAGAATTAAAAGATGCTCTGGGCGTGGTGAAATCGCTGATGACAAGAAACCATGAGCTGGAAGATGCCCTGATGTCCGGTGTGGCAACGGCTTTATGCGCAGAATTTATTGAAACACTGAAATATATTGACGGAGCACAGCCATATGAAGAACCCTGCACCGGCCATCTGGCAGATGCCGTGATCCGTGAGCTGGGTGTGCCCCTGGTAACCGGTGATATTCCCGGTGTGGCAGTTATCCTTGGCAGTGCGCCTACGGCACAGGAAGGTGTGGATCTGATCAAGAGCTATCAGGCTCAGGGTATTCTGGTGACTCTGGTGGGAGGAATTATTGATCAGGCTCAGGAGCTGGGTCTGAAGATGGGTGCAAATCTGCGTATCGTTCCTCTTGGAAAAGACGTGACCAGCGTGATCCATGTGGTTTCTGTTGCCATAAGAGCTGCACTGATCTTCGGCAATGTAACTCCTGGAGATGCCGGAAGTCTGCTGGCATACACCGCAGAGAGAGTACCTGCTTTTGTCAACGCCTTCAAGCCTGTTGACGATGTGATCCTGGCTGCAGGTGCCGGAGCCATCAAACTGGGATTCCCGGTGATTTCCAACGAGACAGAAAATATTGCAGAAGTTCCCGGTGCACTGATTGCATGCCCGAATGTGGCTGATTTCAACAAGACTTCCCTGGAAGCCCGCAACATCAAGATCAAAATCAAAAAAATCGATATTCCTGTGGCCTTTGCCTCTGCCTTTGAGGGTGAGATCATCCGCCGCGGAGATATGCAGGTAGAGTTTGACGGTTCCCGCGTGGACTGTGCCGAACTGGTGCATACGGTGGATGCTTCTGAGATCGAGGATCACAAGATTACCGTCATTGGACCGGAAGTAGATGAGATGGAACTGGGAAGCAAGAACAACATTGCTTATGTTGCGAAGGTTGCCGGCAAGAATATGCAGCCGGACTTTGAACCGGTTATCGAGCGTAAGTTCCACAACTACATCAACTGCATCGAGGGCGTATACCATACCGGACAGCGTGATATGCAGAGAATTCGTATCAGCAAAGACGCTTACAATGCCGGCTTCCGGATTAAACATCTTGGAGAAGTACTTTATTCACAGATCAAAAACGAATTTGACGCCATTGTGGATAAATGTGAGATCGTGATCTACACCGATCCGGCAGAGTGTACCAGGATCCGTCATGAGGTAGCCGTTCCTATTTTCAATAAGCGTGATGAAAGACTGGACAGTCTGACGGATGAGTCTGTAGACGTATATTACAGCTGTATCCTGTGTCAGGCCTTCTCCCCGAGCCACGTATGTGTGGTAACCCCGGAGAGACTGGGACTGTGCGGAGCCGTATCCTGGCTGGATGCCAAGGCGACCAATCAGCTGGATCCCAATGGACCCTGCCAGGTGATTACCAAAGAGCGCGTCATTGACGAAGAACTGGGTGCTTATGAAGATGTAAATGAAGCAGTTAAGAAATTATCCCAGGGCGCTCTGGAAAAAGTAACTCTGTATTCGATTATGCAGGATCCCATGACCTCCTGCGGCTGCTTCGAGTGTATCTGTGGAATCGAGCCGTTCTCCAACGGTGTGGTGATCGCCAACCGTGAGTACGCAGGCATGACCCCGCTGGGCATGACCTTCCCGGAGATGGCGTCCATGACCGGCGGCGGTGTGCAGACTCCGGGCTTCATGGGCCATGGAAAGCATTTTATCGGTTCCAAGAAGTTCATGAAGGCAGAGGGCGGAATCGAGCGTATTGTGTGGATGCCCAAGGAGCTGAAGGAAACGGTGGCAGAACGTCTGAACAAGACAGCCAAGGAACTGTATGGAATTGATAATTTCACCGATATGATCGGAGATGAGACCATTGCGACAGATCCGGAAACTTTGGTTGCTTTTTTAACAGAACATTCACACCCTGCCTTGTCAATGGAACCCATGATGTAGTATAATAAAAGCGTAATTCTGGGCGGACAGACGGGCTGCCCGCCCTGGAAATAATAGTATAAGGAGGCTAATGAGAAATGCCGTTTAATCAGAAACCACAAAAGTTCAATGCAAAGATTCAAACAGTAACCATCGGCACCGGAGATAAAGCAATCGCTTTAGGTGGAGAAAGTGTTCTGCCTTTCTACTCATTTGATGGAGAGATCGAGAATGCGCCTAAGGTTGGCGTAGAGATTTCCGATATGGCTGATGAAACGTTTGCACCTGGAATCAAAGCATATTATGGAGATTGCACCTCTCCTGCAGAGATGGCAAAGAAAGCCATTGCCATGGAAGGCGCAGATTTTGTCGCTTTATCTCTGGAAGGCGGAGACCCGAATGGAGCAGCAAAATCCGTAGAAGAACTGATCGCAGTTGTAAAAGAAGTTGCTGATGCTGTAGATTGCCCGTTAGTGATCGAAGGCTGCAAGAATGTGGAAAAAGATGCGGAACTTCTTCCGAAAGTAGCAGAAGCAGTACAGGGTAAGAATGTACTGATCCTGGCCGCAAAAGAAGAAAACTACAAAGCAGTGGGAGCAGCAGCCGGCCTGGCTTATGATCAGGTAGTTGGCGCTGAGTCAGCTGTAGATATCAACCTTGCAAAACAGTTAAATGTAATTACCACTCAGCTCGGCGTAAAGCCAGAGAAGATCGTTATGAATGTTGGTACAGCAGCAGCCGGCTATGGCTATGAGTATGTTGTATCCACCATGGATCGTGTCAAAGGCGCTGCATTATCTCAGAATGATGCAATGCTGCAGATGCCTATTATTACACCAGTTGCCTCTGAAACATGGAACGCAAAAGAATCCAGCGCTTCAGAAGCAGATATGCCTGAATGGGGACCAGAGGAAGAGAGAGGAATCGATATGGAGATCATGACTGCAGCAGCAGACCTGGTATCCGGTTCCAACGCTGTTATTTTAAGACATCCTCAGTCTGTGAAAACCATCGCAAAAATGATCAAAGAACTTGTGTAGGAATAGGAGGATAAAAAGTTATGGCACTGAATGGTATTCAAATTTTCAAGATGACACCAAAGAAGAACTGTAAAGAGTGTGGTTGTCCTACCTGTATGGCTTTCTCCATGAAGGTTGCGCAGGGTGCTATGGATATTTCCGCATGCCCGCATATGTCTCAGGAAGCGCTGGATGCGCTGTCAGCAGCAACTGCTCCGCCAATGAAGACAATCAAGATCGGTACCGGCGACGGTGAATATACACTGGGCGGAGAGACCGTTCTTTACAGACATGAAAAAACCTTTGTAAGCCGTCCAAGATATGCGGTTTCTATCTGCAGCGGAATGGAAGACGCAGATATTGACGCAAAACTGGCCGAAATTCCAAAAGTAGATTACGAACGTATCGGTGAGAGAATGTATGTAGAACTGATCTATGTGAACTACAACGAAAACACCGATGCAGCAAGATATGTGGATGTTGTGAAGAAAGCAGCTGCTCTTGGAAGAACACTGGTTCTTGGATGTTCTGATGTGGAAGTCGCAAAAGCAGCACTGGCTGAAGTAAAAGACAGCAAGCCGGTATTAAACGGTGCAAATGCTTCTAACTATGAAGCAATGAGCGCTCTGGCAACAGAGGCAGGCGTTGTACTTGGTGTAGGCGGAAAAGACCTGAACGAGATGTATGATACCGTTGCCGCACTGGAAAAACTTGGCAACAAGAACCTGGTAATCGATGTAACTGGCGCCAGCATTAAAGAGACCTTTGCAAACGCTGTACAGGTTAGACGCGCAGCTATCAAAGATGAGGACAGAACCTTTGGCTATCCTTCCATCGTAAATACTGTAAAGGTTGCATTTGACGATAAATACATGCAGGCTGCACTGGCATCTCTGTTTACTATGAAATATGGTTCTATCATTGTACTGCAGAACATGAGCTATGCAGAAGCATTGCCTCTGTATGGTCTGCGTCAGAACGTATTTACAGATCCGCAGAAGCCAATGAAGGTAGAGCCGGGCATTTACCCGATTAATGGCGGCGATGAGAATTCTCTGTGCCTGACCACTGTAGACTTTGCTCTTACATACTTTGTAGTATCTGGCGAGCTGGAGCGTTCCGGCGTACCTTGTAATCTGCTGATCAGTGATGCAGGCGGACTTTCCGTACTGACTTCCTGGGCTGCCGGTAAATTCTCCGGAAATTCCATTTCCAAATTTATCACAGAGCAGATCGAAGATAAGATCAAATGCAGGAAACTGGTAATTCCTGGCAAAGTTGCTGTATTGAAGGGTGATATTGAATCCAAGCTTCCGGGATGGGAAGTAATTGTTGGACCTAACGAAGCTGTACAGCTGGTTAAGTTCCTGAAAGATATGCAGTAAAGAATTAGTAAACGTAAAGGAGAACGAGTATGGCAAAATTTGTAACAATTGGGGAAAGAATCCATTGTATTTCACCTGTGATCCGCAAAGCTATGGCTGAGAGAGATCCAGAACCGATCCTGAAAAGAGCGAAAGAGCAGCTGGATGCCGGCGCTACTTATCTGGATGTAAATATCGGACCTGCAGAGAACGACGGTGAAGAGCTGATGCAGTGGGCAGTAAAACTGCTGCAGGAGAACTTTGACAATGTTCCTCTGGCACTGGATACCGCCAACAAGAAAGCAATCGAAGCTGGTATTGCTGTATATAACAGAGCAAAAGGCAAACCAATCGTAAACTCCGCAGACGCAGGCGGAAGAATTGAAAATATCGACCTGGCTGCAGCAAATGACGCGATTGTTATCGCTCTGTGCTCCGCAGAAGGCGTTCCTGGAGACAATGATGAACGTATGATGCACTGCCAGAACATGCTGGAGCGTGGTATGATGCTGGGAATGGATCCTTCTGATCTGTGGTTTGATCCGTTATTCCTGGTTGTAAAGGGAATGCAGGACAAGCAGATGCAGGTTCTTGAAGCAATCAAAATGTTCTCCGATATGGGATTGAATTCCACCGGTGGATTATCCAACAACTCAAACGGTATGCCGAAGCACATCAGACCAATCATGGACTCTGCTCTCGTAGCTATGTGTATGATGCAGGGACTGACTTCCGCTATCGTAAATCCCTGTGATCTGAGACTGATGGAAACTATCAAATCCTGTGATGTTTTCAAAAACAATACATTATACGCAGATTCTTATCTTGAAATCTAATCATAATGTGGAAGGGGCCCGGCCTTGACCGGGTCCTTCTTTTAAAAAAGATTTTTGTTATAGAAAATAACATTGCAGAGAAAGGTGGTTCCCGTATGTTTAAAGTAACATTTGCATTTGAAGATGGAAATGTGGTTGAGACCTATGCAAATGCAGGTGAAAACCTGCTGGAATTGGCTAGAAAATCCAATGTGGTGATCGATGCCCCCTGTTCAGGAAACGCTTCCTGTGGAAAATGCCGGGTACAGCTAAAATGCGGAGAGCTGGATTCTAAAAAAACACGTCATATTACAGATGAAGAATTTGCGGAGGGGTGGAGGCTGGCCTGTACAAGTACAGTATGTGCGGATGTGACAGTACTGGTGCCGGACGTAGCTTCCGCGTTTAAGAGCCGTATGAAAGTGGCGGATCTCAGTTCAAAAGAGGAACTGCAGATCTTTGAAAACATCAAAAATGATCTGGAAATGGCAGGAATTCCCCTGCAGAACAGTCTGGATGTTGTGGAAGTTACCATGGATCCTCCGAGCCTGGACGATACTATGCCTGACAACGAAAGACTGATGAGAGCCCTTCGCAGATATTTGAATATTAAGCGTGTAAGGATTCCTTACATGGTATTAAAGAAATTACCTGATGTCCTGAGGGAAAATAATTTTGAAGTGAAATGTGTCATTCGAACGACATCGGATGATATGTTTGTCTATGATGTAATGGGAAAAGATGAGAATGTCGTGATTGGCGGACTTGCTGTGGATATCGGTACCACAACCGTATCTGCGCTGCTGATCAATATGGAGACCGGAGCGATCATCGCAAAAGCGTCTTCCGGCAATGGTCAGATCCGTTATGGTGCGGATGTGATCAATCGTATCATTGAATCCCAGAAGCCGGGAGGTTATAAAAAACTGCAGGACGCTGTGATCGCCGAAACCATTAATCCGCTGATCGCAGAGATGTGCAGAAGCGCAGGATTTGATAAAAATCGAATCTATCGTATGAGTGTAGCCTCCAATACAACCATGAATCATCTGTTTGCAGGAATCAATGCGGATCCTCTCCGGATGGAGCCCTATATTCCCGCATTCTTTAAAACCAATTCCCTGTTTGCTTCTGATCTGGGAATTGATATCAATAGAGATGCCCATATTATTATGGCGCCAAATATCGGAAGTTACGTAGGCGGCGATATCACTGCCGGTACATTGACCAGTATGATCTGGAACAAGCCGGAATTCTCCCTGTTCATTGACCTGGGAACCAATGGAGAGCTGGTCTTCGGCAATTCTGATTTTATGATGAGCTGCGCATGCTCGGCAGGTCCTGCGTTTGAAGGCGGAGATATCAGCTGCGGCATGCGTGCCACAGACGGAGCGATTGAGGCCTGTGTGATCGACAAGGAAACCATGGAGCCGTCGTGTACGATCATTGGTGAGCCGGGTACAAAACCCATCGGTTTATGCGGATCCGGTCTGATCGATGTGATCAGCGAACTGTACACCTGCGGCATCATTGATCAGAAAGGGAAATTCATTCGGGAAGGTAAACGCGTAAAAAGAGACAAGTATGGAATCGGCAGTTATGTGCTGGCCTTTGAAGAAGAAGCAGATTCTGTGAAGGATGTGGAGATCACAGAAGTCGACATTGACAATTTCATCCGGGCCAAGGGCGCTATCTTTTCAGCTATCCGTACCATGCTCAGTTCTCTGGACTTTGATGTATCCATGATTTCTCATGTATATGTGGCAGGAGGAATCGGCAGCGGCATTAATATGCGCAACGCAGTGAATATCGGAATGCTCCCGGATGTTCCTCTGGAAACGTTCCACTATATTGGCAATTCCTCGCTTTCCGGTGCTTATGCGATGCTGCTGTCCACAGCGGCAGAGAGAAAAACCTATGAACTGGCTGCCAATATGACCTATATGGAATTGAGTACGGTTCCCAGCTATATGGATGAATTTGTAGGAGCATGCTTTATTCCTCATACAGATGCATCCATGTTTCCCACAGTGAAAAAGAAATAAAGGCCAAATACAAGGGAAGAGGTTACAGAAAATGGCATTTGATCTGAAAGATTTAAATTATGATAAAGACAGCAAGGAAAGGCTTCCCTGGGAGCATTATCTGAAGCAGTATCAGGAGGCAGATCCCTCGGAGATCAGCAGCAGGCTGCAGATTCCCTATGATGAGGAGCAGGGATTTACCTTTACCTTTCTTGGAACCTTATATCATGTGACCTGGCCGGATTTTCAGGTGACACATGAACCGGATGCGATCGGGTATTACCCGCTGGAAGAGATGAATAACGCCAGGATCCTGGCTATACGCTATTTATTGTCTTCTGCAGTGGGAAGATCCACGGGGACATTTAAAACCTACCGGGAAATGCCCTGGGGGGAAGTATATCTGCGCCAGTTTAATGGACGCTGTATCATGCGGCTGGCTTTCAGTTACGGAAATAAGCTGGAAGTATTTTCCAGGATCTGCGAGAAAATGCAGGCAAAGAAGATTCAGTTCGGGGACTGTGCTTATGAGTTTGAACTGTTCCGGGATTTGCGCGTGCAGTTTATTCTCTGGGCAGGAGACGATGAGTTTCCGCCTTCTTCCCAGATCCTGTTTTCCGATAACTTTGCTGCGGCTTTTGAAGCGGAAGATATGGCAGTTACCGGAGATATCATGATCAGCACGTTAAAGGCGGTGGAAAAGCTTCTATAAAGCGAGGTGTTAAACAGAGGGGTATCTGTTTCACATAAAAAGAATTACACGGAGGAGGTAATTACAATGGGATTCAAATCTGACATCGAAATCGCACAGGAGTGCACCATGTCACCAATCACAGAAATTGCAGCAAAGGCAGGCATCGATGACAAATATCTGGAGCAGTACGGAAAGTACAAAGCTAAAATCGACTACAATCTGCTGAAAGAATCGGATGCTCCCGATGGAAAGCTGGTTCTGGTTACTGCCATCAATCCGACACCAGCCGGTGAAGGAAAGACGACCACAACAGTTGGTCTGGCAGACGGCATGCAGAAGCTGGGCAAAAAAGTCATGGTTGCCCTTCGTGAGCCATCCCTGGGACCGGTATTTGGTGTAAAAGGCGGTGCTGCAGGCGGCGGTTATGCCCAGGTAGTTCCTATGGAAGACATCAATCTGCACTTTACCGGTGACTTCCATGCCATCGGAGCAGCCAACAACCTGCTGGCAGCCATGATCGACAATCATATTTTCCAGGGCAATGAACTGAACATTGACCCGAGAAAGATCACCTGGAGAAGATGTGTGGATATGAATGACCGTCAGCTCCGTAACGTGGTGGACGGCCTTGGCGGAAGAACCAACGGCATGCCCCGTGAAGACGGCTATGACATCACCGTTGCTTCCGAGATCATGGCAGTGCTGTGTCTGGCCAGCGACATCAAAGACCTGAAGGCAAGACTGGCAAGGATTATTGTCGGCTACACCAAGGGCAAAGCTTCCGAGCAGAAACCGGTGACTGCAGGCGATCTGAACGCACAGGGTGCTATGTGCGCACTGTTAAAGGATGCTCTGAAGCCGAATCTGGTACAGACTCTGGAGCATGTACCTGCCATCGTACACGGCGGACCATTCGCAAACATCGCTCATGGATGTAACTCTGTAATTGCCACCAAGATGGCTCTGAAACTGGGTGACTATGCTATCACAGAGGCTGGTTTCGGCGCAGACCTGGGCGCAGAGAAATTCCTGGATATCAAATGCCGTATGGCAGGCCTGAAGCCAAACGCAGTTGTGATCGTGGCTACTGTACGCGCCCTGAAATACAACGGAGGCGTTGCCAAGGCAGACCTGAACGAAGAGAACCTGGAAGCACTGGAAAAAGGTCTTCCGAACCTGTTAAAACATGTAAGCAACATCAAGAATGTATACAAACTGCCATGTGTAGTTGCCATCAACGCATTCCCGACCGATACCAAGGCAGAGCTTGACCTGGTAGAGCAGAAATGTAAAGAGCTGGGCGTAAATGTAGCCCTGTCCGAAGTATGGGCAAAAGGCGGCGAAGGCGGCGTGAAGCTGGCAGAAGAAGTGATCCGGTTAGTAGAAGAGCCCAATGACTTCACCTATTCCTATGAACTGGAAGGAAGCATCGAGGATAAGCTGAATCAGATCGTACAGAAGATCTACGGCGGCAAGAGAGTGGTGCTGACAGCCAACGCACAGAAACAGGCGAAGGAGCTGGAAGCCCTTGGATTCGGTAACTGTCCGATCTGTGTTGCAAAGACCCAGTACAGCCTTACCGATGATGAGAAGAAGCTGGGCGCTCCCACAGACTTTGAAGTAACCGTACGTAACCTGAAGATTTCCGCAGGAGCCGGCTTCATCGTTGCTCTGACCGGAGAGATCATGACCATGCCAGGTCTTCCGAAAGTTCCGGCAGCAGAGCGGATCGATGTGGATGAGACCGGCAAGATCAGCGGACTGTTCTAAGGACGGACGGAACCGGCGCATAACGTGAGACTGCGCAGATGACGTAGAATTGAAAAAGAAAGCATACAGGCCGGTAATCTCAGGCGATCCGGCCGTATGTCTTTATGAATTTTAGAGAGGTGATACCAATGGGATTTTCAACTAGCACATGTACAGAATTTGTAGAAGTTTTGGCTTCCAAAGCACCGGTTCCCGGCGGCGGCGGCGCATCTGCTCTGGTGGCAGCTGTGGGGACTGCCCTGGGCAACATGGTGGGAAGTCTGACAGTAGGCAAGAAAAAGTACGCGGACGTGGAAGATGAAATGTGGGAGCTGAAAGCAAAATGTGATCAGCTGCAGAAAGATTTCCTGCGTTTGATCGAACGGGATGCGGAAGTGTTTGAGCCATTATCCAAAGCTTATGGAATGCCCCGTGAAACAGAAGAGCAGAGAGCAGAAAAAGAACGCGTAATGGAAGTTGTTCTGAAAGAAGCATGTTCTGTTCCAATGGAAATCATGGAGAAATGCTGTGAGGCCATTGAACTGATCGTGGAATTTGGAGCAAAGGGATCTGCGCTGGCTATCAGCGATGCCGGTGTAGGCGCAGCCTTCTGTAAGGCAGCCTTAAAAGGCGCCAGCCTGAATGTATATATCAATACCAAGTCCATGAAAAACAGAGAGTACGCAGAAGAGCTGAACCGTAAGGCAGATGCCATGCTGGAAAAATATACCAGAATTGCAGATGAGACCTTTGACAGTGTTCTGGGTCGTTTAAAATAAATAGCGGAGGAAAGAAAATGGCAAAGCAATTATTAGGAAAAGAAGTAACAGCTGCATTAAATGAAAGAATCAAGGCAAATGTGGCAAAATTACAGGAAAATGGCGTGAATCCTACCCTGTGCATTATCCGTGTAGGTGAAAATCCCAGCGACATTTCCTACGAGAAAGGTGCAACGAAACGCTGCGAAACTCTGGGTGTGGCCTGCGAGAAGATTTTATTGCCGGGGGATGTTTCTCAGGATGAACTTCTGGCTGTCATCGATAAGGTAAACAAAGATGACAATATCCACGGCGTGCTGTTATTCCGTCCGCTGCCCAAACATCTGGATCAGGCTGTGATTGAAAATGCTCTGGCTGCAGAGAAGGACGTAGACTGTATGACAGATCTGTCCATGTCTGGTGTGTTCACCGGCAAGCAGATCGGATTCCCTCCCTGTACGCCGCAGGCTTGTATGGAAATCCTGGATCATTACGGAATTGACTGCACCGGCAAGAAAGCAGTTGTGATCGGCAGAAGTCTGGTGGTTGGGAAACCGGCAGCCATGATGCTGGTGAAGAAAAATGCTACTGTGACCATCTGCCATACCAGAACAGTGGATATGCCATCCGTGGCAAAAGAAGCAGATATCCTTATTGTAGCTGCCGGACGCGCAGGTGTTGTAGGCGCAGATTACGTTAAGGAAGGCCAGATCGTTATTGACGTTGGTATCAATGTTAATGCAGAGGGCAAGCTCTGCGGTGATGTGGATTATGCTGCAGTAGAGCCCGTTGTGGAAGCGATCACTCCGGTTCCCGGCGGCGTGGGCAGTGTGACCACATCGGTACTGGTGGGCCATGTGGTAGAAGCGGCCATGAGAAAGAACGCTTAATGAAAAACTAAGTTTTTGAAAAGGAGCAGTATCTGAGAGGATTCTTTCAGATACTGCTCCTTTCTTTGTTTGATATTACCTGAAATTCTCTGTGGAAATTGTGAAAAACACTGAAACGTATCCTGGAGTATTTATTATTGTTGCAATGTTACTACATAAATGATAAAATGAAGTAGAAATAAGTGTTATATTAATAACAAATATGACAAAATATTAACAACGTGTTCAGGCAAAAAGATGAGGAGGTTATGCAATGCCGCAGGAAAAAACTACGGTGGCCTTTCGGGGAACCAAAGAGCAGGAAGAGGCATTACACGCAGTGATTGAGCAGCTGAAGGAACAGAGAGGTTCTCTGATGCCGATTTTGCAGAAGGCGCAGGAAATATACGGATATCTGCCCAGGGAAGTGCTGAAGATGATTTCGGATGAGACAGGGATTCCCATGGAGAAGATTTACGGAGTGGTGACATTTTATTCCCAGTTTACCTTGAATCCCAAGGGAAGATACCGGATTTCCGTCTGTCTGGGAACCGCCTGTTATGTGAAAGGTTCCGGGGATATTTATAACAAGTTAATGGAAAAGCTGGGAATTACAGGCGGTGAATGTACGCCTGACGGAAAATTCTCTCTGGATGCCTGCCGTTGTGTGGGCGCCTGTGGACTCGCTCCTGTTATGATGATCAACGAGGAAGTATATGGCCGGCTGACAGTGGATGACATTGACGGTATACTGGCAAAATATGAATAGGCAGAGGGGAGGACTACAATGAAAGCGATATCCTTAGAAGAACTGAAAGAAATCCGTGACAGACACAGAAAAGAACTGGCTCTCCGGATGAACGAGGCCCATCAGATCGCCGTGACGCACAGCGAAGAGGCGCACAGAAGAGCGAGAGAAGTACTGGTCTGCGGCGGTACAGGCTGTACTTCTTCCGGAAGCCGGAGGATCATTGAACGGCTGAAAGAAGAAATCCGGAAACGGGAGCTGGAAAATGATGTAAAGGTGATCATGACCGGATGTTTTGGACTGTGTGCTCTGGGACCGATCATGATTGTTTATCCGGAAGGTGCTTTTTATTCCCGGGTGCAGGAAGAGAATATACCGGAGATTGTGGAAGAGCATCTGCTGAAAGGCAATGTGGTGACCCGTCTTCTGTACCAGGAGACGGTAAAGGGGAATCTGGTGCTTCCTCTGCAGGATACGCCGTTCTACAAAAAACAGATGCGGGTTGCCCTGCGTAACTGCGGCGTGATCAATCCGGAAAATGTGGAAGAATACATAGCGACAGATGGATACCAAGCACTGGGAAGGGTTTTGACAGAGATGACGCCCCAGGAAGTAATCGATACCATCAGTAAAAGCGGGCTGCGAGGCAGAGGCGGCGCCGGTTTTCCCACCGGGCGGAAGTGGCAGTTTGCCAGAGATAATGAGGCAGATCAGAAATATGTGTGCTGTAATGCTGACGAAGGGGATCCGGGGGCTTTTATGGACCGTTCTGTGCTGGAAGGGGATCCCCATGTGGTTCTGGAGGCCATGGCCATTGCCGGCTATGCAATAGGTGCCAGTCAGGGATATATTTATGTGCGCGCAGAATATCCTATTGCCGTGGAGCGACTGGAGATAGCCATTGGACAGGCCAGAGAATACGGTCTCCTGGGCAAAAATATTTTCGGTACCGGTTTTGATTTTGACATTGAACTTCGGCTGGGCGCCGGCGCCTTTGTATGCGGAGAAGAGACAGCTCTGATGACCTCTATTGAGGGGAACCGTGGCGAGCCAAGACCAAGACCGCCTTTCCCGGCTGTGAAGGGCCTTTTTGAGAAGCCTACGATCCTCAACAATGTGGAAACCTGGGCTAATGTGCCGAGAATTATACTAAACGGGCCCCAGTGGTTTTCTTCCATTGGAACAGAAACTTCCAAGGGAACCAAGGTATTTGCCCTGGGCGGAAAGATTCACAATACCGGTCTGGTGGAAGTTCCCATGGGGACCACCCTTCGGGAAATCGTGGAAGAAATCGGCGGCGGCATTCCGGGCAACGGCAGATTCAAGGCAGCCCAGACCGGCGGACCTTCCGGCGGATGCATTCCCGCGGAACACCTGGATGTACCCATTGATTATGAGAATCTTTCGTCTATCGGTTCCATGATGGGGTCCGGAGGACTGATCGTCATGGATGAATCCAACTGTATGGTGGATATTGCCAAGTTTTTCCTGAATTTCACCGTGGACGAGTCCTGCGGAAAATGTTCTCCCTGCCGTCTGGGGACCAAGCGTCTGCTGGAGATGCTGGAAAAAATTACTTCCGGGGAAGGAACCATGGAAGATCTGGATAAACTGGAAGAACTTTGTTATCACATAAAGGAAAATTCTCTGTGTGCCCTGGGCCAGACAGCGCCTAATCCGGTCCTGTCCACTCTGCATTATTTCCGGGAGGAGTATCTGGCTCATATTCAGGATAAGAAATGTCCGGCAGGGGTCTGCAAAGACCTGCTTACTTACCGGATCGATCCGGATAAATGTAAGGGCTGTACTCTTTGTGCCCGGACCTGTCCCAATGACGCGATCATCGGCAAGGTGAAAGAACCCCATATGATCAATACCAGTAAGTGCGTAAAATGCGGCGCCTGTATGGAAAAATGCCGTTTCGGAGCGATTTACAAAGAATAAGGAGGCCAGTTATGGATACAGTAACATTAAAGATAAACGGAATGACGGTAACGGCTCCCAGGGACGCTACGATTCTGGAAGCAGCCCACCAGGTTCACATAGAAATCCCTACCCTTTGTTTTCTGAAAGATATCAATGAGATCGGAGCCTGCCGGATCTGCATGGTGGAAGTAAAAGGAGCCAGAAGTCTGGTGGCCGCCTGTAAATATCCGGTAAACCAGGGCATGGAAGTCTGGACCAACACGCCAAAGGTCCTGGATTCCAGAAGAAGAACTCTGCAGCTTCTGTTATCCAATCACAACAGAAAATGTCTTTCCTGCGTCAGAAGCGGGGACTGCGAGCTGCAGAGACTTTGCAGAGAACTGCATGTCACAGACGAAGAGTATTATCAGGGGGAAAAGACTCCGTCAAAAATTGATGATTCCGCTGCACATATGATCCGGGACAACAGCAAGTGTATTCTCTGCCGCCGCTGTGTGGCAGTCTGTGAGAAGGTACAGGGGATCGGCGTGATCGGTGCCAATGAGCGGGGATTTAAGACTTATATCGGTTCCCCATACGATATGGGACTGGGAGAGACCAGTTGTGTATCCTGCGGGCAGTGTATCGCAGTATGTCCCACCGGGGCCTTGCAGGAAAAAGATTATACAGAACAGGTAATGGCAGCCATAGCCGATCCGGAGAAATTTGTGGTGGTGCAGACAGCTCCCTCCGTGCGTGCAGCTCTGGGAGAAGAATTTGGCTATCCCATGGGCACCGATGTGGAAGGCAAGATGGCAGCGGCTCTGCGGCGGCTGGGATTTGACCGGGTGTTTGACACGGATTTCGGAGCCGACCTTACTATTATGGAAGAAGCTCACGAATTCCTGGACCGGGTAAAAAACGGCGGCGTGCTGCCCATGATCACGTCCTGCTCTCCCGGATGGGTAAAATACTGCGAGCACTATTATCCGGATCTGCTGCCCCATCTGTCCAGCTGTAAATCTCCTCAGCAGATGTTTGGCGCTATTACCAAGACGTATCTGGCAGAAAAACTGGGAATTGCCCCGGAGAAAATGGTGTGTGTCAGCGTCATGCCCTGTACGGCTAAGAAATTTGAGATTGGAAGACCGGATCAGAATGCGGCCGGCGTGGCAGACGTTGATATTGCCATTACCACCCGGGAACTGGCGCGGCTGATCAAACGATGTGGTCTGGATTTTGTCAATCTGCCGGAAGAGACTTTTGATGATCCTCTGGGAGAATCCACCGGCGCAGGGGTGATCTTCGGGGCCACCGGCGGTGTAATGGAAGCGGCGCTGCGTACTGCGGTGGAAGAACTCACCGGAGAAGCACTGGCCAGCCTGGATTTCCAGGAAGTGCGGGGAACCGAAGGCATCAAAGAAGCATCCTATCAGGCAGCCGGATTGGATGTGAAAGTGGCTGTGGCTTCCGGTCTTGCCAATGCAAGAGAGCTTCTGGAAAAAATCCGGAAAGGCGAGGCAGATTATCAGTTTATTGAGATCATGGCGTGTCCTGGCGGCTGTGTCAATGGCGGCGGACAGCCTCAGGTACCGGCTAATATCCGGAATTTTACAGATATCCGGAAACTTCGAGCCGGCGTACTGTATCGGAACGACGCCAGTAAAGCCATCCGAAAATCCCATGAGAATCCGTCGATCCGGCAGCTGTACCGGGAATATCTGGGTGAGCCGGGCAGCCATAAAGCCCATGAAATCCTGCATACTACTTATGTGGAGCGTGCCATCAATGAATGAGCAGTTTACAGGAGCATACGGTGAGCATGTAGAGTAACAGGAGAAAGGAATACAGGAAAGCCGCAGAGAGAATTGTTTCTTTCGCGGCTTTCTGTTACTATAAAAACAGAAATAAAAAGAAGAGGAGCACATCATGAAAGTCATTGATTTTAAGGATGCCAGCTGCCGGCATTGCTACAAATGTGTACGCAACTGCGCGGTCAAGGCCATATCCGTGCAGAATCAGCAGGCGCGCATCATTGAAGAAGCCTGTATTCACTGCGGCCACTGTCTGGAAGTCTGTCCCCAGAATGCCAAAACTTTTGCAAGCGACCTGGAGCGGATCCTCTCTTATCTGAAACGGGGGGAACAGACAGTGGTATCCGTGGCTCCCTCATTTCTGGGAGATCTTTCTGCACCGGAGAAAGTGGCCGGAGCCCTGAAGAGGCTGGGTTTTTCCGCTGTGCGGGAGACGGCGGAAGGAGCGGCTTATGTTACAGAAGCTTATGGAAAACTGCTGCGGCAGGGAACGATGGGGAATATCATCAGTACCTGCTGCCCTGGAGTCAACGATCTGATTGAAAAGTATTATCCGGTTCTGGTGTCAGAAATGGCTCCCGTGGTATCGCCTGTGATTGCTCATGGAAGACTGATCAAGAAACTTTATGGTGAAGCTGCGAAAGTGGTGTTTCTGGGTCCCTGCATCGCTAAGAAACAAGAGGCGGAAGGAGATGAACGGGTCGCGGGAGCCGTGGACGCGATCCTGACGTTTGAGGAGCTGGAACAGTGGCTGAAGCGGGAGGGGATTTCTCTGGAAGACTGTGAGGAGCAGCCCATGGACAATCCGGATCCCATGGTGAACCGCCTGTACCCCATCGGCGGCGGGATCTTGAGCAGTGTTCAGGCCCTGTGCCGGGAAAGCCGTTACCAGCATCTGGCGGTCAGCGGGGTTGCTTCCTGTATGGAGCTGCTGGAAGAGATGAAAAAGGGTAATTTGAAGGACTGCTTTCTGGAACTGAATCTCTGCGAAGGGGGATGCGTGAAGGGACCCGTGTCCGGCAGAGCCAGAGAAACTTATGCGCTGCCGGTCTCCCGGATACAAAGGAAGGTTGAACACAGAGAAAGTTATCAGGGAAAATGGGAAGAGATTCCCATGGCGAAACAGTTTGCAGACCGGTCCATTTTCCAGACAGAGCCATCGGAGGCGGAAATCGAAGAACTGCTGCACGGGATCGGAAAATACAGTCCGGAAGATGAACTGAACTGCGGAGCCTGCGGCTATTCCACCTGCCGGGAAAAAGCAAGGGCGGTCTATGCGGGCAAGGCGGAGCTGGATATGTGTCTGCCTTATGCCATTACCCGGGCGGAATCCATGGCCAATGTAATGATTGATCAGACGCCCGACCTTTTGTTCCTCATCGATGAAGACCTGGAGATCCTGGAGTGCAGTCATGCCGTGGAGCGGGCACTGGATCTTTCCCGGGCGGAGATCACGGGCCGGTATTTGTTCGAGTTTGTGGAAACAGAAGATGTGGAAAAAGCGATTGCGTCAAAGGAGAATATCATAAACCGGCAGACCAGGCTGGACTCTCTGCAGATGCATGTGATGGAGACTGTGGTACACATCCGGAATCCCCAGTCGCTGCTGGTGATGTACCGGGATATTACCCGGGAGAAGCAGGAGCAGGAGAAAAATCTGAAAATGAAGATGGATGCAGTGGAAATGGCACAGAAAGTCATTGACCGGCAGATGACAGTGGCCCAGGAGATTGCAGGGCTTCTGGGGGAGACTACCGCACAGACAAAAGTAACCCTGACAAAGCTGCGGGATACGATCCTGGAAGAAAGCGCGGAGGACTGATATGAGCTATACAGTGGATATATCCTGGAAAAGTCTGAACAAATATAAGGAAGAACTCTGCGGGGATAAGGTAGAAGTGCTGGATACGGAAGACTCCCGGATCCTGATCCTGGCTGACGGAATGGGCAGCGGTGTAAAGGCCAATATTCTGGCAACGCTGACTTCCCGTATCCTGGGGGAGATGCTCCGGGAGGGGGCACGGCTGGCAGACTGTGTGGAGACAGTGGCCCGGACGCTTCCGGTGTGTCAGGAGCGAAAGGTGGCGTATGCCACATTTACGATCCTGCAGATCCACAGAGACGGCAATGTTTTTCTGGCGGAATATGAGAATCCTGCCTGCATGTTTATTCGAAAGGGAAAGCTGGAGAGAATCCCGTTCCGGGAACGGATCATCGGAGAGAAGAAGATACGGGAAGCGCAGTTTCCGGCAATGCCCGATGACTGCTTTGTGGTGGTCAGCGACGGTGTGATCTACGCAGGCGCCGGCAGTCTTCTGAATTATGGCTGGACATGGGAAGCGGCGTCGGAATATGCGCTGAAATGTGCCGGAGAATCTCTGGCAGCATCACGATTGGCATCCCGTCTGGCAGATGCCTGCAGCGATCTTTATGAGCAGCGTCCCGGGGATGATACCACAGTAGCTGTGGCCCGTGTCCGGAAGGCCCAGTTTGTAAACATTTTGACAGGGCCGCCGGCAGATTCGCGGAAAGATTCTGATATGGTGCATACTTTCATGGAACAGGAGGGGAAAAAGATCATTGCGGGAGGCGCTACGGCAGAGATGGCTGCCAGGATTCTGGGCAGAAAGATCCGGACAGAGACGTCTTCGCTGAATCGGAAGATTCCTCCTGCATCTGTGATGGAAGGGGCAGATCTGATCACGGAAGGGGCGCTGACTTTATCGGCAGTGCGAAAGCTGCTGCAAAAATATGAACAGGGAGAATTCGATACAGACTTTTTCCGGGAACTGGATCAGCCGCTGGCGTCTTCCAGACTGGCCAGGATCCTGCTGGAAGAATGCACCCATCTGCAGCTGTACGTGGGAACGGCGGTGAACACGGCCCATGAGAATCAGGATCTTCCTTTTGAAATCAGCACCAGAAAAATCCTGGTGCTGCAGCTGCAGGAACTGATGGAGAAAATGGGCAGATCCGTGCGGATTTTTTATTATTGAGCGGAACCGAAGGAATTTTTTCACCGGGTGTATATTTCCCGGATAGAAACTGTTTTTTTCTGGAGATTATTTTCTTAGATTGTGGTATACTGTTTTTAGGAAGATCAAAAACAAAGGAGATACTATGCGTTATGATATGCATTGCCATACCAAGGAAGGATCTCTGGATGCCAAGGTTCCGGTGGCGGAGTATGCCAGACTGCTGCAGAAGCGGGGATTTACCGGCATGCTGGTCACGGATCACAACAGTTATAAGGGATACCGCGCCTGGTGTAAGGCAAAAAAAGAACTGAAAAGAAAAAATGATCCTCTGGCAGATTTTGTGGTGTTAAAAGGAATCGAGTATGATACGCTGGATGCCGGGCATATTCTGGTGATCATGCCAAAGGGACTCCGGCTGCGGATCCTGGAGGTGCGGGGACTTCCGGTGCAGAATCTGATCAAGATCGTACATCAGTACGGAGGAATTCTGGGACCGGCACATCCTTACGGGGCCAAGTTTTTAAGCACCATGTTTTCCAAAAAGCTGGCGAGAACGCCCAATCTGATCCATGATTTTGATTTTATCGAGGCTTTTAATTCCTGTGAAAAAAAGGAATCCAATAAAAATGCCAGAGCATTGACCAATGCCTACAGGAAGCCGGGGTTTGGAGGCTCGGATTCTCATAAGGCCATGTATGTGGGTACTGCGTATACGGATATCAATTATCCGATCCGAAACAACAATGACCTGATTTTTGCGGTGAAGAATGGTTATGTTCTGGGCTGCGGCGGTGAAGAACGAGAAGAGGTGCGCCAGGGAAAGCTCTGGAAGCTGGTACCGATCGCTACGTCCTGGAAGGTGTATAACCGGGGACTGGCGATCCTGAAAGCCAAGACCAGAAAGACACAGCTTCAGTTTCTGAGGGACATGGAGTCCATTCGGAAGACCCTTATGGCAGGAAAAAAAGAAAATCAGCAGCAGACAGAACAGGAGACAATCTCTGAAGAAGAGAACGTCATACAGAAAGAAACCCCTGCGGACACAGAATAATGTGCCGCCGGGGTTTCTTTCTGTATGACAGGAAAACAGTGTGTTCCGGTCTGGTCCTCCTGTATGGGAAGTCTGGATATCTGATTCATCTGTCTTCTGCATTAATCCAGCTGGATATCTTCCAGGGACTTGTCAGGGATTCGTTTGGAAGAAGAGGAAACGAACTTTTTGAGTTCTTTTGCAGTTTCCTTGACCGGATAGTTGGTTCCGGCTCCTCCCATGCAGCCGCCGGGGCAGGCCATGCCTTCAATCAGGCAGCCATTCATTTTGCCGGCTTTGGCCAGAGTAAGCACTTTTTTGCAGTCAGTCAGTGTCTCGGCATGTTCAATGTGTACCGGTACATCCGGATAGTATTCTTTCAGACAGGCATCGATGGCTCCTGCCACGCCGCCGGCAACCGCATATCCTCGGCCGGCTCCGGTGGCATCGTGCATGGAAGAAGAGCCCTCCATGGCCTCCACATGGATTTCTTTGGCGTCGAACATACCATTCAGTTCTTCGAAAGTAATTACGAAGTCCACATCGCTGCGCACGGTCCGTCGGGATGCTTCCAGCTTTTTGGACGCACAGGGCCCGATGAAGACAACCTTTGCGTTGGGATGTTTTTTCTTAATGCTTCTTGCGGTAGCCACCATGGGAGTCAGTTCCTGTGAAATCTTGTCGATGGTGTCCGGGAAATATTTTTTTGCGAGCATGGACCAGGACGGACAGCAGGACGTAAGAAGGAACGGCAGCTCCCCGGTGTGAACTTTCTGTGCGTAATGATGCGCTTCGGAAATGGCGCCGATGTCGGCTCCCATAGCTACTTCATATACTTCGGAAAAGCCCAGTTTGAGCAGCGCAGCTTTAAATTTCCGCGGTGTGACTTCGGAGCCGAACTGTCCGATGAAAGCTGGAGCTACCTCGGCGATGATCTCAATTCCCTCATTCAGCGCATGGCAGAGCTGAAAGATCTGGGATTTGTCAGAAATGGCGCCGAAAGGACAGCTGACCATACACATTCCGCAGGACACACATTTGTCTTCGATGATCGTGGCGCGTCCCTGCTGGTCGCTGGTGATGGCTTTCACACCGCAGGCTCTTTCACAGGGACGTTCCTTTTTGGCGATGGCATCGTAAGGGCATACAGCTTTGCATTTGCCGCATTTGATGCATTTGCTCTGATCGATCTTGGAAAAACCGTTTTCCATGGAAATGGCTCCCTTGGGACAAACCAGCATGCATGGATGTGCTACACAGCCCTTGCACATATTGCTGACTTCGTATTTGTTCGGCGCGCAGGCCGCACAGGCAGAAGGGATTACCTGCATCAGAGGCGGTTCATAATATTTTTCATCAATGTTGCTGGCTTCAATGCCGGCAGTCAGATGGACCGCTTTGTTTTCCGGACGCAGCGACATACCCATGGCCAGCCGCACGCGTTCACTTGCTACGGCGCGTTCCCGGTAAATACTTTCTCTGTATTTTGGGGTTTCCTCTACAATCCGGTAAGGAATGGCTTCGATATCCTGGTTCAGGCTTTCTGCGCTTGAGTGAAACCCGACTTTGGCAACTTCTGTAAATATTTTTTTCCTGATCTGTCTAACAGGAGTGTCAAGACTACGCATATTTATCTCTCCTTATTGATCTGCAATGGACAGAAACCGTCAGAGGACACATGAGTTGGTCTTCTGACGCTTTTATGATAGCGAAAATGCGATGCAAAATCAATGGGGTTTTATGTATTTTACGGCATACATAAAATTGATTCTTTTCGTATTTTATGAAAAATACCTTTGAAAACGTGAAAATGTTAACGGGATTGTCTTTTTTTCTGAATAATTATTCGAAGACTCGGGTGAATGCTGTTTTTTTTCTTCAATTTCTTGCGAAACTATTCAAAAGCGGTTGTGAAAAATAATCATTTATTGTATAATTGAACGTGCAAATATATGCGAATCGTACAAAAATAGTACGATTATCAAAATTTGGGATATTTACATCTAGGGAGACGGGTATCCCAAATTTTAGCGTCAGTAGAGATAGGACACTACAATCCGGAAATGCGATTGTACACTGACTCTGGGTTTCAAAATAAAATCAAGGAGGGAAAAGAATGTTAGACCAGTCTTACTATGACAAAGCGGATGAGATCATTGAGGTATACGGCAGAAAAAGCTCCTCGCTCATCCCCATTATGCAGGATATTCAGGCAGAATATCGTTACCTGCCGGGAGAACTGCTGATGTATGTGGCCAAAGAAATAGGAGTTAAGGAGGCCAAAGCATTCAGTGTAGCAACATTTTACGAAAATTTTTCGTTTGAACCCAAAGGCAAATATATTATTAAAGTATGTGATGGCACAGCCTGTCATGTCCGCAAATCCATTCCTGTGAAAGAAGCCATGATGAAAGAACTTGGCCTGACCCACAAGAAGCATACGACGGATGATATGCTGTTTACTGTGGAAACAGTTTCCTGCCTGGGCGCCTGCGGACTTGCGCCTACCTTGACTGTAAACGATGAGGTGCATCCGAAGATGACACCGGAGAAGGCTGTGGAATTACTAAATGAATTGAGAGGTGAGAGCGAATGAGCATAACGTGTAGAGATGATTTGATAAAATGCAGGGACGAAGTCCGGAAAGAAATAGATGCCTATACCTGTCGTGTGCTGATCTGCTGCGGTACTGGTTGTATGGCTTCCGGTGCGCAGAAGGTTTATGATGAAATGGTCAGTCTCTGTGCAGACATGGAAGGTGTTCAGATAGAAATGCAGAAGGACCTGCCTCATCTCGGTGTAGTGAAGACCGGATGCCAGGGCCTTTGTGAACTGGGACCGCTGATGCGGATTGAGCCTTATAATTATCAGTATGTGAAAGTACAGGTAGAAGATTGCCGGGAGATCGTAGACCGCACCGTATTGCGGGGACAGCCGGTGGAGCGTCTGTTCTACAAAACAAAAGAAGGCAGTGTCTGTCAGAAGCCGGAGGATATTCCATTTATCGGCAAGCAGACACGGATCGTTCTGGAAAACTGCGGAAAGATCGATGCGGAATCTATTCAGGAATACATTGGAGTAGGCGGATACAGTGCTCTGTCCAAAGCACTTTTGACCATGACTCCCGAAGAAGTGATCGCAGAAGTAGACAAATCCGGACTGCGCGGCAGAGGCGGTGCCGGATATCCTGCCGGAAAAAAATGGAAGCAGGTAGCCGGCCAGCCAGAAAAAGTACGTTATGTGGTATGTAACGGAGATGAGGGTGACCCGGGCGCATTTATGGATGGATCCGTTATGGAAGGGGATCCTTATAAGATGATTGAAGGTATGACGATCGCTGCTTACGCAGTGGGGTCAGAAGAAGGATATATTTATGTTCGTGCAGAGTATCCTCTTTCCGTAAAAAGACTGAAAATGGCTATTGCCCAGGCAGAAGAATATGGCCTTTTGGGTGATCATATTCTGGGAACGGATTTTAATTTCCATTTACATATTAACAGAGGAGCGGGAGCTTTTGTATGCGGCGAGGGCAGTGCGCTGACTGCGTCCATCGAAGGCAATCGCGGTATGCCGCGTGTAAAACCGCCCAGAACAGTTGAAAAAGGTCTGTGGGAAAAGCCAACGGTTTTGAATAATGTAGAAACTTTTGCCAATGTACCGAAGATCATCCTGGAAGGCGCTGACTGGTTCCGTACCATCGGCACAGAGAAGAGCCCGGGAACCAAGACGTTCTCCCTGACCGGTTCCATCGAGAACACAGGTCTTGTGGAAGTGCCAATGGGTACTACCCTGCGGGAGATCATTTACGATATCGGCGGAGGCCTGAAAAGCGGCGCTGCTTTCAAGGGAGTACAGATTGGCGGACCTTCCGGCGGATGTCTGGTAGAAGAGCATCTGGACCAGCCGCTGGACTTTGATTCCGTAAAGAAGTTTGATGCGATTATGGGATCCGGCGGACTGGTAGTAATGGATGAGAATACCTGTATGGTGGAAGTCGCCCGCTTCTTTATGAGCTTTACTCAGAGGGAATCCTGCGGCAAATGTGTGCCATGCCGTGAAGGAACCAAGCGCATGCTGGAAATTTTGGAGAAAATTGTAGCAGGAAAAGGCGAAATGGAAGATCTGGATCGCCTGGAAGAACTGGCAACCATGGTTAAGAGCATGGCGCTGTGCGGTCTGGGCAAGAGTGCGCCGCTTCCCGTTATCAGTACCCTGAAGCGCTTCCGTGATGAGTACGAAGAACATATCCAGCAGAAAAAATGCCGTTCTAAGGTTTGTACTGCACTGCGTCAATTCCACATCAATGAAGAATACTGTATCGGATGCGGAAAATGTGCGAAAAATTGTCCTGCCGGGGCTATTACCGGAAGGATCAAGCATCCTTACAAGATCAACAATGACCTGTGTATTAAGTGCGGCGCCTGCAAGGATAACTGTAACTTTAATGCCATTTACGTGGAAGCATAGAAAGGGGATTCATTATGGGATATATGACGATTGACGGTAGAAAAGTTGAATTTACCGATGAAAAGAATGTCCTTTCTGTTATCAGAAAGGCGGGTATCAATATACCAACATTGTGTTACCATTCAGAAGTATCTACTTTTGGTGCCTGCCGTCTTTGTACGGTAGAGGATGACAGAGGCAGAACATTTGCTTCCTGTTCCGAAGAACCAAGAGACGGAATGGTGATCTATACCAATTCCGGCAAGATCAAAAAATACAGAAAACTGATCGTGGAGCTGCTCCTGGCAGCGCACTGCAGAGACTGTACCACCTGTATCAAGAGCGGTGAGTGTATTCTCCAGGAGTTGGCGCACAGACTGGGTGTACGGGAAATTCGTTTTGAGAATACCCGTGAGATCCATGAGATTGACGACAGTTCACCTTCTATTGTAAGAGATCCGAATAAGTGTATTCTCTGCGGTGACTGTGTACGTGCCTGTGAAGAGCTGCAGGGAATCGGTGCGCTGGGCTTTGCCTATCGCGGAACGGAAGCTATGGTAATGCCGGAATTCAATAAGAAGATTGCGGAAACCAACTGTGTAAACTGCGGACAGTGCCGGGTTTACTGTCCTACAGGCGCTATTTCCATTAAGACAAATACCGATGAAGTATGGGAAGCGCTCTCTGATCCAAATGTTCGTGTAGTTGCGCAGATTGCGCCGGCGGTCCGCGTAGCAGTGGGCGATGCTTACGGCATTCAGAAGGGCAGAAGTGTGATGGGTAAGATCGTAAACGCTCTGCACCGGATGGGATTTGATGAAGTATATGACACTGCATTCAGTGCGGACCTTACGATCATGGAAGAATCTGCGGAATTCCTGGAGAGACTGGAAAATGGAGGTCCGCTGCCTCTTCTGACTTCCTGCTGTCCGGCCTGGGTGAAATTTGTTACCGACCAGTATAAAGATTTTGTACCTAATATTTCCAGCTGCCGTTCGCCGCAGGGAATGCTTTCCGCTGTGATCAAAGAGTATTTCCGCATTCCAAAGAACGCTGCCGGCAAGAAGACCGTGATGGTATCTATTATGCCATGTACGGCGAAAAAAATGGAAGCAGGACGTCCTAACAGCTATACAAAGGGAGAGAAAGATACGGATATCGTGATCACTACTACTGAACTGATCCGTATGATCAATAATACCGGTATTGATTTTGCGGCTCTGACTCCGGAAGCCTGCGACATGCCCTTTGGTTTTGGATCTGGCGGCGGTGTGATCTTTGGCGTAACCGGCGGTGTGACAGAGGCTGTACTTCGAAGACTGTGTCCGGAACATACGAAAGCGGCGATGGAAGAGATCGCAGAGTCTGGTGTTCGCGGCGAACAGGGAATCAAAGAATTTACTGTTCAGTATAAAGGTACAGATCTGAATATCTGTGTGGTAAATGGACTGGCAAACGCAAGAACAGTCATGGATCGTGTAAGAGCAGGTGAGGCCAACTATCATCTTATCGAGGTAATGGCATGCCGGCGCGGCTGTATCATGGGAGGCGGTCAGCCTACCAGAGCCGGAGACCGGACAAAAGCAGCCAGAGCCAGAGGTCTGTATAATGCGGATAATACCATGATCATTAAGAAGTCAGATGAGAACCCGCTGGTAATCGAGCTGTACAATGACCTTCTGAAGAATCGTGAGCACGAATTGCTGCATAATGAGTTTTATTGATTGCGGATTCGGAAAGGATCTGTGTAACAGCAGTCTGAATCAGTAAAGAATGCTCCTGTAACAGAAATAAATAATCTGGATCAAGAAGAAGCCTGGATGATCGGAAAAGATGGTCCAGGCTTCTTGGCGCGTAAAAAACTCCCGGGCTCTGCGGAAACCCAGGAGTTTTTCCATTCGGACAGAATGTATGACGGAGCGGTTGTTTCATGCCTGTTCATACCGGTAGACCACATATTTTTCCGTTTCTCCCACAGGAACACAGCCGGCCTCCTGAATATAGCTGTGCAGAGGATTGTTCAGCGGTACCACAAGATAATCTACTTCCCGCCAGCGGAGTCCGGCCAGAAACTGCCGCATGGGTATTTCCTCTCCGTAAAATGCCACATCCATCAGTGCCTTCTGCCCCCGGTAGTAGACGGTGTCTTCGTTAATTCCGGATATGGTCTGGCTGCCGGCACGGTAGAGAACTGCGTTCCGGTCCAGTGCCAGAAGAAGAGAAGGATCATACTGACGGGCCACCATGTTCATATTCGTATCAAAGACCACGGTGGGCTGCTCTTCCTCGCTGTCCCTGTGAATAATAGAACATGCATCTACCAGATCGTCAGAAACTTTGTAAATATTATCCGGCAGTGCGGGATGCCAGACGCTTTCCAGGGGCTGTCCGCCCAGAAGAATAAGAGCGGCGCAGCCAGCGGCCAGCAGGATGCGTGCCCATCGGTAACGGGGCAGGCTGCAGAGATGTACCGCGTACCAGGCCAGGACTATGGTGACGGGGAGCAGCCAGAACAGGCGGTAATAAACAGTTTCCATATCCAGCAGCTGAACCAGAAAGCGCACCAGAATGGGGTTGTAAATCGTAAACAGAAAACAGAAAAAGACACAGACAAAAATGCCGGAGCCGTCTTTTCTGCGAAACAGCAGCATGCTCAGAACAGCAGCGAGAAACAGCAGGAAAAAAAGAAGGGCATCGCCCCAGTAAGCCTCCAGCGCTTCCAGAATAAATGTAAATCCGAATTCTTCAATAGTGATTCCAGGCATAGCGATTCTCCAATCATTGGGCGGAAAGAACAAGAAGGTTCATTTCCGCGGCCAGGTAAGCAAGGGTGTAGATAATATTGGGCAGCAGGCAGAGACAAAGCCGGTACAGCTGTGATCGGGACCTGCGGTGCCAGAGGACCGGGAGGGCGGCGCTGCATACCAGTATCGGCAGAAAAATGGCTGTGCCGGAAAATGTGATGGCGCAGATATTTCCCAGAAAAAGCAGCAGCCAGGGAAGGTTGGTCTTTTTGTTCTGATACAGCCAGAGACAGCAGTACAGGACGAAGAAGGCCGAGAAATTTGCCAGAAGCGCTTTGCCCTCATAAGATCTGGTGAACAGGAAGGTTCCCGGTGTGTACAGAGTGCCGGTCATAAGATTCAGCAAAAACAGAAACAAAACGAAGAGGGATGCCTGTTTTTTTCTGTTGGAAAAAAGCCGGAGGCCAAGAAGGTAGTATAAACTGTTGGCCGCGAGTACGTTTAGGGCCGACATTACGGTTTTGCTCTGGATAATCGCAGGAATATGCAGAATGCAGGAAACGAACGCATTGTGCATGGGATAAGCGGAAAAAATGTATCTGCTGGGAAATACCTGCAGCGGTGCGCCGGTATAGGGATTGTAACGGCCCAGCGTATCTGTATAAACAGAGGTGGCTGTAGTCCCCACGTAATAGGCGCCGTCCGCACTGGTATCCTGATAAAGAACCACGGCAATCACCTGAAAGGCAATACACAGGGCCAGCAGAATACTCCAGACCAGCTGACGGTCCGAAAGCTGTCCGGAAAACCGGAAAAACTGACGGATCCGTTTCTTTCCCGGCAGGATCACGGACAAAAGGACCAGGATGCACAGCAGGATTCCCCATATAATGGAAAATACAGACAGACGTACTTTCAGAAAAGTCATGGGCAGTACCAGACACTCAAAAAGGGCAAAATAGACCACATAGCCAAGTACCAGACAGCGTGGAAAAGAAGGATTTTTCAGTTTTAAAAGAGTCTCTGTCAGGAATCCCAGCGAGAAAAACACAAGCAGATGCAAAGAGAGAGACAGCAGAATCAATAATACAGTAAACATAGACAATAATCCTTTCAAAGCTGGATTCATTATAGCATGGGAAATGCGGCATTGCAACAGCAGTGCGCCGGGTGTGGATACGGAAAAGAAGTTTTTATTTTCGGAATATGCCGGGATTTCCGCGCATATATATAAGCAGTATAGCAGATGGAAAAATGACTTCCGCCCGGTCAGGCTGCAGACCGGTACCGGCGGGAAAGTTCCAGGATGTAAGGGGGCAGTATTGATGGAACAGTTTCAGGTGTACAAAGACATAAAGGCCCGCACCAATGGAGAAATATACATAGGGGTCGTTGGTCCGGTGCGGACAGGAAAATCCACATTTATCCGGCGTTTTATGGAACTGATAGCTCTGCCGGGACTGGAAGAGCCAAGGGCCTCACAGATCCGGGACCAGCTTCCTCTGAGCGGATCAGGCAGACTCATCACCACAGTGGAACCAAAATTTATTCCCAAGGACGGCGTGGAGATCGAACTGGATAAGGATATGAAGGTAAAGGTCCGCCTCATCGACTGTGTGGGATTTCTGGTGCCGGAGGCCACAGGAAACGTGGAAGCGGGAAAAGAGCGGATGGTGAAAACGCCCTGGTTTGAACAGGAAATTCCCTTCCATCAGGCGGCAGATACCGGAACTCGCAGGGTGATCTCCCAGCATTCCACCATCGGACTGGTGATCACAAGCGATGGATCTTTTGGGGAGATCCCCAGGGAAAATTTCCGGGAAGCAGAACAGAAAACGGTGGAAGCGCTGAAAAGTCAGGGAAAACCCTTTCTGATGCTTTTGAATTCACAGAAACCTTTCCGTGAGGAAACGATGAAGCTGGCAGAAAAGCTGCAGGAAGAATATCAGGTCTCTGTGGTCAGCGTAAACTGTGAGCAGCTTCGCAAAGATGATGTGATCCGGATCCTGGAACAGGTGCTCTATGAATTCCCTGTGAGCCAGATCCAGTTTTTTATCCCCAAGTGGGTGGAAATGCTTCCGGAAAGTCACGAACTGAAGAAAAATATCCTGGAACAGATCCGGGAATATATGAAAAATGTAAAACATATCCGGGATATCCAGAAGAACCCGCTGAAAATGCAGGGGCCTTATGTGGAAGAAACTACGTTGGAATCTGTGGGGCTGTCTGATGGTCTGATCCGCATCCGTGTACATGTAAAGGATGCATATTATTACCAGATGCTCAGCGAAATGACCGGCATTGAAATGAACAGCGAATATCAGCTGGTACATACCATGCAGGAATTTGCCAGGATGAAAGAAGAATATGTGAAAGTGCAGTCGGCCCTGGAGGCGGTGCGGGGCTGCGGTTATGGCGTAGTCATTCCGGAACTGAAGGAAATCCAGTTGGAAGAACCTGCGGTGATCCGCCAGGGAAATAAATTTGGCGTAAAACTCAAGTCCCGAAGCCCGTCCATCCATATGATCAAAGCGAATATTGAAACGGAGATCGCGCCCATTGTGGGAACCGAGCAGCAGGCGAAAGATCTGATCACCTATATTCAGGGAAGCGAAGCCAGAGGGGAGAGCATCTGGGAAACCAATATTTTCGGCAAGACCGTGGAGCAGCTGGTAGAAGATGGAATCCGTACCAAGATTGCGAGTATTGGGGAAGAAAGTCAGGTGAAACTGCAGGATACGATGCAGAAAATTGTGAATGACAGCAAGGGAGGAATGGTTTGCATCATTATTTGATATTATAGAAGGCATATATCTGCGGCGCAGGGCTGCCGGGATGCCGCAGGCAGGGGGCTGGCGAAAAAGTCCCCTGCTCTGGGCTGAATATGAGCGACTATTCTTGACACCCTCAATATATTAAGATATAATTAAATAAATATTACAGAGTAGAAAAAGAAAGTTATGACAGGAGAATACGTTTGGGAGGAAACTTCCAAATCTCCCTTGATGACACGCCTGCAGTGTCAAGAAGGAGGAAAGAATGAAAAAGAAAACGAGGATATTTCTGCTTTTGGCATTTGTCCTGTGTATGACATTCCTGCCGGTTTCCGTACAGGGACTGGGAACCCGGACAGTAATGGCGGCTGCCACCAATGGCTGGAGACAGGCCGGAGATTACTGGTATTATTACATAGACGGCAAAAAGCAGACAGGCTTTATCGAAGTAGGCGGGAAGACCTATTATCTGGATTCCAGAGGACGTATGTGCACCGGACTGCAGAAACTGACCCAGGGAAGATATTATTTCCGAAGCGACGGTTCCATGGTAACAAATACCTGGGTTAAGATCGGAAGATACTGGTATTATTTCGGCTCTACCGGCAAAGCGGCTACCAGTCAGTTTCTGAAACAGAATGGAAAGTATTACTACGTAAACCGTAACGGAGCCATGTATACCGGACTCTGGACCATTAACGGAAAGAAATACTATTTTAACAGTTCCGGTGAGATGCAGACAGGCTGGGTGCAGATCGGTTCTTACTGGTATTACTTCAACAGCAACGGCACGATGCATACCGGGTGGGTATACCAGAACGATGAGATTTATTTCTGCCTGAAAAGCGGCAAAATGGCCACCGGCCGTGTAAGAAACAGCAAGAATCAATACTATTTTTTCAATAACGGCCGGGTGAAGAGTAATGACACCAAGCTTGGCGAACTGCAGAAAGGATGGGTCCAGGTCAGTGCCAACTGGTATCATTTTGATGAGAATACCGGAATCATGAGTTTTGGATTCCTTACGGATAATGGTAAAACCTATTATCTCAGCGAGAATAAGGGAATCCGGCAGTATGGGCTGAAGACCATTAACGGCGATTATTATTATTTTGAACCAGGTTCCGGGGTCATGGCGGTGAATACCACTAAGACCATCAGCGGAAAGGTATATACCTTTGACGAGGACGGCGTGGGAACTATTACCCAGGATTATGTGGTTTCCGGCAATGATATACTGGTAAGGGAAAATGGCAGGCAGTGGAGACTGCAGAAAGAATATGTCGAGCATCCGGGAGTGGCGGATGGAACATTGGAAGACGATGACCTTCTGGCCATGCTGGTGGATGCGGAAGCCAATGATCAGGGGCTGGCAGGCATGACTGCTGTGGCGCTGTCCATTTTGAACCGGACACTGCCGGAGAATACCAGTTTCCCCAATAATCTGAGATATGTAATCTATTCCAAGACGCAGTATTCTCCTGTTTTTGATGGAGCCCTGCTCCGCCGTATGAATGGTATCTGGGAGGAAAAGGCCAAATCCTATCAGGCGGTGGCTGCGGCCAAGAAGCTGCTGAACAGTTACAAATCCACAGGAAAGGCCAGAGTGATCTCCGGAATTTCCACATCGGTAATGGGGCGGAAGGATTTTGACTGTACGTTCTTTATGACGCCCGGAGCGTTTGAGTCCTGCAACCTGAACTGGGACAAGTGCAAAACTTTCCAGTACAGAGGACATGTATTTTTCAGTCAGTGGGTGAGCAATTAATAAAGTCCCGCGATTTTAACAACTTTACATAACAATAGCAGGAGGAGCTGTCGCATCAATGATTAGGAAATCATAGGTGCGGCAGCTTTTTTTGCCTTGAAAATTAGAACAATATGTGCTAATATAATCCAAAGTTATCTAACTTTCCCGCCGTTATACAATGGCGCGGTCAATTCTTTAGTTCTATGGTCTGTTTTCATTTCTGAGACCGTGATGCATGAGATTTCCCAATAGGAACACAATACAGGCAGTGAGGTTGATGGAAACAGGCACCTCCTGCTGAAAGGAGGTAGTTTCATAGGAGCAAAAGATTTTATCACTACGGAATTCTTTGGAGATCCCTGCCGTCTGGCAGACTTGTTGAATGCAGAGTTCTTCCATGGCGAGGAGCGGATACGTCCGGAGGATATACAGATGGAGAACCCGGTAAGTTACCGGAGAAACACGAAAGAGAACCTTGCGAAAGTCATGATCAGGGATTCCAGTCATACGATCCGGCTGGGATTGCAGGTGACAGTACTTTCCCTGGAGCATCAGAGTCATGTGCACTATGCCATGCCCCTGCGGGTGCTCAATGGGGATGGTTCCTGTTATGACGGGCAATGGAGAAGCATACAGAAAATACATAAGAAGGCAGGAGATCTGCAGGGAGCAGAATTTCTGTCGGGAATGGGACGGGAAGACCGGCTGCTGCCCAGTCTGACGCTGGTGCTGTACTACGGAATGGAACCCTGGGACGGCCCAAGAAGGTTAAAAGATCTTCTGCAGCTGGAGTATTGTCCGGAGGAGCTGGAGCAGCGGATTGCAGACTATCCCATGCAGCTGCTGGAAGTGGCATTTTATCTGCACACAGATAAATTCCGGACGGATCTGCGGTATGTATTTGGATTTCTGCAGCGGTCCAGAGATCGAAAAGCGCTGCAATCCTATGTGGTAGAGCATGCAGAAGTATTCTCGCATCTGGACTGGAGTGCGTATGAGATGCTCCGGATCATGACTCATTCCGAGAAACTGCTCCGGAAAAGTGGGGAAGAGAAAGGAAGATGTAATATGTGCAAAGCATTGGAAGACTTATTTCAGAGCGGAGTGGAACAGGGGATTGCCGAGGGAGAAGCCAGGGGAGAGGCTCGAGGGAAAACTCAGGGAGAAATTTCCGGTATCCGTCTGGCCAGAGAAGTGATCCGTTTGCAGATGGCAGGTTCAGATGAGAACACCATTGCAGAAAGATGTGAAATACCGGTAACCAAAGTCCGGGAGATCTTATTGTAGGGCATGGTACAAAAATAAAAGCGTATGAGGTCCCTTACACCGCAGTTGCGGACAAAGACTTCTCTATGGTATACTGGGAAGAAGCTGCCAGTCTGACCTTCTGTCTGGCAGAAACTATTGTTAATTTCTGGCGGGAAGGAGGTATCCCGGTTGGAAATATGACCCATCGGAGAAATAAGAGGCGGAGAAATAAGAGGCGGAGAAATAAAAAATGGAAGAATATCTGAAATATGCAGGGATCCTGGTGCTGATCCTTGCAGCTGCAGTGGTGATCCTGATCTATAACAACCGGAAACGCAGAAAACTGTTCCTGTCCCGAATGCGGCGGCAATGGGGAAAAGTCAGTGAGCGAGCCTATACGCTGGAGGAGATTGATAATATTTCTCATTATGCCAGTCGGCTGAAAGAAGACGCGCCTTTTTTCGTAGACGATATTACCTGGAATGACCTGAACATGGATCGGGTATTTGTGGGAATCAATCAGACAGTATCTTCCCCGGGTGAGGACTATTTATATTATCTGCTGCGTACACCCCGTCTTTCGGAAGAGGAACTGGAAAAACAGGAAAGGCGGATATCCTTTTTTGCGGAGCATCCCAGAGAAAGGGAAGAAATGCAGATGCTGCTGTCGGAAGTCGGGAAAGGGCGCTACGGTTCCGTATCCGATGCCATTTTTGTTCTGGAGGATGCGCCGGTGCTCCGGAGGACCTTTCATATTGTTTCCGCTCTGGCGGTTCTGGCGGTTTTTGTGTATATGCTGTTTCAGCCGGTACCCGGGATTTTTCTGTTTATCCTTCTGTGTACGGTAAATGCCGGTACCTATTTCGGCGGGAGCGACCGGAAAGTGGCGGGCGTTTATCTGTATTGTTTTGAGAATTTGCTGCGTATGCTGGCAGCTGCGAAAAAAATGGAAAAAATCACCTGGGAGGAAGTCCAGGAGCAGACAGAGTCCATTCGTGGTGCCCGACTGCAGTTTGGAAAATTTCAAAGGGAATCTTTTTGGGTGACCGGCCGGAATGACAGTTCCGGCAATCCAATCTATCTGCTCATGGATTATCTGCGGATGATCGCCCATGTGGACCTGATCAAATACAATGCCATGCTGCGGGAAGTGGTCAGTAACAGGGAGGCGGTGATCACCCTTCTGAATCAGATGGGTATGCTGGATGCTGCCATTGCCATTGCATCCTGGCGGCAGACCCTGCCTTATTATTGTCATCCGAAGTTTCAGCATGGTTCCTGCGCTGTCTTAAAGCAGCCTGGCCAGGTTTCCTTCCAGGTGCAGGATATGTACCATCCTCTGATTTCTGATCCTGTGGCCAATTCCATTACTGCGAAACGGGGTGTTCTTGTCACCGGTTCCAATGCTTCGGGAAAATCCACATTTATCAAAAATGTGGCCATCAATGCCATACTGGCACAGTCGGTCAACACCTGTCTGGCCAGCAGTTATGAAGCGCCCATGTTTCGGATCCTGACCTCCATGGCGCTGCGGGACGATCTGTATAAAGGGGAGAGTTATTTCATTGTGGAGATCAAGTCGCTGAAGAGGATTCTGGATCAGGCAGAAGAAGGAATGCCGGTGCTGTGCATTGTGGATGAGGTGCTCAGAGGAACCAATACCATCGAACGGATCGCGGCATCTTCCCGGATCCTGAAGCAGCTGGCAGCACCGAATGTCATCTGTTTTGCAGCTACCCATGATATTGAGCTTTCCTATATACTGGAAAAATATTACGATAATTATCATTTTGAGGAGGAGATCCGTCAGCAGGATATCCTGTTCAGCTATCTGCTGCAGAAGGGACGGGCGTCCACCAGAAATGCCATTTCTCTGCTGCAGCTGCTGGGGTATCCCCAGGAAATCGTAGATGATGCCAGAGAAGCGGCGGAGGTATTCGAAGAAAATGGTGTCTGGGAGAACTTATAATTTGGAAAGGAAGAGAACAGAATGCTGGTAAAGATTTATACAGACGGAGCAGCCAGAGGGAACCCGGACGGTCCGGGAGGCTATGGAACAGTGCTTCATTATGTGGATGCAAAAGGGGAACTCCATGTACGGGAGTATTCTCAGGGATACAGGAAAACAACTAATAACCGAATGGAACTGATGGCAGCCATTGTGGGACTGGAAGCGCTGAACCGCCCCTGTCAGGTGGAGCTGTATTCGGATTCCAAATATCTGGTGGATGCCTTTAATCAGCACTGGATCGACGGATGGCTGAAAAAAGACTGGCGCAGGGGAAAAAAGGATGAGGTAAAAAACATTGATCTGTGGCAGCGCCTGCTGAAAGCAAAAGAGCCCCACCAGGTGAAATTCTTCTGGGTAAAAGGCCATGACGGGCATCCGGAAAATGAACGCTGTGACCAGCTGGCCACCAGTGCAGCAGACGGCGGGAACCTCATGGAAGATGAGGGCGCAGCACACTGAACAGAAGGAATAGGCATAAAGCATAAGGGAAGAGCATAAATGCATAAGGTATGCGCATCTCGGGATAAAATTCCGAGGCATTCATTGCAGGAATCCGGCTCTATACCTGATGATACCGGAAAACCCCTTGACAAATAAAACCCGGATTTGTATACTGTATGGCACAGAGGTTCTGTGACAGACCGTATGGCGCAGACATGTCGGATGCGGGCAGGCAGAACCGGTTAAGAAGAAAGCATACAGGCAAGGAAGAGACCAAGTAGGATTCTAGAAAGCCCACAGAGAGTGGCCGGCTGCTGAGAGGCGCGGGCGGAACAGGATTTGAATACATCTCGGAGCTCTGCACCCAACGAAGATTCTTTTAGTAGGCTGCAGCGGTTTGGCGCCCGTTAGCGCGCTGGAGTATTGAAGTACGATACTTACGAAGGCAGCAGGTGTGAGCCTGTTGTGAAATTAGGTGGTAACACGGGAACCGGCTCTCGTCCTAAGGGATGTGAGGCCGGTATTTTTATATGCCAGGAAAGTAGAACATTCTGTTATGACTTTCCTATCACACAAACACTCAGCGAGGGCGCAAGATGTCCGGCGGACATCTGTTTTGCGCAGACCGGAGTGGAACAGAAGACCGCACTGCGGCAGAAAGATTTTCGCACAGGAGGAAAAGAAAATGACAATTTGGGATGAACTTCATGCAAGAGGCCTGATCGCCCAGGTAACAGATGAAGAAGAGATCAAAGAACTGGTGAACAATGGAAAAGCAACTTTTTATATTGGTTTTGACCCTACTGCGGACAGCCTGCATGTGGGCCATTTCATGGCGCTGTGTCTGATGAAGAGACTGCAGATGGCAGGAAATAAGCCCATCGCCCTGATCGGCGGCGGCACCGGATATATCGGAGATCCATCGGGCAGAAGCGACATGCGTTCCATGATGACACCGGAGACGATTCAGCACAACTGTGACTGCTTCAAGAAGCAGATGGAGCGGTTCATCGATTTCTCCGATGACAAGGCGCTGATGGTAAACAATGCAGACTGGCTGCTGGACCTGAACTATATTGAACTGCTCCGGGAAGTGGGCTCCTGTTTCTCCGTGAACAATATGCTCCGTGCAGAGTGCTACAAGCAGCGTATGGAGAAAGGATTGAGCTTCTTGGAATTTAACTACATGATCATGCAGAGCTATGACTTCTACGCACTGTACCAGAAATACGGCTGCAACATGCAGTTCGGCGGCGATGACCAGTGGAGCAACATGCTGGGCGGTACGGAGCTGATCCGTCGGAAGCTTGGCAAAAACGCGTACGCCATGACCATTACTCTGCTCCTGAATTCTGAGGGCAAGAAAATGGGCAAGACCCAGTCCGGCGCCGTATGGCTGGACCCCAACAAGACCAGTCCCTTTGACTTCTATCAGTACTGGAGAAATGTGGGGGATGCCGATGTGTTGAAATGCCTGCGCATGCTCACTTTCCTGCCGCTGGAGCAGATCGATGAGATGGACAAATGGGAAGGCAGCCAGCTGAATCAGGCAAAGGAAATTCTGGCATACGAGCTGACCAGCCTGGTACATGGTGAAGAAGAGGCGAAGAAAGCACAGGAAGGCGCAAGAGCTCTGTTCTCCTCCGGAAATGCGGACCAGATGCCTACGGCAGAGCTGACGGAAGACGATTTCAAAGACGGCTCCATCGACCTGATCTCTCTGCTCTGCAAGGCGGAACTGGTGGGAACCCGTTCTGAGGGACGCCGTGCTATTGAGCAGGGCGGAGTGACCGTAAACGGAGAGAAGGTCACCGATGTGCATCATCAGGTGAGCAAAGACGAAATCACCGGCTGTGAAGATGGTTTCGTGTTGAAAAGAGGCAAGAAGAAATTCAAAAAGATTTGCGTGAAATAAATAAGTATGGTATGGTAATTGGTGGTGCAGTGACCATGCAGCGGTTATGTGAGGGTCATGGGTACCAGAACCAAACAAGAATGAGAAAATGCGGCCCGCCATCGTACAGGTATGGCGGACTATGAATCAGGAGGAAACGACCGTGGAGAAATATGGAGTGAATCAGCTTCGAAAAATGTTTCTGGAGTTCTTTGAGAGCAAAGGACATCTGGCAATGAAAAGCTTTTCTCTTGTACCGCACAACGACAAGAGCTTATTGTTAATCAATTCCGGTATGGCGCCGCTGAAGCCATACTTTACCGGAGCGGAAATCCCGCCCCGCCGCCGGGTAACCACCTGCCAGAAGTGTATTCGTACCGGCGATATTGAGAATGTGGGAAAGACTGCCCGTCATGGGACGTTTTTTGAGATGCTGGGCAATTTCTCCTTTGGAGACTATTTCAAAAAAGAAGCCATTGCCTGGTCCTGGGAGTTCCTGACTCAGGTGGTGGGACTGGATCCGGACCGTCTGTATCCGTCTATTTATCTGGATGACGAAGAAGCTTTCGAAATCTGGAACAAAGATATCGGTATTGCTCCGGAGCGGATTTTCCGCTTTGGAAAGGAAGATAACTTCTGGGAGCACGGCGCAGGTCCCTGCGGTCCCTGTTCGGAAATCTATTATGACAGGGGCGAGAAGTATGGCTGCGGAAAACCGGGCTGTACAGTAGGATGCGACTGCGACCGCTACATGGAAGTATGGAACAACGTATTTACTCAGTTTGACAATGACGGAGAAGGTCATTATACAGAACTGGAGCAGAAAAATATTGATACCGGCATGGGTCTGGAGCGTCTGGCAGTGGTAGTGCAGGATGTGGACTCCATCTTCGATGTAGACACCATCTGCGCCCTGCGGAATCTGGTCTGTGAGATCGCCGGCAAAACCTACCATGAAAAGGAAGAGGACGATGTGTCGATCCGTCTGATCACAGACCACATCCGTTCTGCAACTTTCATGATCTCCGATGGTATCATGCCCACCAATGAAGGCCGCGGCTATGTACTCCGCCGCCTGATCCGCCGGGCAGCCCGTCACGGACGTCTGCTGGGGATTGAGGGTACCTTCCTGGCACGGCTGAGCGCGGAAGTGATCCGGGGTTCCAGGGATGGATATCCGGAACTGGAAGAGAAAAAAGATTTCATTTTCAATGTACTGACCAACGAAGAGAATCAGTTTAATAAGACCATCGACCAGGGCCTGCGCATCCTGGGAGAGATGGAAGAAGAAATGAAGAAAGAAGGCAGCAGCTGTCTGTCCGGCGCCAATGCCTTCAAGCTGTACGATACTTACGGATTCCCTCTGGATCTGACCAGAGAGATCCTGGAAGAAAAAGGATATGGGATTGACGAAGAAGGGTTCCAGGCTGCCATGGAAGAGCAGAGGACCAAGGCCAGAGAGGCCAGAGAGGTTTCCAATTATATGGGTGCCGACGCTACGGTGTATGATTCCATTGATCCTTCTATTACTACAGAATTTACCGGCTATGATCATCTGAAAGATACTTCTGTGATCACGGTGCTCACCACAGAAAGCGAACTGACCCAGGCGCTGACAGACGGCCAGAGGGGAACAGTCTTTGTGGAGAAAACTCCATTCTATGCCACCATGGGCGGCCAGGAAGGTGACAGAGGTGTGATCCATACTCCGGAAGGAGCATTTGTGGTGGAAGAGACCATCAAGCTGCTGGGAGGCAAATACGGCCATGTGGGCTATATGAAATCCGGCATGCTCAAGGTGGGCGACACCGTATCTCTGGAAGTATGTGAAACAGCCAGAAAAGATACAGAGAAGAACCACAGTGCTACTCATCTGCTGCAGAAGGCTCTGAAGACGGTACTGGGTTCTCATGTGGAGCAGAAAGGTTCTCTGGTTACTCCGGACCGTCTGCGTTTTGACTTTGCCCACTTCCAGGCAATGACTAAGGAAGAGCTGGAGCAGGTGGAAGCTCTGGTCAATCAGGAAATCCAGGCTTCTCTTCCGGTTAAGACAGAGATCATGTCACTGGATGATGCGAAGAAGACCGGCGCCATGGCGCTGTTCGGAGAAAAATACGGCGATGAGGTGCGGGTTGTATCCATGGGCGATTTCTCCATTGAGCTCTGCGGCGGTACCCATGTGGAAAATACCGGACGTATCGGACTGTTCAAGCTGGTATCCGAATCCGGAATCGCTGCAGGCGTGCGCCGGATCGAGGCCCTCACCGGCAACGGCGTGCTGGCATATTATAAGAATCTGGAGGAAACTCTGAACGAAGCAGCAAGGATGGTAAAAGCGACTCCGGCAGAACTGCTGGATAAACTGCAGCATCTGAATGCAGAACTGAAGACCCTGCACAGCGAGAACGAATCTCTGAAGAGCAGGCTTGCCTCCGATTCCCTGGGCAATGTAATGGATCAGGTAGAAGAAGTAAACGGCGTGAAACTGCTGGCAGCCAGAGTAGACGATGTGGACATGAATGGTCTGCGTGATCTGGGCGATCAGCTGAAGGAAAAACTGGGAGAAGGCGTAGTAGTCCTGGCCTCTGTATCCAGCGGCAAAGTCAGCCTTCTGGCCATGGCAACCCAGGAAGCCATGAACCGCGGTGCCCATGCAGGCAACCTGATCAAAGCCACAGCGGCAGTAGTAGGCGGTGGCGGCGGCGGCCGTCCGGGGATGGCACAGGCCGGCGGCAAGAAACCGGAAAAAGTGGACGAAGCCATTGCCGGAGTGCGCAGGCTTCTGGAAGAGCAGCTGAATTAGAAATCTTATATACTTACAAATAATTGCTGAAGTGAAAAGTTTATTTCCACTTTGAAAGAGGGGAAAAGAAAAGTGGCAA